>NZ_JACXZC010000018.1 GCF_020281205.1 Empedobacter stercoris
CAAATACGAATATATGTACTGTTTAAAATAAAATTTTATTGGTCTAATCCTGTATCATTTTTTCAGGACGTTACATTGTTTTCGAAATCTTAGATTGCGTCTACAATTGCATTTAATGTCGCTGATGGGCGCATTGCTGCAGTTGTTTTAACGAAGTCAGCTTTGTAGTAACCTCCAATTTCTTGTGGTTGACCTTGTGCTGCAATTAATTCTTCGTTAATTTTTGCTTCATTCTCTTGCATTGCTTTTGCTACTGGAGCGAATTTAGCTGCTAAATCAGCATTGGCTGTTTGGTTTGCTAAAGCTTCTGCCCAATACATAGCTAAATAAAAGTGAGATCCACGGTTATCGATAGTTCCTAATTTACGTCCTGGAGATTTATCAGTTGCTAAGAATTTTGCATTTGCTTCATCTAAAGCATCAGCTAAAGTTTGTGCTTTTGCATTTCCTTGCGTTTGAGAAACATGCTCTAAAGAAGCTTGTAAAGCTAAGAATTCTCCTAAAGAATCCCAACGTAAGTAACCTTCTTCTACGAATTGTTCGATGTGTTTTGGAGCAGATCCACCCGCACCAGTTTCGAATAATCCACCTCCGTTCATCAATGGAACGATAGATAACATTTTAGCAGAAGTTCCTAATTCTAAAATTGGGAATAAATCTGTTAAATAGTCACGTAATACGTTTCCTGAAACAGAAATTGTATCTTTTCCTTCTCTTGCACGTTTCAATGTTTCTTTCATGGCATCTTTAACGTCCATGATACGGATATCTAAACCTGTTGTATCGTGATCAGCTAAGTATTTTTCAACTTTTTTGATGATTTGTTGATCGTGAGCTCTTTCTTTATCTAACCAGAAAATTGCAGGTGTATCAGATAAACGAGATCTGTTAACTGCTAATTTTACCCAATCTTGGATAGGTGCATCTTTTGTTTGACACATTCTGAAAATATCAGTTGCTTCAACTTTTTGCTCTAATAAAGTGTTGCCGTTAGCATCTTCAATTTTGATTGTTCCATTTGCAGGAGCTTGGAAAGTTTTATCATGTGATCCGTACTCTTCAGCTTTTTGAGCCATTAAACCAACGTTAGGAACTGTACCAATTTTAGTTGGATCTAATGCTCCATTTTCTTTCATATCGTCTACAACAGCTTCGTAGAAACCAGCGTAAGAACGGTCTGGGATAATTGCTACAGTATCTTCTTCAGCACCATCCTTGTTCCACATTTTACCTCCGTTTCTTACTAATGCAGCCATAGAAGCATCAACAATAATATCAGAAGGAACGTGGAAGTTTGTAATTCCTTTATCAGAATTCACCATTGCAACACGTGGTCCATTTGCTAAATCAGCTTCGATAGCAGCTTTAATTTCTGCTTCTTGCGCATGACCTTTGATTTTTTCGAATAAATCGGCTAAACCATTGTTTGGATTAATATCTAATGCTTTGAAAGTCTCAGCAAATTTTACAAAAACATCTTTGAAGAAAGTTTCAACGATAGCTCCGAAGATAACTGGATCAGAGATTTTCATCATTGTTGCTTTTAAGTGTGCAGACAATAAAACATTTTTCTCTTTTGCTTCTTGAATTGCTTCTTGAACAAATGATTTTAAAGAGTTTAAGTTCATTACAGAAGAATCAATTACTTCACCAGCTTTTAAAGGCGCAGCAGCTTTTAATTCTTGTACAGAACCATCTTCTCCATAAAATTTGATTGTATAGTCAGTTGCATTTTCTAATGTAGTTGAATTTTCAGTACCATAGAAATCACCAGATGTCATATAAGCAACTTCTGTTTTACTATCTTTTGTCCAAGCACCCATTTTGTGTGGATTAGCCTTAGCATAGTTTTTAACAGCTTTTGGTGCACGACGGTCAGAGTTTCCTTCACGTAAAACTGGGTTTACTGCAGATCCTAAAACCTTACCATATTTTGCTTTAATTGCTTTTTCTTCTTCACTTTTTGGTTCAGCTGGATAATTAGGAACAGCAAAACCTTTTGCTTGTAATTCCGCAATTGCTTCATCTAATTGAGGAACAGAAGCCGAAATATTTGGTAACTTGATGATATTAGCTTCCGGTGTAGTCGCCAAAGCTCCTAACTCTGCTAAAGCATCAGGAACTCGTTGTTCTTCTTTTAAGAATTCTGGAAAATTAGCTAAAATACGTCCAGCTAAAGAAATATCTGGAACTTCGATTGTAATATCAGCTGTTTTCGTGAATCCTTTAACGATTGGCAAAAATGAATGAGTTGCCAACATCGGAGCTTCATCCGTAAGTGTGTAATGAATTTTTGACATTATGTTTTAAATTTTTTTGAGACTATTCTAATAATAGTCAATTAAAAATACATCTTTTCAGTTCTTGTTGCAGAAACTGCAAACTTTGCAAATATACAATATTTAACAGATTAAATTGACCATAAATCAATCATTTACACGAATTTTAGCATAATATTTAACATGATTTTTGATAGGTATTCAAGTTGATAATTTATTGATTGAAAATTGTTCAAGTTGATAATTTTTAGACCTTTTTATTTTCAACTTCATGTCTAATTTATATTTTAAAATGTTTCTTTAACTCTTGCAAGATTTTTATAAACTTACTTTCTTTCTTAATTTAGCAAAAACAATTCTTTTGAAACAAAATTTCGCGACAATCGCTTTTTATAATGTCGAAAACTTTTATTCTAAATCTTCTGACGAATCTTTTTTACCCAGCAATTTTATCAAATGGAAAGATAATCGATACGAAACTAAATTAAACAAGATTGCGTTTTGTATCTCAAAAATTGGAAGAGTAGAGACCAACGAATTACCTTTTTTGGTAGGATTGGCAGAAGTGGAGAATGATGACGTTTTACAAGATTTAACGCACAATGATTTTTTGAAAGAAGGTAATTACAAAACACTTTTGTATGAATCATTGGACGAACGAAAAATAAATGTAGGCTTGATTTATCGTCAACAGTTTTTCGAAGTTTTGGAAAGTGAACCAATTCGATTTGTATTCAAAGATCAGTTTGATAACAAGTCTTATACACGTGATATTTTGTATGTCAAAGGAAAATTAATGAAGGAAACTGTTCATCTTTTTATTGTGCACTTACCTTCTAAAATAGATAAAGAAATTAATCAACTAAAGCGTCAACATATTTTTAAAACTATTCGAAAAAGAATAAATGATTTGTTGATCGAAAATCATTTAGAAAAAATTATTGTGATGGGAGATTTTAATGATTCTCCAACAAATCCTGATTTGATAGACGAATTAAATACTCGTGCCAAACAAGATGAGGTAAACAGAAGCGAGCTATTCAATCCAATGGTCGGTCTTCAATCCTATAAAAGAGGTTCTATGGTCTTTAAAAAGCAATGGATGTTATTTGATCAGCAACTTTTCTCGAAAGGATTTTTAACTTCACAATCAAATTTAGAATATATCAAAACAGCTATTTTTGATGCGAATTTTCTGAAGAATAGTGGCGGGAAATCAAGCGGTTTGCCATTTAGAACTTTTGTTGGTGGAAAATATTTCGGTGGATATAGCGATCATTTTCCCGTTTATACCATTTTAAAATATTAAATTTGTAGCGGTTTAATTTTAGAAAAGGTGAGAATCCACGAAAATGGTCAAGTAGAGATTGATGGAATTGATAAATTGATTCTGAATGCTTTTATGGATGACGCTAATATTCCTGTGTCACAATTGGCAAAAGAATTAGGAATATCAAATACAGCGGTTCATCAACGTATAAAGAAGTTAGAAAATTCGGGTGTAATTAATTCGACAAAAGTTATCGTTAATCCATCTATTTTAGGATATTATACAATGTCTTTTGTTGGGGTTTTTATGGATAAACCTTCATCTTACAAATTAGTCGTTAAAGCTTTGGAAGAAATTCCAGAAGTGGTCGAAGCTCATTTTACAACGGGAAATTATGGAATTTTCTTGAAAATTCTGAGTCGTGATAACCTTCATTTAATGAATGTTTTGAACAAGAAAATTCAGCAAATTGATGGCGTTACACGTACAGAAACTATAATTTCGTTGGAGCAACCAATAGATAGACAAATAAAACTTTAATATACAAAGATGAATATTAATCAATATTTAGACTCGACGTATCTTAAAACACCTGAACAAGCAGGTATTTCGAATTCTGATACATTAGAGATGGTGCATAAGTTAGCACAAGAAGCTATTGATAATGATATCTATGCGGTAATGATTCGTCCTGATTATGTAAGATCAGTTCGTGAATTATTGGATGAGAAAAAATCGAATGTTGTTTTGGGAACTGTAATTGGCTTTCCTGAAGGGACTTACGATTTGAATGAAAAGTTGAGAGAAGCGCAAAAAGCAATTGCTGATGGAGCCGATGAATTAGATTTTGTAGTAAACTACGAAGCGTTCAAAAAAGGTGATAGCGATAAAGTAAAAGAAGAAGTAGAAGCTGCAACATTAGTCGCATTGCGTGAAGGTAAAGTTGTAAAATGGATTATCGAAACTGCTGCTTTAACAGATGAACAGATTGTTGCTATAACACAATTAATTCGTGATACTGTTTTAGAAAAAGCAGGTGAAGAAAAAGCATCAAAAGTTTTTGTAAAATCTTCTACAGGTTTTTATAAAACTGAAAATGGAGAACCAAATGGAGCAAATGAGCATGTTATTAAATTGATGCTTGAAAATTCAGGTTCGCTTCCAGTGAAAGCTTCTGGCGGAGTTCGCACAACAGAAGAAGCTGAAAAAATGATCGCTTTAGGCGTGAAAAGAATTGGAACATCGTCTGCTTTAGCCATTGTACAAGGAAAAGCAACAACAGGAAATTATTAATCATATATTTCTTTAAAATTAAAAAAGTCTCAAAATTTATTTTTGAGACTTTTTTAATAAAATTTATAAGTGATTAAAAACTCACTTTATCTTTTATACAATTTCCATTTTGACAGAATTGTTTCAATTCATTTTCAATAAAAATTTCAATCGCTTCGGCATCTTGTTTAGGGTACAATAAATGTATATTTGCTCCTGCGTCAAGTGTAAAATACAACTGATTTCCAGTTTCACGACGGAATTCCCACAGTTTTTCTAAAGCTGCAACTGTATTTGGTTTCATCAAAATAAACGCTGGATTCGACATCATCATCATGGCGTGCAACGTTAAGGCTTCGTGTTCTACTAATTCTCCAAATGCTTTCACATCACCAGCTTTCAGAATAGCTAATAATTTTTCTAAATTTTCATTTGCTTCTACAAAACGACGTTCCGCATATGGATGTCCATTCATTAAGTTATGACCAACAGTAGAAGAAACTGATTTTTGACCTTCGTGAATCAATAAAATGGTATCATGAAAAGTTTTGAAAACATCATGAATTTCTGCATCAGGATATTTTGTTCCAAATAAATCTGAACTTCCTTCAATGAAGTCATTTACTCCCCATTCAACCAAACCTTTGTAAACCGAACGACAAGCACTTCCAGAACCTAAACGTGCTAAAAAAGAAGCTTTTTTCAAAGCATTTTCTTCAGATAAATTTGCGCCTAATAAATTTTCTATTTGCACTAAACATAACGCCAATGCAGACATTCCAGATGCCGAAGAAGCAATTCCAGAGCTGTGTGGGAAAGAGTTGTGCGTATGAACTTCAAATTTATAATGCTTTAAGAATGGAATATAAGCGGTAATTCGTTCAAAAAAAGTAATGATTTTTGGTGCAAAACTTTCTTTTAATTCACCTTCCAAATAAACGTCTACCTCAAAAGTATCTGAAGTTTTTGGAGAAAATCTTAATTCAGTTTCCGTGTAACTATTCGTTAATGTGTAACTGATAGAGCTATTGGTTGGAATTTGATTTTTCTTTTTTCCCCAATATTTAACCAACGCAATATTTGATGGACTTTTAGCTGAAACGCTTCCTGATGTTAATTCTGAAGCAGTTATTGAAAGTGTTGAAATGAATTGTTGTTCCATAAAACAAAAGTAAACTATTTTGTAGAATTTAGTTTTTGAAAACGAGTATAATGATAATCCACGGCATCTTTTACCGAAATGAAATTGTAATCTAATGCTTTTACGACTTTAGAATTATCGTAATTTGTCACAGATGTTAACGAATAATAATTGGCTTTCGTCATGTATTTTCCTCCAAAAATGCGACTGAAAATAGAAAGGTTTTTAATGATTTTTAACGTTAAATTCGAAACATTTTTTACAGATCGCTTGCTATTGATTGCGACATAATCAAATACTTCTTTGTATGTTTTATTTTCAGAAATTACAATGAATTTTTGATTAAAAAGTTGCTTGTCAATCAACTGAAATAAAATGTTGACAACGTCTCGTACATCAACAAAAGCTGTTCCGCCAGAAGGAGCATAATCATTTTTCGAGGAATTTTGTTGGAACAAACTTTCGCTTGCGCGTTTTGTATCTAACGTCCCGATGATGACACCAGGGTTAATAATAATCACCTTAACACCTTCTTGTGAAGCGCGCCAAACTTCCATCTCAGCTCTAAATTTTGAAATAGAATACGACGAATGCGTTAAGCTATTGTTCCAAGGAGAAAGTTCATCAATCATTTTTGTAACAGGATTAATATCATCCATGGAAGCAATCGAGCTGATAAAGAAAAACTCCTTTATTCCGGTATCTATCGCTTCGTTGACCAATGCTTCTGTTCCTAAAATATTGGTATTAAAAATCTCTTCTTCTTGACGTTCATCAAATGAAACAAATGCAGCAGCGTGGTAAATTGTTTCGATTCCTTCTAATAAATTCGGAAGTTCTGTGACGTCTAACAAATCACCATCAATCCAATTGATATAGCTATAAAATTGCGATGCATTTTGTTCTGCAAAGAAATTTTCGATGGTTTTTGTGTTGGATGTTTTTCGTTTTAAAGCACGAATAGGCTGTTGCTTTTTTGCTAATTCTACCAACAAATGCGCACCAACCAAACCTGTTCCTCCCGTTACGAAAATCATACTGAATTATAAATATCTCTTTTTCTTGAACCAAAAGTAAATAAAAATTACCACTAATAACATGATAAGTAAACAAATTGGATAACCTAATTTGTAATTCAATTCGGGCATAAAATCGAAATTCATTCCATAAATACCAGCGATAAATGTTAAGGGTAAGAAAAAGGCCGAAAAAATGGTTAAAGTTTGCATGATTTCATTCGATTTCTGACCGTTAATCGAAAGATAAATAGATAGTAAACTTTGGACATCATCAACAATTTGTGAATGTAAATGCAGCATTTTTACATTCTCTTCGATTAAATCTTGAGAGGAACTTGTGCGTTTATGATCTAATCGATATTCTTTCAACGCTTCTAATGTATAATCTAATATTTTTTTACAAGCGGTTGCTTCTCGTTTAATTTGATAAAGGTTTTGAAGTTTGATTCTTCTAAAATCATCTGAAAAAATCATTTGTTCTAATAAATCAACACCTTCATCCATTCTGTAAGCCGGTTGTTCGTAAGTTTTGATTGTTTCAGAAATGATTCGATACAAAATTCCTTTAATCGTTATTTTGGATAAATCAGGATTTGAAAGATATTTTTCCTGAATACGATCAAACATATCCGTTTCTTTTTGATGAACAGTCACTATAAAATCAGTTCCTATGTAAATACTGATTTTGTGACTAAATTCTCGAATGATGTTTTTCAACATGCGATGTTCTTTATCAAAAAACCGAATCAATAAAAACGAAACATTTTGATCATCTGATTCGTATTTTGGTAAATGGCCAGGTTCTAAACTATCTTCTATCGTTAATTTCTGAAAATTATATTTTGTTGCAATTTCATCTAATTCTTCTTTAGTTGGATTATGTAAATTAATCCATTTGAATTTTTCGTTTTCAAAAAGCGTTTGCATTGAAAGTGTTTTTTAATGTGTTAAATAACAAAAGATTATATTGAGTAATTAAAAATATGTAATTATAGGTGGTTTTTTGTGTTAAAATTATGATTTTTTTTGGAAATGTGTTAAAAAATGTTAATATTGCATTAGATAAATCGAAAACACATGAGAAAAAAAATGACTTCTTTATCATTGATCGTTTTTCTTGGGTTAAGTACACTTGTATTTGCTCAAACAAAAGGGACAGTGAATGATGCAAATGGTTTTCCAGAGTCTGACATTGAAGTTTCTGTAAAAGGAACTCAGAATATTGTGTATACAGACGAAAATGGAAATTTTGACATTGATGCTAAAGTTGGAGATATTTTAGTTATTAATGGCGAAGAGTATATAGTTACAAGTAATAATTTAGGAGTAATCAATCCTAAAAAAACTAGTACTGTAGATTTACAAGAAACTGTAGTTACAGCTTATGGTGTTCAAAAGAAAGAAACCGTAGTGGGTTCTAATGTTCAGATTAAATCTGAAGTTTTTGAAGATCGTGCATTAACTAATGTTGCAAAAGCCTTAGAAGGTGGAGCTCCTGGAGTTCAATTTTCAACTTCTACAGGACAACCTGGTTCTGGTGCTAATATTCGAATAAGAGGTATTTCTTCTTATAATTTATCAAATTCACCATTATTTGTTGTTGACGGTGCTATTTTCACAGGGTCTTTGTCTGATATTAATCCGAATGATATCGAATCGTTTAGTGTTCTAAAAGACGCTTCATCTACTTCATTATACGGATCTGCAGCTGCAAATGGAGTTGTAATGATTACGACAAAAAAGGGGAAGAAAGGAAATAAAGGGAAGTTCACATTTAGCTCGAATACCGGAGTTGTAACAAGAGGGGTGCCTGAGTATGCTAAGGTAGGAGCTGAAGATTATTATAAATTGACTTGGACATCAATGCGTAATGGTTATTTAGAATCAAACCCAAATGCTACAGTAGAACAAGCGAATCAATGGGCATCAAATAATTTGATAACTCAGAATTTGAAAAACAACATTTATAATGTTCCAAATAATGAGGTGATTATTAATGGTGAGTTGAACCCAAATGCGTCAATGTTGTATAACGACTTTGATTGGATGGATGCTGTGACTAGAGTTGGATCTCTTCAACAATATAACTTGAGTTATGCAGGTGCTTCTGATGATACAAATTACTTTGCATCTTTAGGTTATAATAATGAAGAAGGTTATATTATAAAATCTGACTTCGAAAGATATAACGCTCGTGTAAATGTAGATTCTCGTGTAAGTAAATGGTTGAAAATTGGTACAGATATAACGGGTGCATTAACAAAATCTAAACAAGCAGAAGATGGAGAAGGTTCATCTTATATTAATCCATTTTATACTGCACGTTTTATGGGGCCAATATATTCACCGTATTTATACGATGATGAAGGGAAAAGAATGTACGATGAAAATGGTAACGTAAGATATGATGGTACTTTTACAAGAGGTCGTGGAGCAGGAGCAGGAGTAGGACGTAATGTTTTGCAAGAAACATTATTAAACGATCGTTTTCGTGAAACGAATGCTGTTTTCACCAGAACTTTTGCAGAGTTTAATTTGTTGCCAGGATTAACTTTTAGAACGAATGTTGCATATGATATCCAAAATTATAACTTCAAATCTTATCAGAACAAAGAAATTGGAGATGCAATTGGTACAGCTGCATTAGGGATTACAAGACAAAAAACAACATCATTAACTTTAAATCAAATTTTATCTTATCAAAAATCATTCGGACTACATAACTTACAAGTAGATTTAGGACACGAGTCTATTGATCGTAATATACAATATGCTTATACGAGAAAAACACACGAAGTTGTTGGAGGGATTAGAGAATTATCAAACTTTATCGTAAATACAAGTAATACTGGATACTCAATCGATTTAAGAAAAGAATCTTACTTTGGACGTGTTAATTATGATTACAATAGTACTTACTCTTTATCGGCTTCGGTAAGACAAGATCAATCTTCTCGTTTTGCACAAGGTAGAGATAAAGGAACATTCTGGTCAGCAGGTGCAGCTTGGAATATCCATAGAGAATCATTCTTGAGAGATTCAAGTTTTGTTAATCTATTAAAATTAAGAACATCTTATGGAGAAGTTGGGAATGATGGAGGAATGTCCGAAGCACCAGGATATCAAGCTGATTTGAATTTATATGATTTAGGATACAATAATGGGATGAATGGAGGTATTTATTTATCTCAAATGGGTAATCCTGATTTAACATGGGAAACAAATAAGCAATTTGATGTTGCATTAGAATTTAGTTTCTTAAATAATAGAATTTCCGGTAGTGTTGAATATTACAAACGTAAAACTGAAGATTTAATTTTCGCAGTTCCAACACCAAACTCATCAGGAGTACCAGGGAATAGTTTTAACAAAAACATTGGAGATCTAGAGAATTCAGGAATTGAGATTGCTTTACAATTCGGTATTATTCGTAACGAAAACTTCCGTTGGGATTTAAATGTAGATGCATCTACAATCAAAAATGAAATCTTAACAATGCCAAATGGTCAAGAAGAAATTATTAACGGAACAAAACGTTTGGCAGTAGGTCGCTCTTTATACGATTTTTGGTTAAGAAAGTATCATGGTGTAGACCCTTCTGATGGTCGTGCATTATATGTGCAAGATCCTGAAAAAGCAAACGATACAAGTACTCGTATCATTGATGGGAAAGCCTATACTGTGAACCATAATAACGCAGAGTATGGATATGTAGGATCTTCTATTCCAGATGTATACGGAAGTTTTTCTAATAACTTTTCGTACAAAGGTTTCTTCTTGAATACATTGTTTACTTATCAAATTGGAGGACAAACTTACGATGGAAATTATGCTAACTTAATTGACACAGCACCAGATGGAGGAGCAATCCATACTGATATGCTAAATGCATGGTCAACTCCAGGACAGGTGACGAATATTCCTAAATTATCAACTAATAATGTGAGCCAAAATTTAGCAGCTTCATCACGTTGGTTGGTAGATTCAGATTATTTAGCATTTAGATCAGCAACATTTGGATACTCTTTTAAGAAAGATCAAATTGACAGATTTGGATTGTCTTCTTTAAAACTTTTCTTAAGTGGAGAAAATCTTGTAAGCTGGACAGCTAGAAAAGGTTTAGAGCCTGTGCAGTCATTTAATGGAACAACATCATACCGTTATACACCATCAAGAATTGTGAGTGTAGGGTTAAATGTTCAATTTTAAAAAAAATAAACAATGAAAAAAGTAAAATATATATTAGCAGCAATAGTTTTAGGGACTTCTCTATCCTTAACATCATGTGCTGATGATTTCTTAGATACAATTCCTACTTCAGAAATTGGAGATGAAACAGCATATTCTACAGGAGAAAACTTGATGACGATTATTAACGGGATGCATAGAAATATGTATGTTAGACAAAACTCTTCACAAGGTCAAAATGGATATACAGCCCAATTAATTGTAAGTGATGTATTAGGTGATGATGTTGTGTTTCCTTCTACAGGTAACGGATGGTTCGTTTCTACATTGAGATGGTTAGATATTAACAACGAATCTTCAGGAAATATCGCTTATCCATGGAATTTTTGGTACTCTATGATGCGTAATGCAAATAATGTTATTACATATGGGCAAGATGCAGGAGGTAATCAAACATTAAAGAATAATGCAATTGGACAAGCATATGCTTACAGAGCTTTTGGCTATTTTCAATTAGTTCAATTGTATGCTAATAGATACGAAGCAGGAAAAACGAATTCTCAATTAGGAGTAGTTATTCGCTTAGATCCTTCACCAGAGTTAATGGAAGATCCTAAAGAAAGATCTACAGTAGAAGAAGTGTATAAACAAATTTGGTCAGATTTAGATCAAGCTGAAAAACAATTAACAGGTATTTCTAAACTACACAACTCACATTTTTCTTTAGATAACGTACAAGGACTTAAAGCTCGTGTCGCATTGGTGCAACAAGATTATGCGAAAGCAGCACAATATGCGGCTTTAGCAAGAAAGAATAAAACATTGATGCCATCAGAAGATTATCTGAAAGGTTTTAATGATTTTACCAATAAAGAATGGATGTGGGGAATTGCAATTCAAGATGATCAAACTGATTTCTTTGGAAACTTTCATGCATATATGTCTCGTAATTATAACTCAACACAAATTCGTCAAGCTCCAAAAGTGATGAATCATAAGTTATATGCTGCTTTTCCAACATCGGATGTTCGTGCGCAAGTAGTTGATCCAACAGGAAATCATCCAGACTTAGGTTTGCCATCGAGTTATTCAAAATACCCATATACATCTCAAAAATTTTTAACAAAAAATAAAGATAATAATGTTGCGTTGGGTGATGTTCCTTTTATGCGAGTAGCAGAAATGTACCTAATAGAAGCCGAAGCAAAATATTATTTAGGAGACGAAGCAGGTTCTAAGAGTGTTTTGACTGAATTAGCACAAGCAAGAGATACAGAATTTACATCATTTACAACATCGGGACAAGCTTATTTAGACGAGTTGTATTTACACCGTCGTATCGAATTATGGGGAGAAGGATTCAGATTCTTCGATTTAAAACGTACAAAATCTGCCCTTAATCGTCGTGATACTGGTGCTGTAGCAGCTGTTATAAACAACGTATGGGAAGTTCCGGCTACAGATTTAAGATGGACTTGGGTTATTCCTCGTTCAGAATTAAATTCTAATCCTTTATGTGAACAAAATCCTTCATAACATTTTTTTAATATAATTTTATCCTCATATAATTATATCTCAAATCAAGGTTTTCCATTTGGAAAACCTTGATTTTTTTTATCTCTTTATTCACTATTAATATTACTGAAAAATAGTAACTTTGTAACTCGTAAAATTTAGATAAAAAACACATTAAATATACTATGAATCCATTAATTGAAGAATTGACTTGGAGAGGACTGGTTCACAATATAATGCCAGGGACAGAAGAACAACTAAATAAAGAAATGACTTCTGGTTATGTAGGTTTTGATCCTACTGCAGATTCTCTTCACGTAGGAAGTTTGGTTCCGATTTTCTTATTGGTTCATTTACAACGTCACGGACATCGTCCAATTGCTTTGGTTGGTGGTGCAACAGGATTTATTGGAGATCCAACTGGTAAAGCTGCAGAAAGAAGTTTGTTAGATGAAGAAACATTAAATAAATATGTAGCTGGAATTAAAGCGCAATTATCTCGTTTCTTAGATTTTGATACGAACAATGGTAATTCAGCTTTATTGGTGAATAACTACGATTGGATGAAAAATTTCTCTTTTATTGATTTTGCTCGTAACGTAGGGAAACATATTACAGTTAACTACATGATGGCGAAAGATTCAGTAAAATCGCGTCTTTCATCAGAGTCTAATGTCGGAATGTCGTTTACAGAATTTACGTACCAATTAATTCAAGGTTACGATTATTTGCATTTATACAAAGAGTTAGGTGTTAAATTGCAAATGGGAGGTTCTGATCAATGGGGAAATATTACGACAGGAACAGAATTAATTCGACGTACAGTTCAAGGAGAAGCGTTTGCGTTTACTTGTCCATTAACAACAAAAGCTGATGGTTCTAAATTTGGTAAATCTGAAGGAGGAGAAAATATTTGGTTAGACAAAAAAAGAACATCATCGTATAAATTTTACCAATTTTGGTTAAATCAAGCAGATGCAGATGCAGAACGTTACATCAAAATTTATACTTTCTTAGAAAAAGAAGCGATTGATGATTTGATCGAACGTCACCGTCAAGAACCACATTTACGTGAATTACAACGTAAATTAGCAACTGAGATTACGATTTTAGTGCATGGTGTCGAAGAATTGAGAAAAGCAGAAAAGGCTTCTCAGGTTTTATTCGGAAAATCGACTTCTGAAGATTTAAAAGAATTAGATGGAGAAACATTCTTATCTGTTTTCGAAGGTGTACCACAAGCAACTGTAGCGATGACAGATATCGAAGAAGGATTAGATATTGTAGCTGCGTTAGCGGATAAAACAGGTTTCTTGAAATCGAATTCTGAAGCGCGACGTGAGTTAAAAGCAAATGCAATTTCAGTTAACAAAGAAAAAGTTGCAGATGATTTTGTATTGACAACAGAAAATTTAATAGCAGATAAATACGTGTTATTACAAAAAGGTAAAAAGAACTATTTTATCTTGATTGTAGAATAAATAGAAAAACATGTTTCAAATATAAAAGCAAGCCTTTACGACGGCTTGCTTTTTTGTTTGTATCTTTTTGTAGGAAATTTATCTCAAACTCGAAATGTAATTTTTAATCGCTTCAGAATAATTGCCTTCAGCTTTTTCTAAAACACGTAAAAATGCGCTTCCGATAATTGCACCATTTGCAAATTCCCATGCTTTTTCTACATCTTGTTTAGTCGAGATGCCAAATCCAATTTGATGAGGTTTCGTTAACCCTAAATTCTTGATGTTTGATAAAAAATCTTCGTTATAATTAGAAGTTGTTGCTCCTGTTGTCGCAGAACTTGATACAATGTAAACAAAACCAGAAGTAGCATCGTTGATTTCTTTTACACGTTTTTCAGTTGTTAAAGGCGTAATTAAGAACGTAACATTTTGATCATACTTTTCGAAAAGTTCTTTGTGTTGAGTCAAGTAAATATCGTAAGGCATATCGGGTAATATCAATCCAGAAACACCACTCTTTTTACAATGCTGTAAAAACTTCTCTAATCCAAATGTCATGACTTGATTATAGTAACCCATTAATACAATAGGTGCAGAAATTTCATCCTTTACATCTTTTAATTGTTCGAATAAAATATTCAATGTCATTCCATTGGCCAAAGCTTTTTCGCTCGTTGCTTGAATTGTTGGACCATCTGCTAAAGGATCAGAATATGGAATTCCGACTTCTATAATATCAACTTTGTTTTTGTCTAATTCTCTTAAAACAAATGGGGTATCCGATAAATTTGGATACCCAGCAGTTGTGTATATTGTAAGAAGACGATTATTTTTTTGACCAAATAATTGTGCTAATTTATTCATATTATTTCACTTGTTTTAATAAGATTGTGTAAACAGGGAAGTGGTCAGAGTAACCATTTGCACGATATGTATCACCACTCCACATACGATTTGGAAAACCTTTGTATGCACCTTCTTTTGCAATTAGATAATCTTTGTTAAAAACCTCTGTTTTAAAGATTTTATAAGAAGAATAATCTTTGTTTTTTGTAACCAATGATGAAGTAGATATAAATTGATCAAATAAATTCCAAGCATCACGATAAGCTAAAGTCCCAATTCCTTTTTTGTATAAAGGTATCATTGGATTATAGTAGCCGTTTTCTGTTGATTTAGAAATTTCTCCAGCAGGATTGAATGTGTTTTTGATACTTGGTGAAATTGGATCATCATTAAAATCTCCCATTGCAATTACTTTTGCATTCGGATTTTGAGCTTTTAAATCTTCAAAAATACCTTTCATCACTTTTGCAGCTTCCATACGAGCTGGCATCGAAGCTTTTTCTCCTCCACTACGAGATGGCCAGTGGTTAACTAAAAACGTAATTTCTTCTCCATCTAATAATCCAGTCACTTGTAAAATATCACGTGTGTATCGACGTCTACCATCTGCATTATAATTAAAAATAGGATGAGGTTTTGCTTCAATTACTTTGAAACGAGATTTTTGATACAATAAACCTGTGTCAACTCCTCTGGCATCAAATGAATTAAAATGAACAACACCATAATCGTATTTTTTTAAAGCCGAACTGTTTGCTAAATCTTCTAAAACTTCTTTCGTTTCAATTTCGCAAATCCCTACAATTACAGGTGCGGTATTTGTAACATCAGCGCCTAATTCGCTAATTACTTTTGAAATATTATTGATTTTTTGAAAATATTTTTGCGTATTCCATCTTTTATTCCCATTTGGTAAAAACTCTTCTTGAAGAATTAAAGGACGAATAATTTTCTTTCCTTTTATGTTTTCGTAGGTGTAACTTTGTTTGAAATCTTCTGTTTCGTACTTTGAAATGTCAGATTCTGCAATCTGGATATGATAATTTTTATCATTAAATGGTAATGTTCCGTCAATATATCCCACCGATTTTATGGTGTCAAAAATATTTTCAACATTATAAAAAGCGACTGTCGCACTCGCATATTTAGTTTGAGCTTGAGTAGTTAACGTTAAAAATAAATTAAAGATTATTAATAAAGTTAAAGATTTATTAATTTTAAACATATGTTATTAATTATGAATTTACTAAATTTGTTGTCCTATTTTTTTTAGATAGCTAATTTATAAATAAAAATTCGTTTGAATGAACAAATTATTGTTAAGTCTTTCGGTCTTTGCTGCAACTGTCGCTTTTGCACAGGCGCAGACAAAGGTTACTGGGGTGGCTAAAAATGCTGCAACTGGTGAAGAGGTTTATAACCTCACTGTACGATTAGACGGAGGCGCAGTGAATGATGCTGCGATTACTGATCGTATAGGTTATTTTCAGTTTGTTGATATTCCAGATGGAACATACAAATTACAAGTTTATGGCGTAGGGTACGACCCTTTTGAAAAAGAAATCACTGTAGCAGGACAAAAAGAGCTTGACTTAGGTGAAATTAAATTAACATTTAATCCAAATACAGCAGAAGTTGGTATTATTACATTAACAGATGATGAGTTATCTGATGATGAAAGTTCTACAGCTTCAAATTCAGGACTTTTACAATCTTCACGCGACGTTTTTGCTCGTGTATCTGCATACGAATTAGGTTCGTATTGGTTTAAACCGAGAGGTTTAGATAACAAATATAATGACGTACATTTTAATGGAGTTCGTATGAACAAAATGGATAATGGACGTGCAACCTTCAATAACTGGGGAGGTCTAAATGATGTTACTCGTCGTCCAGAAGAGTTAACATACGGATTAGAGCCTTCTAAATATGCTTTTGGAGATTTAGGAGGAGTAACAAATTTTGATACTCGTCCTTCGACAATGCGTAAAGGAGTAAGCTTAGCTTATTCTAACACCAATCGTTCGTACAGAAATCGTGTAATGGCAACCTATAACACAGGTTTGATGGATAATGGTTGGGCATTTATGGTTTCAGGAAGTAGACGTTGGGCTGAAGAAGGAATTATAGAAGGTACTTTTTATGATGCTTATGCGTACTATTTAGGTGTAGAGAAAAAGTTTAATGAAAAACATACCTTAAACTTGACAAGTTTTGGTGCGCCTACTCGTCGTTCTACTGGTTCTCCAAATACACAAGAAGTGGTAGACTTGATGGGAATATACTATAATGGCTATTGGGGATGGCAAGATGGTGAAAAACGTAACGAACGTGTGAAGAAAACCTTCGAACCAGTGAATATGTTAACGCACCATTGGAATATTAATGAAAAATCTAAATTGACAACAACACTTTCGTATCAATTTGGTGAAGAAAGTAGTTCTCGTTTAGATTGGTATAATGCGTTTAATCCATCACCTTTATATTATAGAAATCTACCATCTCAAGCGAATAATAAAGAATCTTGGTTAAATGGTACAGCTTCTCAATTAAATTGGGGATCTTTATATGACTTTAATAAAGGAGTTAAAGATGGGTATTCTGCATTTTGGTTAGGAAGTGATGTCAATAAAGATAAAACATATTCTGCATACACTAATTTTCAGACCGAATTATCATCAAACATAGATGTTGTTGTAGCTGCATCTTATCAGAAAACAAAATCAGAATTATTTCGTAGAGTTGAAGATTTATTAGGAGGAAGTTATGTATTAGGTAAAGATTCTTTTAGTAGAAAGTCTATTGATGCAAATAATCCTGATATGATTTCATATAAAGACGATCGTTATGGATATAATTATGAAATAAATCGTGACTATGCAGATTTGTATGCTCAATCTAAAATAAAAGGTAAATTTTTAGATGTAACATTTGGAGCTAAGGTTGCAATGACAAAATTCTACAGAGATGGTAAATATAGAAATGGAATTTATCTAGATTCTTCTTACGGAAAAAGTAAAACATACGACTTTTTAGATTTTGGAGTTAAATCTAATTTCTTGGTAAAATTAGACGGACGAAACTTTATTCAAGCAAATGTAATGTATCAAACAGAAGCACCAACTTCTGATGAGATTTTTCCAAATGCTCGTGTAAACGAAGTTACAGTTGATGGAGTTGAAAGTGCGAAAATTTTCTCAAGTGATCTATCATATATTTTAAGAGCGCCACGTATTAAGGCACGTGCCACTGCTTTTTATACAAGAACAAAAGATGAAATTAAAAAATCATTTGGATATATTGACGGAACAAATGATCAAATATTTGTTTCTGAAGTGATGACAGGTGTAGGTAAAGAATATATAGGGACTGAATTAGCTGTAGAAGCACAAGTTTTACCTGTTCTTACAGTTTCAGCTGTTGCGGCTATAGGTCAATATGTTTATAAAGATAATGCGAGTTATAATTTATATTCAGATGATTATGCAAATGATGAAGGAGTTCCTTATAAAAATTTCGGACAAGCCTATATAAAAGATTATAAATTAGGAGGTGGACCGCAAACAGGATTTTCTTTAAGTGCTGAATACCGTGATCCAAAATTTTGGTGGATTGGTGTTTCTGGAAACTATTTAATGAATAATTATTTAGATATAGCCGCATATAGAAGAACAGACCGCTTTGTGAAAGATGAAAATGGATTTCCAATTCAAGGAATTACAGAAGAAGGTTTAAAAGATGTTCTTAGACAACCTAAAATGGATGATCAGTTTATGTTGAATATTAATGTTGGTAAAACATTTCGTATTGGTAAATATTCTGCAGGAATTTCAGGAACAATTAATAATGTCTTGAATAACAAAGAGTATGTTACTGGAGGATTTGAACAAATGAGAACAGGAAAATATACAAATGCAATTGATCCTACTTATCAAAAAACATTTGGTCCAAAATTATGGTACGGAATGGGAACTACTTATTTTGCAAACATTTATTTCAGATTTTAATCAATTTTAAAGAAAAAATACAATGAATACAATAACAAAATTAACAATAGCAACAGCCTTAAGTTTAGGTTTATTTACAGCACAATCATGTGTACAAGATGATGATTATTCGGTTCCATCTTTGGATTGTCCACAAAAAAAAGAAGCAAACATTACAATTAAAGATTTATTAGATCAAGTCTATAAAAAAACATTGAAACTTGATGATAAAGGAATGGTTGCAGATGATTTAATTGTAGAAGGAATTGTTATTACAAGCGACGAGTCTGGAAATTTAGCAAATACAATTTCTTTTCAAGACAAAGCTTCAGGAGCAACAGCTGGTATACAAATAGAATTAGCAGAACGTCCAGTTTATGGATTTTATCCAATTGGTAGTACTGTTCAAGTTAATTTAAAAGGATTAAAAGTTGCTGAAGATCGTGGTACAATTAGAATTGGTACAAAGATAGCAGGTTCTACATTTGATTTAGATCGTATGCCAAAAGAATTGAGAGAAAAAGTTTTTATTAAAACTTGTGATCCAATACAAGCTATTGCACCAAAAGAAGTAAATAGTCTTGCTGAAGCTTTGAGAGCAGAAAATGTAAACACATTGGTGAAAATAAAAAATGTACAATTTAAATCACCTGATACAGAAAAAACTTATTATCCTGATGGGTCTACAGCTACTGCAGATAACGTTAGTTTAATTGATAAAAGTGGAACAGAAACAGATTTGAGAACAAGTAAATATGCTTCTTTTAAAGATGTAGAGTTGCCAACTGGAAGTGGAGAGATAACAGTTCTTGTGAGTAAGTATAATTCTTCATATCAAGTATATATCCGTGATACCAAAGATGTCAACTTTGATCAACCTCGTTTTGATGTAGGTGGAGGACAAAATCCAGGTGGCGGAAATGATACAGAAGCTGCTAACTTGTTATTTAAAGGATCTGATTTTAACGTTTGGGCAGATTTTATGTCTTCTATTAACGCAAAATTTGGACTTAAAGACTATGCAACAAGTGCTGTAGGTTTAGGAAGAGATGATTCGAATGCATTACAAATAAAAGGAACACCAGCAGGTAACGATTATGTATTTACTGCAAAGTTAACAAACGAACTTCCTACTAATCCGAAGAAAATTACATTCTATGTAAAAGGTAAATCAGGAAAATCATTATCATTAAATGTAAACAAATCTACAACTGGTTTTACACCTTTTAATGTAGGCGAATTAGCAAATCAACCAGTTACAGTTTCTGGAGCAGAAAATAACCAATACAATGGTGCAATAGATACAAAAGGAGAATGGGTTCTTGTAACCTTAAATATTGAAGGACTTGATATTCAAAAAACAGTCGGAAATGACTTATTTTCTTTAAAAGTAGGAAAAGAGGTTGCGTACGATTTAATTATCGATAATATCAAAATTGATTAATTGACCAATTAATTGATTTAACTTTAAGACGGCTATTTTAGCCGTCTTTTTTATTTTAAAAATTATTTTTCCATTAAGAAAAAGATAATTTTTAGTGTCATTTTTTAACGGTTCTTCGTATAAAAATACAATTGTAATTAATTGTTTTTTTAATATTATGCAATATTGATTTTAGTGTAATTGAAAATAATTAACATAAAAACAGATAGATGTTTATCATATTTGTTAAAAATGTAATCTTTCTAAAATTATCATTCTCTCAAATTTTAAAGCTGATAAATAAAACCTTTTTTGTCTTGATTTAATAAAATATTAAATATTTATCAGTTTGTTTTTTTAGCTAAAATTTAATTTGCGGATTTGTTCCCCTATTTTATAAAAATAAGACTATGAGGAGAAGAATCACATCTTTGAGTTTATTGGCTTTCCTTGGTTTAGGAACAGCTGCATTTGCTCAAGTAACAGGTGTTGTAAATGACGCAGATGATTTTCCGGAATCGGATGTAGAAGATCTGTAAAAGGTACGGACAAAGTTGTCTATACTGATTTAGACGGAAAATTTGATATTGATGCTAAAATTGGAGATGTTTTAGTAATTAATGGGAAAGAATTCACAGTAACAAGCAATAGCTTAGGAACTTTAAAGTATGTTGCTACAACAAGTAGTCCAGTTGATTTAAGTGAAGTAGTTGTAAAATCTATTTTCAACGCTCCATCTAAATCAGGTGTAACAACTGTTAAGGTAAAAGATTTAGAACAGATGAACCCTTCTGTTTCTATTGACCAAATGTTGGGAGGTAAAGCGGATGGTTTGTCATCTCAAGCAATGAGTGGTGCTCCTGGTGCAACTGCTAACGTTACAATTCGTGGAGCAATTGGTTTGAATGGTGGTGTAAAATCTCCATTATATGTTGTTGATGGTACGTATATGAATGCAGAAGATGTTAATGCTATTAACCCTGCAGATATCGAAGAAGTAAAGGTATTGAAAGATGCTTCTCAATTAGCAATCTTTGGATCTCGTGGAGCGAACGGTGTAATCATCATGAAAACTAAATCTGCGAAAAAAGGTGAAGCAATTGTAAGCTATTCGTCTCGTATTGGAGTTAACGATATGGTTGACTTGCCAAATATTAGTTTGATGAATGCCGAGCAATTGTTAAATTACCAAAATAGTTTAAGTACTATTCCTAATTTAGGATTAGGGCAAGCTCGTACTTCAGAAGAAATCGCACGTTTATCAAAGAATGACCACAAATGGTCTGATGATTTATACAAAAATGGTTTAACATCATCTCACTTTGTTTCGATTAGTAAAAATGATGGTGAATCATCAAATAATTTTTCTATTGGATATGATAAGAACGAGGGTGCTGTACAGTATTATAATGGTTTAGAAAGAATTTCTGCAACATTTAATAATACAACTAAAGTAAAAGATTGGTTACGTTACGGTGTTAATGTAAATGGATCTTATACAACTTTAGATTCTCCTCGTGACCGTGTGAATGCACAATCACCTTTCTTTAATACATTAATGAATCGCCCATACGAAACATTCTATCAAATGGATGCAAACGGTGATTATGCATTAGATGAACAAGGAGATCGTGTCTACAATCCAAATGCAAACTACATGGGATACCCTGTTGCAGATGAGATGGAAAATACTGATGCTGAAACAAGATATTTACGTATTTATGGGACGGGATTTGTAGAAGCTGATATTACAAAAAATGTATCAGCACGTACAACTTTTGGTGCAACATATAACCGCACACAATATGAAAACTTCCTAAAACCATCTGCGTTATTATCTGAATTATTAGGTGATGCTGGTGCTAAAACAGATAGAAGTACAGATCGTTTCGATTACAACTGGCGTAATGAGGTTTCTTACGAAAATAGTTTTGGAAAACATAACTTACGCGTAACAGCTGCAACAGAATATATTAACCAAAGTTTATATTCGATGACATTGTACGGACTTGGATTCCCTAACGACTATTTACAAACACAAGGATTGGCAACTTTAATCGAACAAGATTCGAAATCAGAAAGATGGAGAGTGTCTAAATTTGGTTATTTAGGAGCTGCATCTTATGACTTTGCAAATAAATATTTTGTAGATGCTTATGTTCGTCGTGACGGTACTTCTTTAGCAGGTTTAGATAATAAATATGGAACATTCTGGGGTGTTGCTTTGGGATGGAATTTAGCAAAAGAGAACTTTTTACGCGATGCAAAAGCAGTTAGTAATTTAACACTTAAAGCATCATACGGTGAAGTAGGAGATGACTCAGGTTTGGCACGTTATGCAAATATGAACTTGATGAATATCTTAGGAACTTATAATGGTAATCCTGCAAGTTTTCCTACAACTAACTTAGCTGATGTTAATGCAACTTGGGAAACTAACAAGAAATTTAATGTAGGAGTTGATTTCGGATTCTTTGGAAGTCGTTTAACAGGTTCTGCTGCATATTTCAATGAATTACGTTCAGACTTTATTTTTAACAAACAACTATCTGCAGAAGTAGGAGGATATATAACAACTGTTAATGCTGGAGAAATTAAAACAGAAGGTGTTGAGTTAGAGTTAAACTATGATGTAATTCGTTCTAAAAACTTTGATTTATCTTTCTACGGTAACGTAACAAACTTAAATTACAAAGTTAATGAATTAGCAGATGGTCAAAATTCATTGATCATGTCTGATTCTTACGAAAGTATGATTCATGTATCAGGTGGTAAACCTTACCAATTCTATTTAGTAAAACATGCAGGTGTTGACGCAAATACGGGTAAAGATTTGTACTTTGATAAAGACGGAAACATAACGGATGTTTATGATGGTGGTGACGCTGTTGCAACAAATAAAACGCCACTTCCAAAATTAATGGGAGGTTTCGGATTGAATGCAAAATTCTACGGATTTGACATTAATGCAGACTTTACATACTCAGCAGGTGGATACATGTACAACAACACATATGCATACTTAACAGATCCAACATCTTTAGATAACCACGTGGTAGAAGCAGCAAATTACTGGAAACAACCAGGTGATCATGCAGCATTTGCAATGGCTAATACAACAGGGCCAGAATATTCTACAAAATATTTAGAGAGCTCAGATTATATCGCATTCCGTAGTTTATCATTAGGATACAATTTCTCTAAGTTAGTAGAAGGTACTTTTGTTAAAAATTTAAGAATGTTTGCTCAAGTACAAAACTTAGCATTGTGGACAAATTATCATGGTAACCCAATTGCTGGTACAGGAACAAGTGAAAGTAGTGCAGCAGGATCATCAGGATATGTATCTAACTCATTTACAGCGTTCTCTTATCCGTTAGTTCGTTCTTTTTCAATCGGATTTAATGTATCATTCTAAAAAATTGTAACAAAATGAAAAAAAATATTTTAGTATTATCATTATTAGCTTGTGCATTAAGTTTTACATCATGTAGTGATGATGATATCAATCAAAAACCATTCGACGCTATTGAAGTTTCAGATTATTACAAAACAGAATCTGATTTTACCAATGCATTAAATGGAGTATACAAAGGTTTTGGTCAAGCAGGTTATTATGCAGGATTAAGCAATGCAAGTGATATTATCGCAGTTGGTGATATTATGTCTGACAACTTAATCTTAGATCCTAATGGACGTCGTTCAGGACAAAGAGCGCATACATGGGCATATAATTCTAACTCTGTTCCAACAAGTATTTATTCAACATCATACAATATTATCTCAAGAGCCAATATTATTTTAGCTAATGCAGATAATTTACCTGATGGTGATTTCAAGAATAATGTTGTTGCTCAAGCAAAAGCTGTTCGTGCATTAGCACACTTTGAGGTAGCTCGCACGTATGCCGAAATTCCTACACAATCTGCAGATGCACCTACAACTGTAGGTATTGCATATATCGATCAATATGATCCAAAAGCAATGCCTAAACGTGATGCTACAATTGCAGAAACGTACGATAAAATGATTGCAGATTTAGAAGCAGCTATTCCAAATTTGAAAGCAACAAAAGAAGCGTCTGTAATTAATCAATATGCAGCTCAAGCTTTATTAGGTAAAATATATTTATACAAAGGAGATTACAAGAAATCAATCGAATTTACACAACCTGCTGTTGATGCAGTAGCACCAGCTAATCCTTCTGAATTAGCAGCGTTGTGGACATCTAATAATAGCAATGGAGTATTATTCGAAATTCCATTTGTTAATTCTGGAGATCCTACAATTGGTACAAATTTTAGTCAAGGAGCAACTGATGAAAATATTGTAATTGAATACGCGGTAGACAAAGATTTTTATGCTTTATACAATCAAGAAACAGAACCTGAGCGTGTTAATGCATATTTCAAAGTTTTTACCCCTTCTAATCATGATTATCAACAAGTAATTGCTGTTAATAAATACATCAATGGTAAAGTTAAATTAGGATTAAATAACGGTCGTTATTTACGTGTTGAAGAAGCAATCTTAAATTTAGCGGAAGCTCAGTATTTAGCAGGAGACAGTGCAAGTGCATTAACAACTCTTAATAAATTGAGAGATGTACGTTACTCTTCATACGAAGGAGGAGAAACAGGAACTGCTATTTTTGATGCAATCCAATTAGAGCGTCGCAAAGAATTAGCTTTCGAAAACGGTGACCGTTGGTTCACATTAAAACGTTTACAAGGTGTTAGTGGAATTTCTTCAGCTTACACAAGTGGTATCCAAAGAAGTGGAAATGGATATTTAGCAGATGGTACTGGTACATCTTCTTCTGAATTAACATTAAAAGCTGGTGATTTCAAATGGCAATTTCCAATTCCTCAATCTGTATTAAATTTAAATACAAATATGACGCAAACTCCAGGTTATTAATATATAAAGATTTTTAATAAACTTGTTAAATACCAAAATGGCTATCTTTTTAGATAGCCATTTTTTTGTAAATATTATGAAGCTTTAAGATTAAATTAAAGGTAAAGTTAAAATCAATAATGTAAAAAAGAATATTAAAGATAAGTTTTATTTATTAACGCCATGCAATTAATTTAATTTAGTGATATTTTTTGAATATAATTGTTGTTATTTAGTATAATATAGCTATTTTATATTATATACTTGATAAATAAAAAAAAACCTTAAGTTTTTGGAAATCTTAAAAAAAAGTTAGAGTTTTGTCCAAAATGTTATAAAATATAAAACTATGAGGAGAAGATTAACATCTTTGGGCTTATTAGCTTTCCTAGGGTTAGGAACAATGGCTTTTGCTCAAGTAACGGGTGTAGTTAACGATGGTAACAATTTCCCAGAGTCTGACGTAGAGGTTACTGTAAAAGGTACTGATATAATTACATATACAGACGAGAATGGGAATTTTAACATTGACGCTAAAGTAGGAGATACATTAGTGATCAATGGAAAAGAATTTAAAGTGACTTCTAATAATTTAGGAACTTTAAAGTACGGGACAGAATCTAAAGATATTTCTTTAGGAGAAGTAACGATTTTAGGAGGAATAAAATTAGATCCTACCCAAAAAATTGGATCATATACGACAATTAAGAAAGAGGATTTTGAAAGTACGCCTGTAGCTTCTGTTGATGAAGTTTTAAATGGTCGTGTAGCTGGTCTGAATTTTTCTACAAATAGTGGACAGCCTGGATCTTCTAATATTATTGCAATTCGTGGAGTAGGATCATTTGTTGGTAATACAAATCCATTGTATGTTATTGATGGTGTGGTTGTTGGTAAAGGTTCAGATAATTCATCATTATTATCTTCATTTAATCCTTTAGCTTCTATTGATCCGAATCAAATTGAATCTGTAACTGTATTGAAAGATGCATCTTCTACTGCTTTGTATGGAGCACGCGGTGCTAATGGAGTTATTGTTGTTACAACTAAAAGAGGAAAATATAATCAAAAAACTAAATTTAATTTCTCATCTGATACTGCTGTTCAGGATATCGCATATGATAAATTAGACTTTATGAATGCTGATGAATTTCTTCAATGGGGGGCTATGGCTAGATATAATACTGGTAAGTTTGCTTCTCAAGAAGATGCGTATAATTACTTTAGAAATACAGATGTAAAATATGATGGAGTTTCTAATACTGATTGGGAAAGAGAAATACAGCGTAATCAAGCTACTGTAAATACGTATAATTTATCTGTATCAGGAGGAAGTGATAATACTAACTTTAGAGCAGGATTATCTTATTATCAAAATAAACCTTTGGTATTAGAGAGTAAATTTGATAGATATTCTGCAAGTATTGCGGTAGATCATAAAGCTTCAGATAAATTAAACATTGGATTTACGACAAATTTTTCTAATGTAGAGAATAAAGGTTATTCACAAGGAGGATCAAATTCGAATCCTTGGTTAACAAGATGGACGGTCTTACCTGTATATTCTGTTTATAATCCTGATGGTTCATATAATTTGAATTTAGGAGGAGCAAGAACTTTTAACCCTGTAGCAATTCAAAAAACTAATTTTGCTAAAGGTTCTATTCAAACATTGGTAGCATCTTTAAAAGCAGATTATGAGTTGTTGAAAAATTTAAAATTAACTTCTTTATTTGGAACTAATTACCAAATAATAAATGAAAAAGAATGGTGGAATCCGGAATTTGGAGATGGATTAAACTATGGAGGGTTGTTACAAGACTCTTACAGAAGTGTTTTCGATTGGAACTGGACAAATACTGCAACTTATAAACTGAAATTTGCAGATATTCATGATGTTGAATTATCAGCAGGTATAGATTACCAAGAGCACTCTTCTGTATGGAAATACCAAACAGGTATGGGAATGACAGGGCCATGGATGAATTTGGCAACAGACTTTAGTTTAGGACAAAATGGAGATAGAAGAAAATGGGTACAGTTTTCTTACTTTGCTCGCTTAAACTATATTTTAGCTAATAAATATACAATTACCGCAAATATAAGAAGAGACTCAAATTCAACATTAGGACAAAATGAACAAACAGGTGTGTTTTGGTCTGCTGGAGGATCTTGGAATGTTGGAAATGAAAGTTTCTTAAAAGATTCTGGTTATGGATTAGTAATTAGAGGAAATTATGGAGAAACTGGAAATATACCTTACGCTGACTCTTGGGGGTCTGTTTATAATGGTTGGACAAAATATGGGGTTCCAAGTTCAACACCAGTATATGGTGATTCACCTGTCTTAAATATTACAACAGCTGGTAACCCTAATTTGAAATGGGAAGTCTCAAAACAATGGAATATTGGAGTTGATTTTAGTTTACCAAAAAATATAGTTTCAGCTACTTTTGATGTATATAATAGAAAAACTTCTGATGCTATATTTCCTTCTCAAATTGTAGGAGAAACGCCTTCTAGCGCAAATAGTATTATGGCAAATGTTGGTAATATTATCAACAAAGGATTTGAAGCATCTTTAACAGCAAGACCTTTCGATGGAGATTTTAAATGGGTATTAAGTGGTAATTTCTCATATAACAAATCAGAGGTTGGAAAGCTTGAAGATCCTGAAGCTTTATATATGGATGGAGCGATGAAAGCTGTAGCACAAGGTCATATGTTTGGAGAATATTATACTTACGGTTGGGCAGGAGTTGATTCTAGTAATGGAGATCCTTTGTGGTTTACTGATGAGACAGAATCTGCTACTACAAATAATAGACAGAATGCTAAACGTTATTTTCAAGGAAAATCACCTTTTCCAAAATACATGGCTGGTTTGAGAACAGAGTTTGCATATAAAGGATTATCTTTAAGTGCTTTCTTTGCTGGACAATTTGAATATTCAGTATATGATGCATGGCAAAGTTATAGTTTAAATGATGGAGGTTCATTAACTAGAAACTTACAGACATCTGCATTATATGATTCATGGACTCCAAACAATACTAATGCGTCGAATCCAAGACAAGTTGTTGGAGCAGTAAATAGTAATGGAGCAGCTTCAGGTTCTGCTTCTCCATCTACAAGATATTTAAAAGATGGAGATCATATTCGTTTAAAAGAGATTAAATTAGCGTATAGCTTTAAGGATCTGATTAAAGGAATAGACAATTTAACAGTTTATGTTAGAGGAAATAATATATGGACATATGTATTTGATAAATCATTAACATTTGATCCTGAAGCAAACTCAAATAACTCAAGCGCAATTTCTTATCAATGGCAAGGTAAGGGGGTGTATGATTACACTTCTCCAATTATGAAAAGTTATTCGTTAGGTGTATCTATTGATTTTTAATTTAAAGAATTATGAAAAAAAATTTTAATAAAATATTAGTTGCTTTTACATTGTCTGCTTTAGTTTTTTCTTGTAGTGATGATGTTTTAGATCAAAAACCAGTTGATGGTGATGTTGTTACACCGGGGGAGTCTCCTGTAACAAGTGAAGATAAGATGGAGAAATCTGTGAACGGAATGTTTGCTAAATTGGCTAATAGTGATGCTTTTGGTGCTGACTTGCTTGTTTTTGGAGATTTAATTTCGTCTAATGTTTTTGTTAGTGAAACTAATGACGGGTATTTCAGAACAACAAATGCAATGTCATGGAATGCTTCTGGTAGTGATTTTGCTATATGGGATAGATTGTACGATGCTGTAGCAGCAGCTAATGATGTACTTAACTCTACAATAGCAGAATCTTCTAATGTTAAGCAATTAAAAGCTCAAGCACATATAGGTAGAGGTTTATCATACTTTTATTTATTGAATTATTATACAGCAAATCCAACAGCCAATAAAAATCCTGAGCTAGGAATTCCAATTTATACAGGTAATTATGATCCAACTGCTACTTATGGAAGATTAACAATAGCAGAATCTTATGATCAGGTAATAAAAGATTTAGAAGCGGGTATTGTTACTGAGAATGAGACTCCAAAGGATAAAGGATATTTTTCTAATACTGTGGCTAAATTTATACTATCTAAAGTATATTTAACTAGAGGAGCAACTGGAGATTATCAGAAAGCTATGGATTTAGCGAATGATGTATTAACTAAATCACCTTCTGTTTATAAGTTGATTTCGAAAGATGATTATGTAACATATTTTACTTCTGAATCTTCAGGGGTAACTGAAAATCAGCCTGAAACTATTTGGGAAGCAAAACAATCACCTGCAAATAACCCACAAGTAAATGAAGCTTTATCAACTTTTTATGCTGAGACAGGGAGTCATCCATCTCTATTAGTAAGAAGAGAAGTATATAATATGTTTAATGATGGGGATGTAAGAAAATCCTTGATGAAAACAACTGGTGTTCCTACAAATGATGATCCAAATGGAGTGAGATTAGCAAAATATCCATTGTTATCTGATGGAACTAAGTTTACTCAGAACATTAAAGTGTTCCGTATGACAGATGCGTTATTTGTAAAATGGGAAGCGATGATTAAGTCTGGACAAAGCGCACAAGCTTTATCAGAAATTAATGCTTTTGCTACAGAACGTGGTGGTACTACATATTCTGGAGATGTTTTAACAGCTTTATTGACAGAAAAGAATAAGGAATTTTTTGGTGAAGGTCAACGTTTCTTAGATTTGAAACGTAATAATTTAGGTATTATTAAAAATACTAACTGTTTTGGTAATTGTACAACTGAAGCAAATAGTAGAATTATGACATTACCTATTCCTCAATCTTCAATGAACTTAAATAGAAAAATGGTTCAAAACCCAGGATGGGAAGATTAATACTATTAAAATAATATAAAACCTCGAAGCTTGCTTCGAGGTTTTTTTTATTTATTATTTTTCGATTAATATTTTCCGACAAACTCCCAAGCTCTAACTTCAGTCCAAGAATGTTTATTGTTTTCTAATGGGAAACCACAATGCCCACCGTATTTTGGCATTTCGAAAGTGCAGTAGGAATGATTTTTTAATCGCTCAATAGGATAACATTCATCCCCCAAAAAAGGATCATTTGCAGCATTTACAATCAAACAAGGTGTTGTGATACGGTTCAAAACAGTTGCTGGAGAAGCCTTGGTATAATACTCTTCTTTGTTTTGATAACCATGCATTGGCGCTGTAAAATAATCGTCGACTTCATCAAAAGTTTTGATTTTATCAATCATTTCTTCATTCACTTTTCCAGGAAATTGTTTGGCTTTTTCTGCAAATTTTTGTGCAAGTGTTCTCTTGAAGTTTTTGAAATAAACAGTATTAGGAAATTTCTTTAATTCATCTGCACAAGACTTCAGCGAAATTGGAGCAGAAAAAATAACCCCACATTTTATACGTTCATCGATGGTGTAATTACCCAAATAATTTAACACCAAAGCTCCTCCCATCGAATAGCCAATCAAATAAATATTTTTATAATTTTCGTTTATTGCTTTTTCAATCACACAATGAACATCGTCAATCGAACCATGATGATACAAACGCAATGTTTTATTCATCTCACCTCCACACGAACGATGATTCCAAGCCAAAATATTGAAGCCTTTTTTATAAAAGAAGTCTGAACACGAATTTAGATAGGTTCGTTTCGAATCGCCTTCTAAACCATGAAAAAGTATGATTAATTGATCTTTATTTTCTTGAAAACGCCAATCCAAATTCAAAAAATCACCATCTTCTGTGGCGATTTTTTCTCGTGTATAGGTTGGAACGGGATATTTTTTAAATTTAGCAGGATAGATCGTAGAATAATGCGAATTTCGATTCAGAAAACTGGGTTTCGGATAGTTTGAGTGTTCTATGTAAGGCATTTTCTAATAAATTTTTACATCAACCAAAAAATCTTTTTTGATTTCCTCATTAATATTTGCAATGATTTTAGATTTTCCCATCATCAATTCATGACGCATTGCAGGGGAATTAATTTTAACATATAAAGTACGTTGTCTTACTTCAACACGATCGGTATATTTTTCAAAAAATTTGCCCATAACAGTACGCCAAGCTTCTTCAGCCTTCACTTCCCAAATCAATTCTTCTTTTCCATTTTGTTTAATGAAATGCTCTAAAGCTTGAACAGGCGTTTGTTGATTACTTCGTTTTTCATACTTTTTCATAGTCGGAAAACTTTACTTTCAGCGTTAATTTGTTTGATGATTTGTTCAGTTCTTTCGGGATGTGTATCGGTAATAAAAATTTGACCAAAACGTTCTTCGTTCACTAATTTAATCAATTGTGTTACACGATGTTCGTCTAATTTATCAAAAATATCATCCAATAATAACAAAGGTGTAATGTTGAGCGAATTTTTTATCACTTCTAATTGAGCTAATTTCAACGCAATTAAATAGGATTTTTGTTGACCTTGCGAACCAAATTTTTTGATGGGATAATTGGTGATCGTAAACAACAAATCATCTTTATGAATTCCAGCTGTCGAATATTGAGCCGAACGATCTTTGTATAAAGCATCTTTTAAAACCTTTTCAAAAGGTGCATCGTTTAATTGCGAAACATATTCGATATTTACTTTTTCTCGTCCTTCCGAAATTTCGTTGTAATATTTTAGGAAAGCGTCTAAAAAAGTTTTTATAAATTCTTTTCGAGTTTCGTGTATTTTTTTACCCAAATGAATCAACTCTTCATCATAAATTTCTAACGATGAAGCGTCAAACGTATTATTGGCAACAAAATATTTTAGTAAAGCATTTCGTTGGACTAATACTTTATTGTATCGCATTAAATCAGCTAAATATTGCTTGTTCGATTGCGAGATAATATTATCCAAAAACTTTCGACGAACTTCACTTCCTTCCTTGATTAAATCGCTATCATAAGGCGAAATCATGACCAAAGGATATTGACCGATATGATCCGATATACGATCATATGACTTCGAATTTCGTTTTAGTTGTTTGGGTTGACCAGAACGAACCAAACAGAAAATAACATCATCTGCTTCATTCTTATCAAAAGTGCCTTCTAATGTAAAAAAATCACAATCAAATTGTATGTTCATCGCATCCGAATGGTTGAGATACGATTTGCTTAAAGCCAAATAATGAATCGCGTCCAACACATTGGTTTTTCCCTTTCCATTTTGTCCCACAAATGCATTAATTTTTGAGGAAAATTCGAAATTATTTTCATCAAAATTCTTGAATTGTCTTGCTTTAAGTTCTTTTAAATACATAAGGCAAAATTACGATTTAATTTACGAATTAGAATTACGATGGATGAAGTTTGAAGTTTACCTCTTTTTTATTAAAATCATCAATTCGAGAAAAGATTTTGTTCAAAAATGATGCAATAAAATGTGATGCACAGATAAATATTTTTTAAATCAATGATTTATTCCTAAAATGTCGGGTTAAAAATCAAAATGATGTATTTTTGTATCTTTATAAGTAAGATTTAGAAAAATGGCCATTCAAAAACCATCGATTCCAAAAGGAACAAGAGATTTCTCTCCTTTAGAAGTGAATCGTCGTCAATATATTATCAACACGATTAAAAAACAATTCGTGTTATTCGGATTTTCTCCGATCGAAACTCCATCATTCGAAAATTTATCAACCTTAACAGGGAAATATGGAGAAGAGGGGGATCGATTAATTTTTAAGATTTTAAATTCTGGTGATTATTTAGCGAAAGTTGATGAACAATTATTAACAGATAGAAATAGTCAAAAAATCACATCTCAAATCTCAGAAAAAGCGTTGCGTTACGACTTAACAGTGCCTTTTGCACGTTACGTAGTACAACACCAAAATGAGATTACATTTCCGTTCAAACGTTACCAAATTCAACCTGTTTGGCGAGCAGATCGTCCTCAGAAAGGGCGTTTCAGAGAGTTTTTTCAATGTGATGCGGATGTTGTAGGTTCAGATTCTCTGTTACAAGAGGTTGATTTTGTTCAGTTATACGATACTGTTTTTACAGAACTGAAAGCGCCAGTTGAAATTCATATCAATAACCGTAAAATTTTATCTGGTTTAGCAGAAGTAGCAGATATTTCGGCTCAATTGATTGATTTTACAGTTGCTTTGGATAAATTAGATAAAATTGGGGAAGAAGCGGTAAAAGAAGAAATGCGAGGAAAAGGAATTTCGGAAGCTGCAATCGATATTTTGTCACCTTTATTCTCTATGAAAGGAGATTATAAAACGCAATTTGCGCAGTTAAAAGATATTTTAAAATCGTCTGAAACTGGATTAAAAGGTATCGAAGAATTAGAATTTGTTTTTGAGCAAACAGCAAATTTAGGATTACAATCTGCCGAATTATTCTTGAACTTAACTTTAGCACGAGGATTAGATTACTATACTGGAGCCATTTTTGAAGTAAAAGCAAAAATCGGAGAATTCTCATCATCTATTGGTGGTGGAGGTCGCTACGATGATTTGACTGGAATTTTTGGTCTGAAAGATATTTCTGGTGTTGGAATTTCGTTTGGTTTAGATCGTATTTATTTAGTTTTAGAAGAAAATAATCTATTTCCTGCTTTAGAAGATTCAACAAATATTCAGGCATTGTTCATTAATTTCGGAAAAACAGAAGCTACAGTTGCGATGAAATTGGTGAAACAATTACGTCAACAAGGTATTAATACGGAGGTTTATCCTGATGATGCGAAAATGAAAAAGCAAATGGGATATGCTGATAAAAAAGGAATTAAAAAAGTAATTCTTTTAGGTGAGAAAGAAATTGCAGAACAAAAAGCAACAGTAAAAGACATGATTTCTGGTGAACAAACAGAGGTTGCGTTTACAGATTTAGCTAATGCTTTATAAATATTTGTGATAATTTAATCGTAATTTTTTAATGGACAAGCAGTTAAGAAGGGATTAAATTAAAAATAATAAATAGGCATTATGCCTTAATTCAAATCAATTCAATACATTTGCAAACTATTTAATTTAGAATATACAAAATGAGTTTATTAACAGTTGGTACAGTTGCCTTTGATAAATTAGAGTCTCCTTTTGGGAAAACAGATAAAATCTTAGGTGGTGCCGCTACATATATCGGAATGGCGTCTTCTCTATTAGGCGTAGATACAGCTATTGTTTCAGTTGTTGGAGGGGATTTTCCTCAAAAATACATTGATTTATTACGTTCGAAAGGAATCAATTTAGATGGAATGGAAATCGTAAAAGATGGAAAAACATTCTTCTGGGAAGGAAAATACCACAACGATTTGAATACACGTGATACATTAGCTACAGAATTGAATGTATTAGAAACGTTTAATCCAGTTGTTCCTCAAACTTACAAATCTCCAGATGTTTTGATGTTAGGTAACTTACATCCATTGGTACAAAAAGGAGTTTTAACGCAGTTAGATCAACGTCCAGGTTTAGTGGTTTTAGATACAATGAACTTTTGGATGGATTGTGCTTGGGATGAATTAATGGATGTCATCAAAGATGTTGATGTGATTTCTATTAATGATGAAGAAGCGCGTCAAATGTCAGGAGAATACAGCTTAGTAAAAGCAGCTAAAAAAATTATGACATTTGGTCCTAAAACGGTTATCATCAAAAAAGGTGAACACGGTGCTTTATTGTTCCAAGACGAACAAGTTTTCTTTGCTCCAGCTTTACCATTAGAAGATGTTTTTGATCCAACAGGAGCAGGAGATACATTCGCAGGAGGATTCTCAGGATATTTAGCAAAAACAAATGATTTTTCTTTCGATAATATGAAACGTGCAATCGTTTATGGATCTGCTTTAGCATCTGTAACTTGTGAAAAATTCGGAACTGAATCTTTAGAAGCTTTAGATAGAGAAGGTTTAATCGATAGATTAAGAAAATTCCACGAATTAATGGATTTCTCAATTAACTTATAAGAATCAATTTCTTTAAAATATTTAAAAGCCTTGCATTTGCAAGGCTTTTTTTTGATTATATTAGGATATAAATTATTTGTATGCAAGTGATTTTCGAAATTTTTGATATATTCTTTTTGAATTTATTTGAGGTTTTATAGGATTAACAATAAGATTTATTATCATTAAAATCTTTAAACCTAAACTGAAATTTGATGAATTCTCAAATTCAGAATCTGTTACGAATGATTTTTATAATTTAATAATCGGAATTCCAGTTCTGATTGGTTTAATAATTGGAATAACTTATTTAATATTTTTATTACGATGATTTCGTCAGTTCTGGTGTTTCTGACAAGAATCGTATCGAGAACTTAGACGATATTTAAACAATTAATTTATTTAACTTTTTGATTTAAATCAAATGAAAAACAAAATTATACATTTACTAATCTTAGCTTTTTCTTCTTTGCTTTCTGGAATCATGATTTCGAAAATGTCATTCATCGGAAAAGTCGGAATCACGATTATTTACAACGAATACACTATTCTAAAATCGTGGTGGAAAACAGCACTTTTATTATTTGCGATTCAAGCGATAATTTTTGTGGTGTTATCTGTTTGGAAAATGAAAACAACCAAACGTTTGAAACAATTGTTATTGCCATTCATCTTTCTTTCGATAGGAATAATAGGATTAATTTATACATATTATGATTTCACAGAAACATCGCATCGATTACTAAAGAAAACATTTCATTTTGGATTTTATATTTTTTGGTTAACCTGGTTCGGGAATTGTATCTTTTTTATGTCAAAACAAAAGAAAAAATTAGAGGAAATTCCACAAGAAACAGAAGTGTATTAAAACAAAAAAGCTCATCAAATTTTGATGAGCTTTTGCTTTTGTGACCGAGACAGGATTCAAACCTGTAACCTCTTGAGCCGTAATCAAGTGCGCTATTCAGTTGCGCCACTCGGCCATTCCTGATAAGAAACGATTGTTCTTATTTTGGACTGCAAATATAAAGACTATTTTTAATTTTGCAAAGAATTTGTAATAAATTTTTAAAATATATTTCCTTCAAAATTATCTTCTTAAATACATTGAATAGATCAAAAGAAAAAAATTACGCTTATCTACTATTTTATAATAAAAAGAGAATGCTTATTTTTATGGTAAAAGCAAACGTGAATAGTGAATTATAAATGATTAAATTATTGATATAATGAAATTTAATTTTAAAGATAAAATAGTTTTGATTACTGGTTCTGCTTCTGGGATTGGAAAGATAATGAGCAGAAAAGTGTTAGAAAAAGGTGCGCAAGAATTGGTGATGCTTGATTATAATTTAGCTGGAATTAACCAAGTAAAAGAAGAGTTTTCTCATTTTAATATTCCAATTTCTGCTTATCAGGTAGATTTGTCAAATCAAGAAGAGCTTTTATCAACAATCGAAAAAATTAAAAATGATAATAAATCTATTGATGTGTTAATTAACAATGCGGGTATTGTTGTTGGTAAAAATTACATTGATCATACCTTAGAAGAAATTAACCGAACGATGAATGTTAATGTAAATGCGGTTATGGTGTTGACGCATGCTTTTTTGCCCGAAATGGTGAAACGAAATACAGGTGTGATTTGTAATATTGCGTCGATGGCTGGATTAACTTCAACTCCAAAAATGGCTGCTTATGTAGCGAGTAAATGGGCAATAGTTGGTTTTACGGAAACGGTGAGTCTCGAAATGAAACAACAAAAAAGCAAGGTGATTGTAAATTGTGTCATGCCATTTTATATCAATACAGGAATGTTTGATGGGGTAAAATCTCGCATTGTCCCAATACTTGATCCTGAAAAAGCTTCAAGTAAAATTATTTCGAATATCGAGAAAGGAAAATTAAGAACTCCTATGCCTCTTCCATATTGGTTTGTTCGGTTATCGCAAGCTTTGTTACCAAATAAGGTATATGATTTTGTGATGGGGGATGTTTTTGGTATTTATGATTCGATGGAAGATTTTAAAGGTAGAAAATAAAAAAAAGGTTCAGAATTTTCTGAACCGTTGTATATTATAAATAATTTCTTACTTCATCCAAATGAGTAATCGTTGGAACGTCATCCATCGAGAAGTTTTCTTCTAATCGATCAAAGAAAATTGCTGACATTCCGTATGCTTTTGCACCAACTGCATCCGCAATCCAATCATCACCAATATAAATTGACTCATCTTTTTTAGCGCCAGATTTTTCCATTGCTAAAGAGAAAATACGAGGATCTGGTTTCAAAATTTTGATTTCATCAGCATAGGTAACTGTGTCAAAATAACCGTTTAAATCTGATGTTTCAATTTTACGTTTTGAGACTTCGATAAAACCATTTGTAATGATATGTAGGTTGTAATTTGGTTTCAAATAATCTAACAATTCCATTGCACCATCTACTACTTCATTATAATTGGTAATCGTTTCCATGTATTCTTCTTCGAAAATTTTCGCCAAAGCATCATTGTCGATACCTAATTTATCAAAAGCGTCTTTAAAACGTCTTGCTCTTAATTCTTCTTTTGTGATTTTTTTGTCACGAATTAAAGCCCAAAGACTTTCGTTACTATCGTGGTAAAAAGGGTGAAATTCTTCAAATGAAAAACCATATCGGTTTTCAACATCGTATTTTATATATAGTTCTTTTAAAGCGAATTTTGCATTTTTTCTAAAATCCCAAAGTGTATTATCAAGGTCGAAAAAAACGTGTTTTATTGTGTTCATAAATGCAAAGCTAAGGATTTTATGTAGATTTGCTGATGAAGATTACATCAATTGAAAACAAGGTTAGAAAAATTTAAAACGAAGAATGCAAAAGGTGTTTTGTCCTTGCTTGCTGGGAACACGATTGCGCAAGCGATAATGCTTGTTGGAGGAATAATTTTGGCAAGAATTTATGGACCAGAAGCATCAGGTACTTACAATGCTTTTTTAGGTTTTGTTGCGATTCTTTCTATTTTGACAACATTTCGTTTGGAGAATATTTTTGTGATTTCGAAATCGTCTAAAGCAATTCGAAATTTGTTCACGACCTTATTATTAGTGAGTAGCGTTGTAACGATTTTATTCTTTTTAGGCTACGCTGTTTTAGAAAAAATTTTCACGTTCAAAACCTCCTTATTTATTGTTTTTCTAAGTTGCGTTGCAGGATTGTTTACAGCTTGGAACAATGTTCAAAATACGTTGTTTACTAAGTATAAATTATTCAAAAGCATTTCAACAGGAGTCGTGATTAATGCAGTTTTTTCAGTTGTTTTTCAGGCCATTTTTTATTGGATGGGCTATAAAGAAACAGGTTTGATTTATGGAACTATTTTCGGGACAGTTTTATCTTGTGTGTTTTATTTTTCGATTACCAAAGGGCGATTTTCTTCGATTGATTTTAATTTAGCAAAAAAAACAATTTCAAAAAATAAAGAGATTATAAAGTATACATTACCATCAGAATCTCTGAATGTGATTGCGAATAATCTAATGACGATTTTGTTGTTGTTTTATTTTACGAAAGAAGATGCAGGTTTTTATGGAAATGCATCTAAAGTTTTGGTTGTTCCATTGGTTTTGTTATCCAATTCGATTTCGAAGGTTTTCTTTCAAAAATCAGCTTCAATGATTGATCATAGAGCGCACCAGTTGTATGATTTGTCAAAAAAAGTGATTGTGTATAATGTTGCTGCAATTGCTGTTTTTCTTTTGTTGATGAATTTTATTGGAATTTTTATTCTCGAATGGATGCTTGGTCCAGAATGGCGAGGTTTGCATATTATGACGTGGATTCTTTCGTTTTGGATTTTATGTCGTTCGGCGATGAATCCTATTCAACAAATTGTAGTGGTTATCAAGAAAAATCATTACGCCTTATACTTTAATATTTACCTTGTTTTGGTCACAATTACAACTTGTGTGATTGGCGGTTTAAATAAAAATATACTTTTAACGTTATCCCTATATTCTTTCTTTGCCGGAGTTGGCTATTTAGTTCAGTTATACTTTGTAATGAAAGAACTTAAGAGATATAAAAAGTAAGGTGAATAATTTGCGAAAAGATATATTAGCTTTGGCTTCTTGGTACCCAAGTCGTGTACTTTTAGATAATGGAGATTTTATACAACGCCATTTAAGAGCAATATCTACTTTAAATAATGTAACACTTGTACATGCAATTAAGGACCAAAATTTGAAATCTGATTTTGAGATTACAGATAATATCAATGAAAATGTAAGAGAGATAATTATTTATTTTAAACCATCTTTTTTCAGTCCGTTTAATTTGATTAAACAAATTAGAGCATTTCTAAAGGGTATTGCTTTGGTTAATCATTTTGATGTAATTCACTTGAATGTTATTTATCCAGCGGGTTTATTATCAACCTACTTAAAAATAAAATATAAAAAACCTGTTATTTTAACAGAACATTGGACGAATTTGCATCCGAATAAATTTATTCAACTTCCGTTTTATAAGCGCTTGGCGATTAAGAAAATTCTTAATTTTGTTGATATAGTTTTACCTGTTTCCACTCATTTAGGAGAATCTATAAAAAAGATTAATCATAAAGTTTCTTATCAAGTAATTCCAAATGTTGTTGATTTAGAAAGATTTGATTACAAATTAGATTTAAATTCTAACGAAATTCGTTTTTTGCATTTATCACATTTAGGTGATCAACACAAAAATATCTCAGGCATGTTGAATGTGGCAAAAAGATTAGCAGAAAACAATTATTCGTTTAAATTTTATATAGGAGGAAATGGTGATTTAACGCCAATTATACATTTTATAAAAGAACATAAGTTAGAAAATTATATCACAACTTTTGGACGATTAGAACATCATGAAGTTAATCAGAAGATGAATGATGCAGATTGTTTTGTGTTATTTAGTCGATTCGAAAACCAACCTTGTGTACAAGCAGAAGCTTTTGCGACAGGATTACCATTAATTGCGACGAAAGTTGGTGGTATTGAAGAGTTTTTTCCGAATAATTTTGGAATTTTAATCGAATCTGAAAATGAAGATCAATTGTTTGAAGCGATGATTGAGGTTATAAAAGGGAAGAAATTTGCAGAAGCTGAAAAGATGAATGACTATGCAAGAAAGCTATTTGCTAAAGAAGAAATTGCCGAACATTATAATGAAATTTATACTCAAGTTGTGAAATGAAAGATTTAATCAAATTCTTACAATCATTTTTACAGAACAACGGCTTCTATGTTTTTTTATCTTTTTTGATAGGGAAATTTGTGCTATTAATCAATACCATTTTTATTGTTAAAATGATTCCGCAAGATGAATTTGGTCGAATAACACTTATAGCCTCAATAGTTGCTTTTATGTCACCATGGAATGGTTTTGGTTCGTTGCAGGTTTTGATGAAATTTGGTTCTTCCGAAGAAGATGAACTTATTCGTCGAGATTTGAGCAGAAAACTACTTCGTAATGGTATTGTATATCAATTCTTTTTATCGATTCTTTTTATACTTATTGCAAATTTATATGTGCTAAAATTTGAACATTTGGAGTGGATTATTCTTTTGTTTGCAATTCGACTTTTTGGTCTTTTTTTTCACGCGCATTTAACCATCGATTATCGAATTAATGGAAATAATAAAAAGTTTGCTTCTCTAAATATTTTTATCAATTGTTTTGGGTTGTTACTCACTTTTATTTTGACTTTTTATTTTGGTCTGATAGGTTATATGATTTCCTTAGCAATTGCTCCTTTTTTGAGTTTACTTTTTTATTCAAAAAGTATGATACAGAAAGCAGTTAATCAACTGGAATCGATGAATTGGAAAGAAATGTGGCGATATGGAAGAATGGAATCATTGGCTTATTTTGCGTCCGAATTATTATTTTCGATTGATATTGCGATGATCGCGTTATTTATGCTTGATAAAGACATTGCTTTATATAAGGTTGCGATTATCCTTCCGATGAATTTATTATTTCTTCCGACCATTTTATTTCAAACGGATTTTCCTCGAATTATCCAGAATTGTCAGGATAAAAACTTTTTGAAGTTTTATATTAAAAATTATTATAAACTTTTTATCCCGATAGGATTAATAATGCTTATAGGAAGTTATTTTCTCAAAGATTGGTTGATCAAATTATTTTTTAACGAATCTTATTTAGAGGGAGATAAAGTGTTTTTTATTACAACAGTCGCAGTTGTTTTGGCGATTTTATTTCGCGTACTTTATCTTAATTTATTTAGCGCAATTGGCAAATACAATTGGAATATTAGAGTATCCATACTTTCAATTTTTAGCCTAATTACTTTTGATTTATTACTAATTCCTCCTTATGGAATAGAAGGCGCTGCATTAGGATTTTTGTTGATGTTTTTAGTGTCGGGATTTTATGCAAAATTCTTGTTTAGAAAATATTTAGAAGAATTGAATTAACTCTAATTTTGGATAATAGAATTCTCTTTTTTGTTGATGTAATTTTTAAAATCATTTCCATTTGGATAGATAATCTTTCCTTTATTTTCGAAAATAATTTTCGAATTATTTCCAAAGTTAATGGTCGCTTGTGGAGAAATAATTATAGGTTCTGTAATCGTTAAGGTAATATTGTTTTCAAGTTTTAAATTAGAATAGAAACGTTGCGTTTTATTCCAATCGGTGTTTTCATTCATGATAAACGTATTTCCTAAAAAAGAATCTTCTGTTACAAATTGTATCAGATTGGTTTCTCTCAAGTTTTTATGAACTTTTAAAATTTCAGTTGGTTGAAGGTAATTTCTTGGATCTAGACCAACTTGAGACATAATTGTATATTTACAAGCATTTGCATTATGGTACTGGTTGTGATGTCCTAAACCAAGACTATGTCCAATTTCGTGAGCTAAACCGCGGGCATCGTTTACATCCCAAGACATGGTCTCTTGAACGGTTTTATTAAATCGAATAGGATCTTGGTATCTGTGCGATAAATATTTCAGGTAGCGATTGGGTATATGAATACTTGTGCTTTGCGATAAATTATTACTTGGAGATTCAGCGGCAGCAATTTCGTTTAAATTAAAATCTTTACTTTTTACTTTATACAGTCTATCATAATGATCTGCATCCATAGTTAGGTAAACATTTAAACCTTTTGGAATAGTTTTATCTTGCGCAATTTTGTCATCTAAGTAAGTCAAATACCAACCTCTATATGGTGTAATACCACTGTATTTCTTTTTCTCTAAATCAGCACCGCTATTTCTATAGTTCCAAGCATAATTATCTTTAATTTCAATATAATTATATTTAAAACGAACTTTCGTATCAGGATAAAAGTCATTTCCGGTATAGCATCCTGTTAAATCTTCTGGCTGTTTAAGGTTCATCCAAACATCATTGCTATAATTCATGAAATTTTCTAAGGCTTTCTTTTCTTCAGGATTTTTTAAATCATAATTCCCCGTTCCGTCTTCACGTTTTAATACAATAACATTTATTTGTAAAGTAATAGGTTGTAAATCGTTGGTTATTGTAAAATTTTTTATTGATGATTCATCTGTAATATGAACAACTTTTGCATTTTTGACTATTTGAGAATCTGGATAAATTAAACCACCTTGTTGAGCAGTACAAGAAAATATAGAAATAACAATAAATAAACTAAATAATGTTTTCATAAATAAAAAATTGTATGTTAAGTTACAACTTTTTAATTTCTTCAATTGTCATCGTTTTAGATTTTAAATCAATTAATTGTTGGGCAGACTTTTTCATCCATTCAATATCTTCATTCGTTTCCTCGTTGTTTAAAATAACTTCTATTATTCCTTTATTGTTGTTCATCCATGGAAGTAAATAATAATTCAAGCCATCTTTGTAAGATTTTTGATGATGAAACTCTTGACCTTTATTAGTTTTTAAAACAAGTTGTTTTGCTGTATAATAATAGAATGGTGTTGAAAATATAAGCACTGAAACAATAGTTGTATGCTTCGGGAATCTTGTAATAAAATAATTTAATCCAATGCTCGAAATAATCAAAAAACTAAGATTGAAATTTAAGAAGAAAACATAGTTGTCACTTACAGCATAAATAGTAGAAAATCCAAAAACAGGTAGCCCAAAAATAATTAAAAAAAGTAATATTTTATTTTTGAAATAATCTCTAATAGGTATAAATAATAAGAAAATATTCATCCACCAAAAGTTGTAAATTAGATAACCAAAAGCTTTAACGAAGTCTTTTATGTAACTTAAAAAATCTTTTTTTAAAGAATCAGAAACCCATGATTTATCTGAGGAAGATAAAACGTTTTTAATTGATTCGTTATGAATGATTGGATAAATGTATAAAGATGCTAAGAATATAATAGGAATAAAAAGGTAATAACCAAATGTCTTATTTTTTGTATTGTCATAGGCTAAATAACATAAGTAAAAGTATGAAGGAAGTAATAAAATTCCTTGTATATGCGCAAAAAAGCTAATTCCTAAAATTATACCAGCAAATAGAATATTTATAGGTTGTTTTTGTTGAATAAATTTTAAAGAGAATAAACAATATAAAGTTATCCAAATTAAGCAAAATGTATATACTTCGATATTTTCTGTATTTTTCCAAAACGTAAAACTAAAACCGAATGCAATCGTTCCTAATAAAGCAATCCATTTTTTTTTAGTAATAATTTGAAGGATTATGAATAAAATATTTAGAACCACAATTGCTGAAATAATATTTACCCAACGTCCAATTTCTATTGTACTAAAATCAGGAAATAGTTTGTAAATAAGAATTGTAAAGTTTTGATATAAAAAATGTGTAATGGAATACGTCTCAAGATTGAATTGATTGGCTTCAATGTCCAAAATTTTTCCTGCAGAATCTCCGAAAGTAATTTTACTAAAACTTCCTAAACGGTAAATAATCAAGAAGAATAAAGTTACAAATAAATGGTAAAAAATTTTTATCATAGAAAGTTTTTATAACAAGTGAAATAATGTGTCGCCGCTCTAAAACTTTCATTAAATTCTTGAACACCTTTCAAACTTGAACCTTCGAAATCTAAATAAATATTTTTATTAGAATATTTTTTTATAATAAAATCTACAATAAATGTATTGTAATTTATCTTACCATTAGGAAGTTTGGCGTTACATAATTGTATTAATCTTTTATCAGAAATAAGATAAAAAGAGCTGGCTAAAACTTGTTGATTTTCTTCAATAGAAATTGTAATTGATTTTTCCTCTTCTTGTAGTTTATTAACAAGTTTTACTAATTTTTTGAGTTGTAATTCTTTCTTTATATGCGAATAGTTTTTATCAAGTAAGTCGATAAAATCTATGTTTTTGGAATGTTGACAAATCTTATAATTTTCAGGTAAACCAGTTTTTATTTCTTGTTTTCTATTTTTACGAATAGTTTTGAAATAAATGTTATAATCAAAATTTAAATCCAAAACCTGATTCACTCTTTTTTCTCCCTTCGGCTCAAACATTTCTGTATTTTCTTCATTAAAACAGTAAGAACGTACTAAATTTCGATGTAATTTTTTTTCAAAAAGCTGAAAGGTTTCTTTCGAAAAATTTTCTTGATGAAAAATACCCAATTGCTGACAGTAAGTAGGCTGTGTAATAAATTTAAACCCAATTTTTTTCACAAAAGGCAAAGGCATTATTGCTTCATAATCATTCAAAACATAACAATCCCAATTGTTTTCAACCAAAGCATCTAAATAAAAAACTTCCGCATAAATACGATAGTTCACCGATTTATTTAAACATTCGGTGTATTTATTAACATCTAATTTTTTTCGTGAAACTCGCTTTATCATTTGAAAATACTTTCGTAGACGTTTCGCCATTCTATCCATTCTTCTGTTAGATTAGATTGGTGAAACAATGTTATAAACGTTCCGTCAACATCTTTAATTGTCTTTTTTAATAATTTTAATTTAGATATAGCTTGTTGTGGTGTTAATAGTAAATAGTTTTTCAACGTAACATCCATAGCAACAAAAGGATAGATTGTTAACATTGTTTGTTGATTTGTTGATAAGTCAAACCATTTGAAAGGAGTAGAAGTCCCAGCTCTAAACCCAATCTGATGCGGGAATCCCATCGTATAATCTTCTGAAATTTCATTTATTAACAATTGTTGATAAGTGTAAGGAAAGCTCAATTTGATGAAATGTTGGCGAGATGATTTAACGGAATTATTTGTAACCGATTTTAAACGAGAAATTTCTGCTGTTAATAACTTAGCATCTACATTGGATTGATAAGACGGGTGAATCCCAATTTTGGCCCAATTCGAAATAGTGCGGATTAATTCCTGTTGTGTTTTATTTTTCCAATGATGATTTTTATCAAAAGAAGAATAATCGCCCAATAACCAAAAAAAGATGGTTTCGATTTCATGTTTCTTAGCTAACCCTTTTAAATAATTATAGGTGTCATACGGATCTTTTTCTTGATGTGTTAAAACATTGATTTGCTTCTTGGCTTCATTGATATTTCCCTTAATAATCTTTTTGAAAAGCGAACCATATTTTATCGTTGAATTATGGTGCAAATACTTCCATGCATAATCAACATCATGTGTAATGATTTGTTTAAAAACTCTTTTTTTAAAAGAAATTTCAGGATATTTAGTTTGTATTTTTTGTTGAATATCAAGACAAATTTCATCAACAATTGGTCGAGAATAATCTAAATCTGAACCTAAAAATCGATTATGTTGATCAAATTGTTCAGTTTTCGCATTATATTCTTCGTAACGTGAAAGCCAGTAAAATGATTTTCCAATTTCATTCAATTTAGAATAATCAACATTTTCTTTAATATTAGTTTCGAGAAAAATATCATTTACGTTGAAATTGATTTCGTCTTCTAAAGTTTGATTCGAAAAATTAATTTTGGGTAAAAAAGAATTGGAAAATTCTTCAAAATTGGTTGTTATTTTGTAGTCAATTCCAGAAAATTCACGAAAAATGAAATCAAATATGTAATTGATTCGATTAGTGATTTTTTCAGTATATATGATGACTTTTGAATTCAAAATAGTGATGTAATAATCCTTAAAGATATCAAATTAAGCCTTCATCCGCAAACGAATAAAAATCTTTTTGAGAAACAATAATATGATCCAGTACTTGTATATCCAATAACGTAGCGCCTTCTTTTATTTTTCGAGTGATTGATTGATCCGCTTGGCTTGGAACGAGATTTCCTGAAGGATGATTATGAGAAAGTATGATTGCGGTTGCCATTAATTCTAAAGCACGTTTAAAAATTACGCGAATATCAACGGCAGTTTGTGTAATTCCACCACGAGAAATCTGTTCTGTTTTGATGATTCGATTACCTTGATTAAGAAACATAACCCAAAATTCTTCATTTGGTAAATCGCCAATTTGTTGTTGAAGAATGGTAGCGGCATCTTTGCTTGATGTTATTTTATCTCGTTCCAAAACTTCTTGCGAATTTCGCCTGCGTCCAATTTCCATTGCTGTGATAATTGAAATAGCTTTTGCTTCGCCTATACCTTTAAATTTGCATAAATCTTCAATCGAATATTTAGCTAATTCATTCCAGTTTTTATTAGCGGAGTTTAAGATGCGTTTTGCTAACTCTACGGCTGATTCATCACGGTTTCCGCTCCCCATGATAATCGCTAATAATTCTGCATCAGACAAAGATGAACGTCCTTTTAAAGCTAATTTCTCTCGTGGTCGGTCATCTTCGTTCCAATTTTTGATGGAGTTTTTATTCTCTAAGTAATCCGTCATCGTTTTCGCCAATTTTTATATAGGTATAATAAAAACCGTCATTAAATTCTTCGTTAATCCCAAGTGTATTTTGATCTACCTGAAAACTTTTACCCATCGAAGGGTTTCCATTTGTGTAAATCATGGGAACAAGTTCTGTCGTATGAATACTTTTGCCTTTCGCTATAGTGTATGTTGTACGATTGGTTTCTTTACCATTAATTATTGTAATCATTTCGGTTGGTGTGAATTCTAAAACTGTAACCATATTAGTTGGTGGAAGTTGTTCGCGACCTATTATTCCTCCCGAAAGCTTTACAAGTTTCCACCTTCCAATTAAATCTGAGTGCTGTATATGTTCTATTTCTTGTGTGTTATTTGTGGTTGCATTTTTAGATGATTGACAACTGTATAAGGCAATAAATGCAGTAAATATGATGAAATAGAGTTTATTATTCATGTTTTAAATTTTATTAAATATAATAAAAAAAGCTCGAACATAATTGTCCGAGCTTGATATTTAATGAAATAGATTTATTATTTGTTTACTTTTGCCCAAGTATCTTTTAGGGTTACAGTTCTGTTGAAAACTAATTTATTTTCAGAAGAATCACGATCCAAAGCAAAATATCCAATGCGTTGAAATTGGAATTTATCTTCTACTTTAGCGTTTTTCAGCGCTGGTTCAGCGAATCCATTTTTAACCGTTAATGAGTTTGGGTTAACAAATTGTAAGAAGTCAACATCTTTCTCTGCATCCGGAGATTCTACTGTAAATAAGCGATCGTATTCGCGAACTTCGATTGGAATATTTTCTGTTGCAGATACCCAATGTAATGTTCCTTTTACTTTACGTTTAGACGCTTCAGTTCCACTTCCAGATTTTGTTTCTGGATCATAAGTAGCGAAAATTGTTGTAATGTTTCCTTCAGCATCTTTTTCAACTCGTTCTGCTTTAATAAAGTAGGCACCTTTCAAACGAACTTCGTTTCCTAATGATAAACGGAAGAATTTTTTAGGCGCTTCTTCCATAAAATCTTCACGTTCAATATAAATTTCACGAGTAAAAGGTACGATGCGAGATCCCGCAGTTTCATCTTCTGGATTATTCTCAATTTCTAATTCCTCAACTTGTCCTTCTGGATAGTTTTCGATAATTACTTTAACTGGATCAATTACAGCAAAAACACGTGGTGCTATTTTATTTAAATGATCACGAACAGAGAATTCCAATAACGAAATATCCAATACATTATCACGTTTTGCAACACCAGCAGTATTCCAGAAGTTCTTGATAGATTCTGGTGTGTACCCACGACGACGTAAACCTGAAATAGTTGGCATACGTGGATCATCCCAACCTGTTACAACTCCTTCTTGTACCAATTTCATTAATTTACGCTTACTTGTAATCATGTACGAAACATTACCACGAGCAAATTCGCGTTGTTTTGGTTTTTGAGGTTGATTCGGTAACTCAACATTATTCGCATACCATTCATATAAATCACGGTGATTTTTGAATTCTAACGAACATAATGAATGTGAGATTCCTTCGATATAATCAGATTCTCCATGTGTCCAGTCGTACATCGGGTACATTTTCCATGTGTCTCCAGTACGGTGATGAGGACGTTTTAAAATACGATACATCACAGGGTCACGCATGTTCATATTCGGAGAAGTCATGTCAATTTTTGCACGTAAAACATGTGTTCCTTCTTCAAATTCGCCTGCTTTCATTCGTTCGAAAATCGCTAAATTTTCTTCAACAGAACGGTTTCTATAAGGAGATTCGATTCCAGGTTCAAACGGTGTTTTACGTTGTTCATTAATTACTTCTGAAGATTGATCGTCTATGTACGCTTTTCCTTCTTTGATTAATTGAACAGCCCAATCGTAAAGCTGCTGGAAATAATCAGAAGCATAACGTTCTTCAGCCCACTCGAAACCTAACCATTTCACATCTTCGCGGATAGAATCTACGAATTCTTGTTCTTCTTTGTCAGGATTAGTGTCATCAAAACGTAAGTTTACAGGCGCATTGTAACGTTGTCCTAAACCAAAGTTTAAACAGATTGCTTTTGCGTGCCCGATGTGCAAATAACCATTTGGTTCTGGTGGGAAACGAAAACGTAAATTTTCTTTTGGCATCCCATTAGCTAAATCATCTTCAATGATTTGCTCGATAAAATTCAATGATTTTTTTTCTTCTTCCATTTTTAATTACGATTGAGTTTGCAAAGGTACGAAATTGACAATAAATATAATGTCGAAAACTTCGGATTTTACAATCAGAAAAACTCAATTAAAAAATAGAAGTAAATAAAAGATTTACGATGAGAGGTATTACCCCAAATAAATTTCTAATAAACCGTCAGGAAGATTAATAAGCATTGCTTTTTCGTCGCGATTCACTTCAAGAATCCATTCGTCAATCATCGGAATTAAGATTTCTTTTCCGTTTGCATCCACTTCGAAATAAGCTTGAGCAGCAGAATCGTTGACAGATTTTATCGTTCCAACTTCTGTATTTGTTTGGTCGTAAATCGTAAAACCAACAATTTCGTGGTAATAAAAATCTGTTCCAGAAAGTTCTGGTAACGATTTTAGAGGTAAATAAAGTTCACGATTGATTAACTTGTCGACTTCTTCGTCTTCAATATCTTCAAACTTTACTAATAATTTTGTGCCTTGATAAGGCTGAGAGGTTTCAAAAAAAAATGGAACCAGTGTACCATCTTTCTCGATGAACACTGCTTCCAAAGTATCGTATAATTCTGGTTCGTCCGTGTCCAAATGAATGATTAAATTACCCTTGAAACCGTGTCTCTTTGTAATTTTACCTAAATAGTAGCAATCATTTTTTGTCATCTGGAACTTCTCTGAACTTAAAAATTATTCTTCTGTAGCAACTTCTTCAGTTGTACCTTCTGCTTCTTCAGCAGGAGTTTCTTCCGCTTGTGCAGCAGCTTCAGCTTCCTGAGCAGCTTTTACACGCGCATCATTAACAGCTTTTTCAGCTTCTAATGCAGCAGCTTTAGCAGCAGCAGCACCTGAAGTTAAACCGTCTTTTTTAGCTTGAACTTTTGCATCTTTAGCTTCTAACCAAGCTTCAAAACGTTTTTCAGCTTCTTCTTGAGAAAATGCTCCTTTAGCAACACCACCTAATAAGTGTTTTTTCATGTAAGCACCTTTGTAAGATAATAAAGCTTTAGCAGTATTAGATGGCTCAGCACCTGTTTGTAACCATTCTACAGCTGAATCAATGTTTAATTCAATTGTTGCAGGGTTAGTAATTGGGTTGTAAGTACCTAATTTTTCGATGAAACGACCATCACGTTTTGCTCTTGAGTCAGCAACTACGATGTGAAAGAATGGTTTTCCTTTACGACCATGTCTTTGTAATCTAATTCTTGTAGCCATAGTATAACTAATTATTTGGGGAACTCGTCCCGTTTTACAAATTTGAGGTGCAAATATACAATTTTTTTATAAATAATTCTTTTAAAAGTGATGATTAAATTAATTCTGAAGATTCAAGTTTGTTGAATAACGATTCTGATGTACTTTTAAACTCGAAAATATTTTTTAGCATGAATAAAAAAGACATACTTGCTCAAACACAAGCTTATATCAAGAAAACCTTTTTAGATGAAGGAACTGGACACGATTATTTTCATATCGAACGTGTAGTAACGAACGCTAAAAAGATTTTAGAAACTGAAGATGCAGACCCTTTTTTAGTCGAATTAGCTGCTTGGACACATGATATTGGTGATTATAAATTGCATGATGGAGTAGATAAATCTGAAAAGTTAATTAGATCGTTTTTAGCATCTATTCGGGTTGAGGAAGAAACGATTGTACGTATTTTAGAAATTGTTTCGCAAGTTTCGTTTAGTAAAGGAAATAAACCAACAACAATAGAAGCAGAAATAGTGCAAGATGCTGATCGTTTGGATGCAATTGGAGCTGTCGGAATTGCGCGTTGTTTTGCTTATGGTGGGAGCGTAGGCAGCATTTTGTATAATCCGTATGATAACTCGAAAGATGCATCAAGTGTACAACATTTTTATGATAAATTATTTAGATTAAAAGATTTGATGAACACTAAAACAGCAAAACAAATTGCAGAAAAACGTCATCTATACATGGAGAATTTTATTCAAGAATTTTATCAAGAAGTTAAATAAATCAATAATGAAACAAATAATTACAACTTTTTTAATGGTGTCATGTTCTTTCGTAGGATTTGCTCAAGAAACATTTCAATTCAAACTGAAATATCACCCAGAATCATCCTATCAAATGGACATGGATATGCAGATGAACATGCAGATGCAAATGGCAGGTGACGAAAAACTTTCGAATGAATTGAGTCAAGTGGAAACTAAAATGGACATGAGTTTTCAAACTTTAACCGTTACAAAAGAAATGGATAAAGAAGGTGATTTACCTTTCGAAATTTTTTACAAAAAGTTAGATTCTAAAATGAATGTCAATGGACAAGAAATTCCAATGGATCAAGATGCTATAACAAAAGAATTGTTAAAAATCAAGATTAATGGTATTGAGAACGAGAAAGGAAGACAATATTCATCGGATGAAATGACAGGGGATTTATCGAACATGAAAGATTTGTACGATAATATGATGAATTCGATGTCTATGTTTATGATTTTTCCAAAAGAAACTTTTAAGATTGGGGATATGCACGAAGTGATAATTCCTTTCAAAATGCCTTTGCAACAAGGTGTTGATATCGAGATGAATATTAAAGGAGTGTATAAATTACTAAAAATTGCAGATGGAAAAGCTTATTTTGATGTAGAAATGACTTCGGTTGGTAACATAAAAATGCCAAGTCAGTTAAATATTAACTTTGACGAGTACAAATTAAACGGAAGTTTAACGATGAATGTTTTCGATCAAAACATTAACGAATCAACTTTTTCTGGACCAATGAGTATGACAATGGAGGTCAATAACATGAAAATCAAAATGATTTCTCAAAATAATTACCGAACTAAAACATCAAAATTGTAACTTTCTATCTTTTATAAGAATACCAATGAAATTAACGTCTCTTTTTACTTATTTGTTTCTCTTTTTAATGTGTAGTTGTGTTTCTGTGGAGAAATACAATGCACATATTGATAAAAAAATCCCTGCAAATAAGCTAAAGAAAGACGTTGATTTTGCCTACAAAAAATTAAAAAGATATCATCCAAAATTGGATATGTATCTTGCTCAAAATGAATTAGATTTTAAAGTTGATAGTTTAAAAAAGACCCTTACAAAATCATTGAAACCAAATGATTTTTACATTAAGTTTTTTCCGATTTTCGAAAGTTTAGAGCACGGACATACATATATTTATCCGATTTATAAACGATTGAATAAAAAGGAAATAAAGCAATACAAAGATTCAAAGTCAGCGTTTAATGATTATAGTTTCTTTTGGAAAAATGATTCAGTTTTTTTGATACATGATCAGTCTAAAATAAATCCAATAAATCCTGGTTCAGCATTAGTTTTTATAGATAATATTCCAACAAAATATCTATACGATAAATACAAAAAAAGCATTTTTGGCGATGGAAAAAACACCACTTTTACAGATAATGTATTCAACCGAACATTTTTGAATTATGTTACATTAGAGCAGGGGATTAAAGATTCAGTCGAACTTACTTTTTTAATGGGGAATAAGCCAATCCGAAAAAAAACATTCAGGACTTATCCCAAATCAAAAGAAACTGAGAAAAAGGAACTTCCAAAAATCACCAAAGAACAAAAGCAAATCGACCGAAAAGTTCGAATTAAGCAAAAAACGTATGGATACTCCAAAAATTCGGCAGCTTATTCCAAAGATTTATCTTTTCCTACGAACGACAGTACTATTGCAGTGCTAAAAGTAACTGATTTTAGAAAAGGTAAGGTACAAGAGCTATATAAAGAAGTTTTTACAGATATCAAAAATCATAAAGTTCAAAACTTGGTATTGGATCTTCGCAATAATGGGGGAGGATTCATCAAAGATGCACATTATTTGTATGCATATTTGGTCGATGATTCGAAGTCTTTTTTAGGTGAAAAAATTGTTGCCAATAAGACTTCATTTGGAAAATCATTGTACAATATTTTTCCCACTTATACCTACCCGATACTTTGGTTGGGATCTGGTTATACCTACTTTGCAACATCCAAAAATTCGGACAATGAATACGAATTAAACATACCTTTCTCGTTTGTAAAAATAGACAAATCGCTTATTTACAAAGGGAATTTGTATGTGATGATCAATGGAGGATCGTATTCCGCTTCTTCGCTTATTTCGGCGAATCTTCAACTCAAGAATCGTGCATTTTTTGTTGGAGAAGAAACTGGAGGCGATTTTAATGGAACGGTGGCTGGTTTGATGCCTAAGTTTACGTTACCTCATTCAAAACTACAAATGTCGGTGGGAACAGTTTATCTTTCGCCTATCGAAAAGCGAGAAGAAATGGGACATGGTGTATTTCCAAATAAAGAAATTAAAACGACTTTAGAAGATCGTATAAAAAATATTGATCCGCAATTGCGATGGATCATTACAGATGTGAAACAGAACAATAAAGCCTTACGTCAAATTATAACTAATACTACCCCTTAATGTTCTCAAAATTTTTTAATCCCAAGCAAGAAACCAACGCAGCAGACGGTACAGATTATCTGAAAATATTCAAATCAATTTTTGAATTTTATGAACAGGATGATGAATTCAATTATCGTACAAAAGTGATCGGTACGGAGGGTTTTTGTGAATTGAATTATTATTTAATTCCCAATGCATTTGATTTAGAAAATCAATTAATTCCAAACGGCATTTCTACCTATGAAGATTTATATGCGATCATCGCTCCTAAAATTAACTTTTCGACAGTAGAACCGAATTATTTTGATGAAAACTCCGTTAATTTCTTACATCTGTTTTTTAAAACTTCTCATCCAGAAAATAAATTTCAATGGATTAATCACGATTTTTTAATCTTTTGTGGATATCAAGATTCCGATGAAATCAATGTGTATGAGGTGCTTTATTCGTCACAATTTGATACCGATTTTATTGATTTTTGGCAAAAAGCCGAACCGTGTAGTTTGATTTTACCCATAAATTCCGATCACGCGGAAGCGCTTGAAAAGGTAGAAGATGTGTTGTTAGGATTGTGTCAAACGATGGGCATACCTCATTTGGATAAAATGTTCAAAGATGCTACAAAAGAAGTGTATTATGAAGTCAATGAACAATTGTATGCTAATTTATTGAAATTGATTAATCCGTTGACCGATGAATCAGAAGTCTTGCATCGCGCAAAAAAATTACATCAAAAATTGGTAGTGGATGAAATGGAAGACGAGGGCGATAATGCCGATTTACTTTTAGAATTCTATTGGCAATCGGATTGGAAATTTGAGTTTGAAGATCTTGAAGATTTTATTGCTTCAGCAGTCGATCAACCGTTACAAATCGAAATTCCAGAAGATACTTATTCAGCCGATTTGTTTCCTTACATTCAATTGTATCTAAAGCAAAATGGTAAAATCTTGATGAATTATAATTCGTTTGGAGATAGCTATTTTTTCTTTATAATTGATGTAAAAGATGTCGATGAGGTGATCAACCAAGCTTATTTTGCAGGAATACATCTTGAAGTGGCAGAGTAAAAGTGCTGTCGATTATTTGAGTTTCTTTTTAATTTTTTTGTAGTTCTTCGAACGAATGATTTTTCCGTTATCGGTAATCAATAAAGCGGCATACTCTTTTTGTTGATTGATGAAAGCTAATCCTTTTTCTTTCCCTAAAACCATGATAGACGTAGAGAAACCATTGCACATTTCGGCATTTGGTCCAATCACGGTTACACCGGTTAACCCAGTAGAAGGCATACCTGTTTTGGGATTGATGATGTGGGAATAGCGAATTCCGTCAATTAAAATAAATTTTTCGTAATCGCCAGATGTAGTAACAGCAGCATTTTTCATAACTAAAATATCTGCCATTTTAAAGCGTTTGAACGGGTTTGTAATTCCAATTTTCCAAGGTTCACCATTTGGTTGATTTCCCCAAGTTGTCATATCACCAGAGGCATCTATAATACCAGCTTGTATTCCTAAATTTTGCATATAAGTTCGCGCTTTTTGTGCTGCATAGCCTTTTCCTGTTGATCCAAAACCGATTTTCATTCCAGCTTTTTTTAAGAAAATAGTCGAATTTTTTTCATCAAGTAAGATGTTTTGATAACCAACTTTTTCAATCGCTTTTTTGATTTCATTTTCTGTTGGAATTTCTTCCATCGTGCCATCAAATTTCCAAACTTTGTCCATTGCTGCAAAACTAATATCAAAAGCTCCATTGGTAAGTTGAGAAAAATAAATTGCTCTTTTTGTCAATTCAAAAACTTCTCGATCAACTTTTATTGGTTTGATTCCTGCATTTTGATTGACTTGAGAAACCTGTGAAGTTGGTTTCCAATCTGAAATTAATTCTTCGATTCTAATCATTTCATCAATTGCTTTGTTAATATTTTTTTCGGCAGAAATAGAATCTTTATCAACCAAAGTAATTTGAAAACGACTTCCCATCAAAATTGTGTCTCTAACTCCGACCGTTTGAGCATTCGTCGGAATTAGAGCATACAATAGTATAAAAGTGAATATATTTTTTAGAAATGATTTCATTTTCTAATTATTATGATGTGATCCTGAATCAAGTTTAGGAAGACTTTTAAAAATGTTAAGCTGAATTTATTTCAGCTTCTCATTCTTTAAATTATTCCATTCACACATTCTCGAATCAACTCATTTAATTAATAACAATCCGTCAAAAATTGTCCGTTTGCTTTAAATTCTTCAAATGATTTATTTAAATGCTCTTGACAAATTTCCTCTAACACCTTTTCTACATCATGTTGCATGGCTAAAGCCCCACAAACCATAATAATCCCTTTGTTTTGTAAGGTTTCTGCAAAAAACTTAGCATCTCGATGAACTAAATCCATTACATATTGTTTGTTTTCTTCACGAGAAAAAGCGTTGTGATAGCTTGTTAAATGATTTTTTTCAATTTGTTTTTTTGCAAAATCTTGATATCCTTTTGTGGTAGGATTTAAATGTCGAAAACCGGTGTACAAATGTGTTTCAACATTATTTTTGTTTTCATCAATCATTCCAAGAAAAGGCGCAATACCTGTTCCATTTGCAATCATGACAACTTTAGACGCTTTCGGGAATCTAAACGCTTTATTCTTTACGATTCTCGCTTTTATAATTGAATTTTCTTTTAGGTTGTGTAAATATTGAGAACCTAATCCAAATTCATGTAACTTCACAATAAGTTGTAATTTATTCTCGACTTTACCAATCGAATACAAACGCTCACGATGATCATTCGCTGGATAAATAGCCAATAAATCGCCTGATTTAAACTTCTGTTTTGCATCTAAAACTACTGTAAAAGTGGCATCTTCATCGGTAATTTGTGTCGAAGAAATCACCTTTAAATCTTTTAATTTTGGTGCTTTCCCCACATACATGGCTGGCGTTGTGGCTAACGGAATATCCGTAGCCTCTTTGTAAGCAATCACCCAATTTGTAAATTCTTCTGGAGATTTATCGTTGATGGTTTTTAAATCCAATAAACGTGTTGCCCACGATTGTTTTTCGAACCATTGATCCACTTTCACCGCGTAGCCACAATAATCGGAGTAAGCTCTTGAACCAAATCCTACGACTGAGAATTTAACCTTTTGTGGTTGCGGATATTGAGCAATTAATTCTTCAAATTTCTTGGCATTCGCGGGCGTATCTCCAATTCCATAAGTGGAAGTAAAAACCACGATATGTTCAGCATTAGGATACGTTTCATATTGATTCATTTGAACCATGAAGGATTTCTTTCCGTTGGCTAAAAATTGTTGATGAATTTTATTCGCAAAACCAACTGTTGAACCATTTTCAGAACCCACTAAAACTACAATTTCAGCTTCATTAGCCTTGAATTTATTCTTTCCGATTTTCGTACGTGTACGTTTTAAGGTAATGGCAAATCCTGACCAAATAAAGAATAAAATATTAAGTGATGCGATTCCTAAAATTGCAGCCCAAATGACATTGGTACGACCTGTGTGTAAATCGATATTGAATTTTTCCACGACAGCTGAATACGGATGGAATGATTCAGTCATAATTTCACCATTCACTTGATTGATTGTTACACTTTTCTTTCTTAAATGAACAACAAATGGTTCAGCTTCATCATCTGGAATAAAAGGAAATTCGATTCGTTCTACACTACTTAATTTTGTGTTTTGGAAGAATTTGATTTCGCTTAACTCTTTGGCAGGTAAATTTTCTTTGATGGGGTGTTCCACTTCTGTTGGTTGGCCTACTAAAGGTTCTAATCGTGCCAAGAAAATGAATGTTCCTGTTAATCCAATGATCACAATAGGAATTAACAACCAACGTCCGGTTGCCACATGAAAATATTGGGCAAATGAGTCTTTATTGACTTTTGTAAAGAAATTTAAAATTCCGTTTTGGCGTTGAATCACTAAGATTAATCCAGTCACTGAAATTAAAAATAAGATAAAGGAAACGATACCCACAATGGCGCGTCCTGTTTCTTTTAAAAATAATGAGCGGTGTAGGGCAGTGGTCCAATTGATGAAATCACTTTTCGGAACGATTTCTCCAATGTTTTTTCCTGTATGGGGATCGATGTAAGATTGAATAGGATTCCCATCTTCGTCCATAGCATCAATCGTTACAAAATCGTTGTGATCAACTTTTATTTCGATAATTTCAAAATAATTCTCGCGCAAAGTCGGAAGAACCTGCGCGAGTGTAATATTTTCAAAATTTTCGACTTTGTAGGCCGGAGATTTCTCATTGATGGCATCAACCGCTAAAATTACTCCTGTCGTGGAAAGGATTAAAAGAAAAGCTGATGATATAAGGGCTAATGCCAAATGGGCATACCTCCAAATCGATAGGATCATTTTACTGAACTTTAATAAAACGTACGGCTTTAATGTATTCTGTTCCTTTAATTCCTGCTTTATTGTCTAATGCCGCAGATGTTAATGCAATTTCAGCATCTTTTACCACGTACTTTTGTGTTTCAACAGCAGATTCAAAACGGATTTTATACCCTTTATTCAATTTCGCTGTATCAAATTCGATCACACGTGTTGCTCTTGCGCCACCAGCCACAGAAGCTCCTGTAATTCCGTTTAATTTTTCTTTTTTCTTTTTATTGAATTTATCCCACTCTTTTAATGTGTTATACCATTCATTATCTTTTCCTAAAACTCCTAACGTTTTCTCGTATTGTCCTTTTGGATTAATCAAAGAAATTACAATGTAAGCTTCCTTACCTGTATAATTCTCCATCTGGATCATTGTTTTATACTTCGTTGTTTGAGCGAAAGTGGCAGTAGCCATTAGTATAACTACGACGCTGAATAATTTTTTTATGACGTTAAATTTCATTTTCTGTATTATTTTAAGAAGTCAATCGATACATTATTTTTCTTCAAGAATTCGTTTTGAGCAGCTAATTCGTAAGCTGTTTCTTCAAATTCTGTTTTTAAATTTTTTTGAGCACCCGCACCAATTAAAGTTTTTAAGATTTGATCATTTTTAGCAATTAAAGCTGCTTTATGTAAAGCTGTATTTCCGTCTTCGTCTTGTGCATTAATATTTACACCTAATTCAATTGCTTTCTTTACTAAAGCGTTATCACCTTTATCTACGGCTAAATGCAATAATGTCGAACCTTTTTGTTGAGTGGCTTTAAAATCTATCTTCGCCTTTGCTAATATTTCTTGTTTTTGTGCAAATGTTTCATCATTTGGTTTGAAAGAATTGAACCAATATGATGCTAAATTATTACCTTCTTTATCCTTGATATCCGTTTTTGCACTTTTATCGATTAATAAAGTTACGATTTCAGGAGTTCCAGATGCTACCGCCTTTGTCAAAGCCGATTCTCCATTAGAGTTTACAGCATTAACATTGTTAGATTTTGATAAGAATAAATTGATTAAATCGGTGTTTTTTCCGGCAGCAGCCACCATTAATGCGGTGTTGCCTGCTTTATCTACTACTTTAACATCAGCTCCTTTCGAAATTACATAATTGATGATTTCTGAATTTCCACGACGAGATAAGGCGTGTAATAATGATTGTCCTTGAGGGTTTAGAGCTTTTGGATTTAATTTATATTTTTCAACTAAAGTTTTGAAAACTTCGACTCCATTTTCTTTCATTCTAGAGCCTTGCGTTGCGAAAAATATAGCTTGATCTGTAGGTTTTACACCTTTAGCAGCTAATAAATCTAAGATTTCTAAATTTCCAACTTTCGTAGAATAGTCAGCTACTGTACGTCCGAATTTATCTTTCTCCGTTAATGAAACACCTTTAGAAACAAAGTATTCTGCAATTTTTAAATCCGTATCATTTGCGATAGACTCCATAATGATGTTTGTACCATCCTCGTTTTTTACTTTAGGATTAGCACCTGCTTTGATTAAGGCATCATAAACCGCTAAATTCTTGTTTCCAGCACTTGCTGCGTATGTAATCACATCATCACCGTGGCTGTCTTTGTAGTGAACATCAGAACCTTTTGCGATTAAATAATTGACTAATTCAAGATTTCCAGCTGCAGCAGCCCATTGCAAATAAATGCGAGAATGGTGTGTTTTTTTATCCACAGCATTTCCATCTTGTTCAATTAAAAATTTTAAAACATCAAAATCTGCTTTATTATTTATCGCTATCACCACAGGATCAAAAAATCCTGCATTTTGTTGCGAAGGACTGTTTCCTTTTCCAATTTCTGCTTTTACAGTTTCAACGGATGGTTTGTTTTTCCAAAAACCAGCATCCATTAAAGTGTTGGTTTGCGCTTGTAAAAATGAAGCGATTAATACGGCAACTGTGATGAATAACTTTTTCATATCTAGCGTTTATCTTATCTATTATTATTTAGACCAATTTTAATTTGATGTCAAAAGTAAGACTTTATTTATAATAATTCTAAATTTTAAAATTAAAATTATGTGAAGGTGCTAAATATCATTTATCATTTAAAATGAATTTGGAGAATTTATAATTGAATCCTCTTAACAAGAATTGAATGAATCTGTTTTGAAAAAAAATGTAAATTTTTATTCAAATAAGTAAAGAATTCCTATTTCGTTACAGATTTGCATTTTACTTTTGACGTATCATATTCAAACGACTACCATGAAATATATATCATTCTTAAGTTTTCTTCTTTTTTCCATTTGCATCAATGCACAAGTTTCTCCTCCTGGTTTGGGCGATACCAATGGTGCAAGTTGGTTCGCATTAGGAATGAAACAAGATCTGAATGAAAAGATGTAATCAATGACGTATGTTGGATTAGGTTTAAAAGAGTGATGAAGAGAATTACAACATTACATCAAAGCCAGCAATCATTGTGATAAATCAAGAATTTTATCACCAAGTGGATAAACATTGGAAATGTAATCTTCCCCTTGTTAAGAACACTTAAAAGTAGAGTTTTTATTTAATATTATTGTATTATTATTTTGATTAATT
>NZ_JACXZC010000019.1 GCF_020281205.1 Empedobacter stercoris
TTTGGACGTTTCTCAATGGATACTCTGTCTTTGATTATACCTCGGGTTTGTTTATAGTTGCCTCTTTTGAATCTGCGTCTGCCATGTCTTAAAAATTTATACAGATTTTTATAGGGCGCGTCAGCTCTGCGATTACTCTTTTTACAGTCCCATATCCATTGATAGATGCATTCTAGAGAAACACCCTGAACGCCCATGCACTTCCATTCTACAGCAATCAATTCTGGACTTAGTTGTTCATTCTTTAACCAATTAGCTGCCTGATTTTTAAGCGACTCTGTGAATTTTACTGCCTTGTTTTTTTGTTTGTGCCTTAAACTTGTTTTTTCTTGCGCCAAATCAGGAATATAGCTACCTGCGTGTAGACCACGCTTGCCAATATTTCTTTGTAATTCACGCGTGATGGTAGATTTATGTACGCCTATTAAATCAGCAATATCTTTTTTGCTTTTTCCTGCTGTCAAAAGTATTCCAATTTGGTATCTTTGTTCCTGGTCGAGTTGTTTATATATTTTTTTCACAAATCAAATTTAGCACTTGGCTAATCATTGGGGGCTAGCCCCCAATGATTTAATTTGAGTTGCACTTATTTGTTGAACTTAGATAAACAAAAATCGTATAAAAAAGACATTACAAATTATTCAGCAGAGCTTTTTTATCAATACAATTCTCGTAAAGTAAATGTTACGCTAATCCCTTTTGCCAACTACGAACAATTTGTAGAAAAACGTATAGGTCCATTTAATGGACAAAAATGGAATAGTATTTTAATTGGATTAAAAACTGATCTTAAATACCAGATTAATGAGCAGCATGTACTTTCTGTAAAACCTGTATTTTCTTACAAAAAAGTAACAAATAAAGATGCTGTTTTCTCTGAGGATTATAAGCAATCGATAAAAGATTTAGTTCTGTCAGAGTATAATTATTTATCAAGTAATATATCTGAATTTGGAGCGACTATTCGTTATGATTTTGAGTTAAAAAATCTTCCAAAATTATTTATTTCAGCTGATTATTTAAATACTACTATTTTAGAACAAAATAATCAATTTTTATCATTTAATATTGGTGTTATTTTTTAAACCTACAAATTACTATTTTTAATTTTTAATTGAATCTAAAATACTATGATTGCTATCGTTATTGGAGCTACTGGCGCTACAGGAAAATTTTAGTTCAAGAATTAATTAATGATTCTAATTATCTTGAAATTGTAATTCTTGTTCGTCGTAAAACGAATATTTCACATCCTAAAATGCAAGAAATTATTGTTGATTTTGATCAATTAGAAAATTATTCTGAATACATCATTGATGATGTTGCGTTTTCATGCTTAGGCGCAACTTTAAAAGATGCCGGAAGCAAAGAAAAACAACGGATTATAGATTATGATTATCAATTAAAATTGAAGTTTTAGGTGTAAAAGTAATTGGCTTTTTCAATTCTATCAGTTTATTTAAAAAATACAAACCTCTAAAAGTTGAAGATTTAGCCAAATCTTTAATACGTTCTGTACAAAAATATACAAAAACAAAAATTACTATTAATACATTAAAAGGACTTCCTCTACTTCTACTTGCCTTTATGCTTTCGTGCGAATCCAAATCAGGAAATCAAGATAAACCTGAGAATCAAACGACTGAAATTACAGAAGAAAACAACGCGACGTATATCAATGGTGGGCTACACGATAAAGCAGTTGAACGTACGAAAGAACGTTGTCCAGATTTGTTAGAAAAACGAAATAAATAATACTAAAAAAACTTCAGAATTTTCTGAAGCTTTTTAGTATATTAATTAATCTAAATCGTTTAAAACAGATTTCAAAATCTCACATCCTTTGATAATATCTTCATCTGAAATATTAATTGGAGGCGTAATTCTTAAATTTTCTATACTATACATCAAAAAGAAAAGAATCAAACCACGATTCATACATTCTTGTTGAACTCTTAAAGTATATTCTGGTGAAGATAATTCTGGTGCTAACATCAAGCCTTTACCATGAATTTTCTTAATTTTAGGATGTTTCAAGTTATCTCTAAACAATTGTTCTTTGCGTGCGATATCATCCATTAAATTTTCTTCTTCCAATACATTTAATAGTTCTAAAGCTGCTGCAGCAATTACTGGATTTCCACCAAAAGTCGTGATATGTCCTAACTGAGGATTTTGTTTTAGAGAACTCATAATTTCATTCGATGTCATAAACGCACCAACAGGTAGTCCGCTTGCCATTCCTTTTCCCATTGCTACAATATCTGGAACGACACCAAAGTGCTCGAAACCAAACAATTTTCCAGTACGACCAAAACCTGGCTGAATTTCGTCCATTATCAACAAAGCACCGACCTCATCACAACGTTTTTTTAATTTAATAAAAAAGTCGTTTTCAGGCAAACGAAAACCAGAAGCACCTCGAATACTTTCAACTATTACACCTGCTGTTTCAGTTGTTATCTTTTGTAAATCTTCTTCATTATTAAAATTTATGAAATAAACTTCAGGTAATAATGGTCGAAACGCTGCTTTTTTACGTTCGTCACCAGATACACTTAACGATCCATGAGTATTCCCATGGTAAGCATTTCGAAAAGACACCAATTGACGTCGTCCTGTATAGCGTTTTGCTAATTTTAACGAAGCTTCGATTGCTTCTGTACCCGAATTAACCAAATATACTTGATCTAAACCTTTTGGTGTTAAATCGACCAAACGTTTACATAATTCTACTGGTTTTTCTTGTGCATATTCTCCATAAACAGCAACATGCATATATTTATTCACTTGATTGATGATCGCCTGATTGATTCGCGGATGGCTATGACCAAGCGTGTTGACAGAAACGCCAGCTACAAAATCAAGATAGGCTCTTCCATCTTTTCCATAGATATAAGAGCCTTTTGCGTAATCAACTTCAAAACCAGAAGCGAAATTTGTTGTTTGCGCTTGGTATTGAAAAAATTCTTCTTTTAATGTTCCCATTTTATTTTAATAATAAAAGTGCAGCTGCTCCTCCTATTGCGTACGATGCAACAGTTAAAGCGTCTGACTTACCTTTTGAAAATTTTCTTATTTTGAATGTAGAAATATCGTTTTTATGAAATTTTAATTCTTTTTCTGTTCCTTTTACAACAGCATATAAAGTATCAGCTTTCCATTGTTTAGCCTCAATTGTATACTCTTTTCCTTGTGCAGCAACTTTATAAAAATTATCAGGTTTAATCACATCTGTAATCTTTATTGTAGAAGGATCTATCGCTATTTTATCTTCAGTTGATGTTTTTTGATTTGATTTGAATTCATCCATTTCTGTTTTACTAATTCTTGCTGTTGAACTGTTTGCATCTTGATTTGGATCTTGTCTTGCTCTTTTCGATTGAGAGAGTTCTGCTCTAACACGACTTCTTTCTTTTAGATTTGTTGGCTGATTAGCATTTTTTGCCATCTCAGCAGCATATTCTTCAGGATCAAAAGCAGTGTAAGTATAACAACTTGTTAGTAAAACGAGAGATAATATAATAGATGTTGTTTTCATTTATAATTTTAGAGATTAAACGAATAATTTAAGAAAAGATTATTTCGATTTGATAAAAATGTCTTGCCATTTGTTTAAACGCTCAGAAATTCGCCATTTAAAATCGGGTAAATAACGCATTTCTTCAGGAAATTTAGACAAAGGATACATTTTTCCATCTGATTTAATTCGGCAAGCTACCAACTCTACTTCATTTCCAACAACATCAGCTTCAATAATTCCACAATACGAAATATTAACACCATATCGTTCTCTTTCTTTTGTTTTCGGATCAGTATCGTCCATATAAGTTAGAGCTACTGCATTTTCTTCGACGTCGATAAAATCTATTTTATCATCTTGAAAAAGAACGGTTAAATATTTCCCTTTAATTTGATGAAATTCATTTTCTGAAATAGTATCAACTTTTGCAATTACAAATGCATTGTTGAACACTTTCATCGAATCGATTTTCTCTGTTTTAGCATTGGTATATGCTTCGATAAAATCACCAGTTACTTGATTGTCATCCGACCAAAGAATAGGATCTTTATAGAATTGCATTAAACCTTTTGTTTGATTATACACCAATGAGTCAGCTTTTCCGTTCGCATTCGTTTTATAAAAACGAGCTTTATGAAAAGCTTTAACTAATGATGTCGAATCAACATCGTGACGTTTTACAGCTAACAAAGTGTCGGCACTAATGTAAAGTGAGTCTTTATCAAACGCTTTTACAGCATAAGCATTTTTTGTTACAAACGCAGAATCTAAATATTTGAATGCTTCTCCATAATCTCCTTTCAAGAATCTTTTTTCTAATGGATCATCTAAAAATACATCACCTTCTCCTTTTCCAAAACCAGTTTTATCGTTAAAATATAGATTTTTTGCAGTTAAGGTTTTATTTTGATAATATATTTTCGAGTTTTCTCTTAGCCAAGCTTCTCCTGTCTGTTTATTAAAATCTCCGTCCGAAGTAATAATGTATTGTGATGGATCGTTTCGACGAGTAATTTTAGAATAATCACGGAAAGTTGTAATTCCAGTTATATCATTCGTCGTCATTTTTCTCGAATAAATGGTATAATCTTTATTCGTAATAAAAACTTCTGAACCAAATGTAGCTGATTTTTCTTTTACATTATACACAACATTCTTTCCTTCTACTAATGTACCGTCAGAACCAATTGTTTTATAATTATCATTCACAATGATATTACCTGTCAATCGTTCGTAAATCATTTTTTCGGAACTAATTTGTTGTGTAGGTGTTTTTACTTCTACTTTTCCAATCCCAGTTGCGATTTCCGTTGTTCGATTATAGTCCATATAATCTGCGGTAATACGAGAAGTTGGATCTGTTAATACAACGTCTGTAAAAGCTTTTGCAACAGTTGTATTCCCATCATATTCCATTTTATGTGCCGTAATTGTTTTGTCTTTACTCACTAAACGTGCATTCGACCATACGACAGCTAAATTTTTATCACGGTATAAAACCGCACTATCAGCAGAAATCACATCACCTTTATATTCGATGACAACATTACCTGATAGAAATTCGTTACCCTCAAATAATTTCGGATTACGTTCTGTTAAATCAGCGTGTTTTAAAACAACTTTTTCTTTTTTCGGTTTTTGTTGCGCAAAAACACTTAACGCCATAAAACATGATAGTAAAAAAGCTACTTTTATTCCTGTTTTATTTATATTGATATAGTTAATTAACAATTACTTCTGTTTTAATTTAATCTTTCGTTCACTTCAAAAAAGTGTTAGCCAAAATTAGTATTATTTTTTTAGTCCAAAAAATTATTTATATAGTTATAAAGCGTCTGATTACTTAAACTTTTCACAAAATTAAAAAAGACCTTTTATCAAATAAAAGGTCTTGGTATATGTCTTTAAAATCAAGTTTATTTTTTATTTCTTGTCCCGTAGAAGTACAATGAATGATTATCAATTTTGATATCAAAAACCTCTTCAATTGTTTGTTTAATTGATTGAATTCTTGGGTCACAAAATTCTAAAACTTCTCCCGTATCAGCCAAAATTATGTGGTCATGATTTTTATCGAAATATGATTTTTCGTAATGTGCTTGTTGATCTCCAAATTGATGTTTACGAACCAATTTAGCATCCATCAACAATTCAATTGTATTGTATAATGTAGCACGGCTTACGCGGTATTTCTTATTTTTCATTTTGATATACAACATATCTATATCAAAATGATCATCTGTAAAATAAATTTCCTCTAAAATAGCATAACGCTCAGGTGTTTTACGATGTCCATGTTCTTCCAAGAAATTCGTAAACACTTGCTTTACTACTTCGTAATTACTTAATTTTACTGATTCGTCTGTCATATAAAAAATTTGTGTAAATATAGGGATTATTTCTAAATGAAAACAACGATAATCCCTACAAATAGTTTCTATTATCTATCTCATTATAACTTAATTTTATAAATACAAATATTATATCAACATCCCTATTCAGAAAGATATATAATCTTTTAAAATTATTTTATCCTTTACACGACAAAGGTTAACTTTGTACACGATGGAACAAAATTATTTAGAAAAACTAAACGAACCGCAGCGATTAGCTGTAGAAGCAACTGAAGGTCCTGTAATGGTTATTGCAGGTGCAGGTTCTGGAAAAACAAGAGTTTTAACCTATCGAATTGCTCATTTATTAAACAAAGGTGTTGATGCGTTTAATATTTTATCATTAACCTTTACCAATAAGGCAGCACGTGAAATGAAAGAACGTATTGGACAAGTTGTAGGAGAATCAAATGCCAAGTCGCTTTGGATGGGTACCTTTCACTCTGTTTTTGCAAGAATTCTTCGTGTAGAAGCACCATTATTAGGTTATCCATCAGATTTTACAATTTACGATCAACAAGATGCTGTTTCGGTAATGACAAAGATTATTAACGAATTGCATTTAGATAAAGATATTTATAAACCAAAACAAGTTTTAGGACGTATTTCACAATACAAAAATAACTTGATTACGGTAAGAGCATATCACAACAATCAAGCATTAATTGAAGCAGATAACGAAGCAATGCGACCTCGAATGGGTGATATTTACAGAGCGTATGTCGACCGATGTTTCAAATCTGGCGCAATGGATTTTGACGATTTATTGTTGCGTACCAACGAAATTTTGACGCGTTTTCCAGAAGTTTTAGCAAAATATCAAGAACGTTTTAAATATATAATGGTGGATGAGTACCAAGATACTAATCATTCGCAATATTTGATTGTAAAAGCATTAGCATCTCGTTATGAAAACCTATGTGTAGTTGGTGATGACGCTCAATCAATTTATGCTTTCCGTGGTGCTAACATTCGAAATATATTATCCTTTAAATCTGATTATCCAGATGCGAAAATGTATCCGTTGGAACAGAATTATCGCTCTACACAAATGATTGTCGAAGCGGCGAATCAAATTATTAAACAGAATCAAGACCAATTAGAGAAAAACGTTTGGACTGCAAACGAAACTGGAGAAAAAATTACCATTTATAGAGGTCTTTCAGATGCAGATGAAGCTCGTTTTATTGCAACTCAAATCTGGGAAAGACAAATCAATGAGCATTTACAGCCGAAAGATTTTGCTATTTTATATCGTACTAATGCGCAATCTCGTGCTTTAGAAGAAGCTTTACGAAAGAAAGGAATTCAGTACCGTGTTTATGGAGGAACTTCTTTCTATCAGCGTAAAGAGATTAAAGATATGGTTGGCTATATGCGACTATTGATCAATCAGAATGATGAAGAAGCTTTATTACGTACAATTAATTATCCTGCAAGAGGTATTGGTCAAACGACGATTTCTAAACTTTTAGTGGCAGCTGATCAGCATCAAATGAGTTTATTTTCATTAATTGAAAATATAGCGATGTATGCGCCAACGATTGGTATTAATGCTGGAACATCCAATAAATTAAATGATTTTGTATTGATGATTAAACGTTTCCAAGTCATGTTAAAATCACATGACGTTTACGAAGTAACAATGGAAATGGCGAAAACAACACAATTATTGAATGCACTAAAAGAAGATTCAACGCCAGAAGGTGTTTCGCGTTTAGAAAACGTGCAAGAATTATTAAACTCTATTCAAGGATATGTTGAAGAACAACAACAATTAGACGAAGGAGATGCGTCATTAGGAGGTTTTTTAGAAAACATTGCTTTAGCAACCGATGCAGATAACGAAGAAGACGATGATAACAAAGTAAATTTGATGACTGTTCACTTAGCAAAAGGTTTAGAATTTCCTGTCGTTTTTATTGCGGGACTAGAAGAAAACCTTTTTCCTTCTATGATGAGTGTGAACACGCGTGCTGAATTGGAAGAAGAACGTCGATTATTTTATGTTGCTTTAACACGAGCGGAGAAAGTTGCATATATGACCTATTCCGTTTCTCGTTTTCGATGGGGAAAAATTATTGATTGCGAACCATCTCGTTTCTTAGAAGAAATTGATGATCGTTTCTTAGAATGGAAAAATTTACATATTTCTGCAAGAGCAAGTAACAATAGTGGTTTATCCGCAGATCTTTTTGGTGACGAACCAACACCTCAACCCTATCAACAAAGAGAAAAATCTGTGGCAAGACAAAATCCACGTGCAAGGGTTGAACCTGCGCAGCCTCGTGCAAATTTCAAACCTGTAAATCAAACTAAAAGTAGCGGAACTTCACCTGCTAACGCACAAGGTCTACAAATTGGACAAGTCGTTGTTCACGATCGTTTTGGGCGTGGAGTTGTAAAAGATTTACAAGGAGAACCTTCGGATATGAAAGCAATTATACATTTTGATAATGCTGGAGAAAAGAAATTGCTTTTAAATTTTGCTAAGCTAAAAGTAATTCGATAAATACATTGATAATGAAAAGACTACATATAATCTGTAGTCTTTTTTATTTGAAAATCAATTATTTAATCAATATTAGCTAAACTAAATATTTAATTGCATTATCTTCAAAATTTAGAATATATTTCTTCGAATTAATAATTTTTTTGAATAAATAAATAGATTAGAGATTATTATTAAGATTTTTTTAGCATTTTAGCATCACAAATAAACACAAGAACAAATTTTTATTCAATGGATGATATTATAAATATCGTAAGTGGCTACGTTTGGTCGTATGCTTTGATTGGACTTTGCGCATTAACTGGAATTTACTTTTCGATTCGTACAGGTTTTCTACAAATTACTTACTTAAAAGATATGGTGCGTTTACTTTTTAGTGGTAATAAATCAGATAAAGGAATTACACCATTTCAAGCCTTTTCATTAGCTATTTCGGGACGTGTTGGTACAGGAAATATTGTAGGTGCAGCAACAGCAATCGCTATGGGAGGCCCGGGAGCAATCTTTTGGATGTGGTTTATTGCATTTTTAGGAAGCGCATCTGCTTTTATCGAATCAACTTTAGGACAAGTTTATAAACAAGAAATAGATGGTGAATACCGTGGAGGACCTTCGTATTACATCGAAAAAGGATTAGGTATAAAATGGTATGCAATTTTATTTGCTATTATTACGATGGTAAGTTGTGGTATTTTGTTACCTGGAGTGCAATCAAACAGTATTTCTTCTGCTTTAAACAATGCTTTTGATATTCCTGCATTTAACGTTATTGGAATACCTATCAATATTATTGGTATTAGTATTATTGGTTTATTAGCATTAATCATTTTTGGAGGTGTAAAGCGTTTAGGACAAGCATCCGAATTTATCGTTCCATTTATGGCTGGTGCTTATATTTTAATGGCTATTGTAATTATTGGGATGAATTTTCATCAAATTCCTTCTGTTCTACGGTTAATTATTTCTTCAGCATTTAATCAAGAATCTCTTTACAGTGGAGTTTTTGGTTCTGCTATAGCTTGGGGAATTAAAAGAGGGATTTATTCAAATGAAGCTGGACAGGGTACTGCTCCTCATGCTGCTGCAGCATCCGAAGTTAATCATCCTGCTCAACAAGGTTTAGTTCAAGCATTCTCTGTTTATATCGATACTTTATTTGTGTGTACAGCCACAGCTTTTATGATCTTATTTACAGGTAAATATAATGTAAGTCATCCCGAAAAAGCGGGGAATTTTATTACGCAAAATATCCCTGGTGTTGATTATACTGGCTTTACGCAAGCTGCTGTTTCAAGTCATTTCCCTACATTTGGAAATAGCTTTGTAGCGATAGCTCTTTTCTTTTTTGCCTTTACTACGATTATGGCGTATTATTATTACGCTGAAACCAATATTATGTATATTTTCAAAAAAGGAAATCGTAAAGTTTATGTATGGATTTTGAGAGTTTGTTTTTTAGGTGCAACATATTATGGAACAATTAAAACAGCTGAAACAGCTTGGGCTATTGGTGATATTGGTGTTGGACTAATGGCTTGGGTAAATATTATTGCAATTTTACTATTGAGCGGTGTTGGACTTAAAGTTTGGAAAGATTACAAAGACAAACGTAAAAAAGGTATTCAAAACCCAGATTTTAATCCATTAGAAATAGGTATTAAAAATGCCACTTTCTGGGAGAATAAAAATAAAACTGAATAAAAAAAAGTCACTTAATTAAGTGGCTTTTTTTGCTATTAAAACTTATAGATTATTGGGCTTGAGTAAACTCTAAGTTTACCAATAATTTTACTTTATCAGATACAACTAATCCTCCTGCTTCTGTAACTTGACTCCATCCTAATCCGAAATCTTTACGATTTATTTCTCCTGTAAATTCGAATCCAGCACGAGTTAAACCATAAGGATCTTTGATTACACCTCCAAAATCTGCATCTAACGTAATAGGTTTTTTCTCTCCGCGAATTTCTAAAATTCCTTCAATTTTACCATTTTTAATTCCTGAAGTACTTTTAAATTTTAATTCTGGAAATTGATCTGCTGCAAAAAAATCAACTGATTTTAAATGTCCATCACGATCGGCATTTCTTGTATTTATAGAATCAATTTTTGCATCAAATGCAAATTTTGCTTCTGAAAAATTATCGCTGTTGCTTTCTACATCTGCTTCAAAATGATCAAAATTTCCAGTTACTGTAGAAATCACCATATGTTTTACTTTAAATTGAACCTCTGAATGAGACGGATCTAAATTCCATTTTGTCATAATAAATTGTTTTTATTGTTATTTAAATTGTTAAATTTCTTTAACCTATTTTAAAAGATAACATTCCCAATGAACCATAAATTAAATGATCGTTAAAAATTGTTACCTCTTCTTTTTTGTCTTGCAATGCTAATGCGTAGACAGCTGGTAAATAATGTTCCATCGAAGGAATCGCCATATTATAAGCAGTTCCCTTTTGCACGAAATGAAATAATTCATCATGATTACCTGATTGAACAATATTTTTGAAGGTATCGTTTACCTCATAAGCCCAATCATAGCCAGCGGTTGGTTCGTTCCAATTTAAAGTTCTTAAATTATGAACAACATTTCCACTTCCTACAATTAAAACTCCTTTACTTCGCATAGCATCTAACTCTTTTGCTAATTCGTAATGTTCTTTTGGCGTTTTAAAAACATCTAAACTTAGTTCTATCATCGGAACATCCGCATTTGGATACAAAAATTTAATTACACTCCAAGAACCATGATCAAAACCCCATATGTGATCTAAATCGATTGGTGTCGTTTTAATTAAATTTTTAATCTCATTTGCTAATTCAGGACTTCCTGCTGCTGGGTATTGAACGTCGAATAAAGCTTGAGGAAAACCATAAAAATCGTGAATGGTTTTAGGTTGTCGCATAGCAGTCACCTTCGTTCCTTTTGTTTCCCAATGCGCCGAAATACATAAAATAGCATTTGGTTTTGGGATTGTTTTTCCAATATTTCTCCATCCTTCAACAAATATATTTTCTTCGATGGCGTTCATTGGTGAACCATGACCTAAAAATAATACTGGCATTTTTTCTGTTTGACTAAAACTTGAAGTAACAGATTTTAACGTATTGAAATTCAAGATTTTTATAGTTTATTTTTTTTAAAAATTTAGTTTGCTTTTGGTGTAGCAAATTCAAGATTAGATGTTAATGTAACGACATCACCTACAACAGCTTCTGGAAAGTTTCCTCCAACATTAAAATCACTTCTTTTTACATTACCTTTTACTGTAAATCCGTAAGTTTTAACACCATTATTGTTAATGCTTCCGTTGTACACTAATTTTAAAGCAACTGGTTTTGTAACACCATTCAATGTTAAATCTCCAGTCATTTTAAATTGATTTCCTTTAACGCGTGTAATTCCTTTTGAAGAAAACTCTAATTTAGAATTTTTAGCTGTATTAAAGAAATCAGCTGATTTCAAGTGATTGTCACGCGCTTCGATACCTGTGTTGATCGAATTAACATCAGCAATTACATGAAATTTAGCATCACTTAAATCTTCTTTTGTAAAGTTTAAATGAGCATCAAAATTATTAAATTGTCCTTCTACATCAGATATCGTCATGTGAGATACAGAAAACCCTAATTTTGAATGTGCTTTATCATTTGTATAGTTTTGAGCAAATGCAGAGATTGATGCTGCTGATAACATTAAAGTGAATAATAATTTTTTCATTTTGACTATTTTTGATCTTTTATTAATTATTGATACTGCAAAGGTAACTTAGGTCACATCCGTATTTCATTGACTTAAGGTAAGAAATGAGCTATTTCTTGTTACATTTATAAACGTCTTTTTAAACAGCATCAATTAATATTCCAATATCACTTGAAAATCAAATTAATACAAAATAAATAAGCACTTCTTTCGAAGTGCTTATGCTTTATTTTACTGGACTAAAATACCAATATGTAGAAGCTTTTTTATTTTCAATTTCCAAATATTCTGGAAAAGCTTGAGGTAATAAATGTAACTCTTCTGACTTTTTAAGATCAGTTAAAATTTGACGCAAAGGATATCCTTTTTTGCGATCATGAGGAAAATATCCTTTTTCAATTAAGAAAGGCATCATGTCTTTTGTTTTAACATGTTCAAGGTTATTTTCTACTAAATAAGCTTGTATATCTTCGCTCATCTTTTTGACCACTTCACGGTCAATTTTAATATATTCGTTTTTCTTCATATAATTTTACCAATTACCATTCATATGTGTTAGAATCATTGGACCTTCAGAAGTAACCAAAACAGTATGTTCATGTTGCGCAAACACTCCTGGTGCATTTCCAATCATTGTCCAACCATCAGCTTGTTCTATTGCCTCGTAAGAGTTTTCTGAAATAAACGTTTCTAAAGCAATAACCGAATTTTTACGGAAACGACGTTTATCATCTATATCTCTAAAATTCAATAAATCTAAAGGTTCTTCGTGTAAAGAACGTCCTACACCATGACCTGTCAGATTTTCGATCACATGATAATGATGTTTTTTTGCTTCTTTCTCGATTATACCACCAATATCTGCAATTTTAACGCCAGATTTAACCGCACCAATTGCTTTTTGAAGAGCCGAAATTGAAGCATCTACAATTTTTTGATAACCGTTTACATCCTCACCAACAACAATTGACCCACCGTTATCAGCCCAAAAACCACCTAATTCACCAGAGACATCAATATTGATAACATCTCCATCTTTAAGGATTTTATCTGCTCTTGGAATTCCGTGACAAATTTCTTCATTTACACTTAAGCATGTATAACCAGGAAATTGATAAGTCTCAAAAGGTGCCGATTTACAACCGAATTTCTTCATAATGGTAGCTCCAAAATCGTCTAATTCTTTTGTTGACATTCCTGGTTTTACATAATCTTTCATCTCTTTAAGAGTAACGGCTACAGCTTCGCTGACTTTTTTCATTCCGATTAACTCTTCCTCTGTTTCTATAATCATTGCTTAAATTCTATTGATTTCGAAGTCTGAAATCGATTGCAAATTTACGGGTTATTATTACGAATAATCTGATTTTTTTGATAAAATTTGTGATATATAGATTTTTTTGTTTAAAGTGAGTTAATTAGTATTTTATACTATAGTTAGAAAAAAAATGCTCCAAAAAAACATCTTAGTTTGGAGCATTTTACGTTTTCAAACGTTTAAAATATTATAATATATAACTAATTACATTTTTGGCATTCCTGGGAATCCTCCTGCTGGCATATTTTTAGACATTGTTTCCATCATCTTTTTACCATTCGCAGAATTCATAAATTTCATCATTTTTCCCATTTCAGAGAATTGTTTCAACAATTGATTCACTTCTTGTAAGGAAGTCCCCGACCCTGCTGCTATTCTTTTTTTACGAGAGTTATCAATAATCGTTGGATTTTGACGTTCTTTTTTCGTCATTGAATGAATAATCGCTTCAACACCTTTGAATGCGTTATCATCAATCTCTACATCCTTCAATGCTTTTCCAGCACCAGGAATCATTCCAACCAAATCTTTCATATTACCCATACGTTTGATTTGTTGAATTTGTTTCAAGAAATCGTCGAAATCAAAACTGTTTTTAGCAATTTTCTTTTGCAAACGTTTAGCTTCCTCTTCATCGAATTGCTCTTGAGCTCGTTCTACTAACGAAACAACGTCTCCCATTCCAAGAATACGATCCGCCATACGTTCTGGATAGAAAACGTCTAACGCTTCCATCTTTTCACCTGTAGAAATAAATTTAATTGGTTTATCGACAACTGTTCTAATCGTTAAAGCAGCTCCACCACGTGTGTCACCATCTAACTTTGTTAAAACAACACCGTTATAATCCAATACATCATTGAAAGCTTTTGCTGTATTTACAGCATCTTGCCCTGTCATAGAATCTACAACAAATAAAGTCTCTGTAGGATTTACTGTTTGATGTACACGACGAATTTCATCCATCATTTGTTCATCAATTGCTAAACGACCTGCTGTATCGACAATAATTACATTGTTTCCGTTTTGTTTTGCTTGTACAATTGCGGCCTGTGCAATTTCTACAGGATTTTTATTTTCTAAATCAGCATAGACATCAACACCAATTTGCTCTCCTAAAACTTGAAGTTGATTAATTGCAGCAGGACGATAAACGTCACCAGCAACTAATAATACTTTTTTGTTTTTCTTTGTTTTAAGGAAGTTTGCCAATTTACCAGAAAAAGTTGTTTTACCAGAACCTTGCAAACCTGCAATCAAAATAATCGTAGGGTTATCATCTATATTTAATTCTGTTACCTCTCCTCCCATTAATTTAGCTAATTCGTCATGAACGATTTTAACCATTAATTGTCCTGGATTTAACGAAGTAATTACATTTTCTCCTAATGCTTTTTCTTTTACAACATTCGTAAAGTCTTTCGCAACTTTGTAGCTAACGTCAGCATCAACAAGCGCTCTACGCACCTCTTTCACAGTTTCAGCAACGTTAATTTCTGTAATTTGTCCTTTTCCTTTTAAGGTATGTAATGCTTTATCTAATTTATCCTGAAGATTTTGAAACATTTTGAGTCAATTTTAGAACGCAAATATAAAAAAATTATATCGAATAATATAAAATAACACAATACACCATACTTCAATAAAATTTTTAGTTAAATTGCGCCTTCAAAATTTGGTAGAATGAGAAAAGGTTTAGTCTTATTTTTATTCTTTGTTGCTGGGGTGGTTTTCAGTCAAACAAAGGGTAATCAAACTTATTATTTTTTTTCCATAGCTTATGGACAAGATAATGAGGTTTATGTAACAGATATTTATGAAGCAGACATTAATAGCAAAGATGTTTTTGGAAAATTAGCGGATAGATATACAAAGTTTCAGAATCATTTATTAGAAAATGAAGAAATTAATTCGTTAAATGATATACAGACAGGTTATGAAAAAAATTATCAGAAAAAAGAACAAGCAATAGCTGAACAAAAGTATTTGCTTTCTACTTTAGAAAAACAGCAGTTTGTAACTAAAGTGATCAATTATAAACTTTAAAAAAAGCACTTCTTTACGAAGTGTTTTTTTTGTTAATACAAGTTTATATCCTCAAAAATTCAATACTTTTACCCTTTAAATAATAAAATAAAGAAGTCGATATGAACCAAAATACTGAAAGTCCATTCAAAACTTACTTTGATCAAACCCTTGAAAGATGTGGTTTTGATGATGATTTAAAAGCTGGTATTTTATTCTTTTTAGGAGAAAGTATAATTGCTGCAAATACCAATCAATTGATGAATATGTTTGTAGAAGAAGAAAAAATTCAACAAGAATTCCGTCGATTGTTTACATTGTATGCTTCGTCAAGTGCTGAAATCAATCCATTTGAAGCATTAGACATAACACCGATCAAACAAATTATTTATACATACAACGAAATTTACGTTAACAAAATTAGAAACAAATCATTTGATTTTGAATCAATTATAAACGATAATTTAAAGTCGACATTTAAGTTAGATTTCATTGAAAAATTTGAAGGTAAAACATATAAGTTAATTACGAATCACAATTTAAACACTTCTTTCTTCAAACAAATTGGTGCATATTTAAATCAATTTGAATTAAGTCATGAAGATATTTATTTGGCAGGAATTACATATTATCAAACTCATCAAAAAATAGATTTTGAAGGAATAAATCTTCTTAATCTTAACATTATAGATAGTTTTTCGCCTTTGTATACGACATTATTTCATTATCCTTTGTTGTACACTTATTATCCTGCAAATCTGAATGCAAATCATTTGTTTAGTTCTATTTTACAATTCCTTTATTTGCATACGAATACTGATATTGCGAAACACATACATGCTTTTCACAACCATGTTTTTTACGAAAATAATCCGAGACGAATTCGCAAAGGTTGGGAATTTGAAGAATTAGAACGAGGTGTTTTGATTTCGCAAACGATGCACAATGCATTGAATATCCGAAAATCTCCAATTTTTACAACTCGTCCAGACTTTTTAGTTTCGGATAATTATTTGATGAAAGAATTAAAAGATCAAAACATTAAGTTGGATAATTTTAAAGCACTGATTTCAAAAACTATTGAAGAATATTACGAAACAAATTTAGATGAAGTAGTTAATGGGAAATTAAATCATGCTGAATTTTTACAACTTTTAGCAATTATATTTTACGAAACTTCTGCTAATGCAATGATCATTAAATCATGGAAAAACTAACATTTTCTCAGGAAAATAAAATAAAATTGGAAGAATATTTTGGTGAACTTTTGCCTCGATTACCTTTTGAAACCGTCACGTTCTACGAATCAAGTAATTCTTGGGAAGGACAAATTGAGTATATTTTGAATTTGAAAACTGGAGAATTAAACTATCATACAATTGAGAATGTAAAACATCAAATTGAGATTTCAACTGAAATGATGCAACGTATCGAAAGTGAAATTATCTTGATGTTAGAAAATATTTAAATAGAAAACGTATAAATAGTACTATATAATTAAAAACTAAAGTTTCTCCCTTGCGGGAGAAACTTTAAGGTTTTCGACCTGTTATCAATCGATATAAGATTGCAATAACGGCCAAAACCAATAAAATATGGATAAAACTTCCTACTGCTTCACCAAATCCGAAATAACCAATTGCCCAAAGTATAAGTAGGATGATAGCAATTGTATAAACAAGATTTCCCATAATTTGTGATTTTTAGATGGTTTTTATCGTTTAACTATCTAAAAACGTTCCAAAAAAAAATTTACAAACCTTTACTAACTTCTTTTTTTGTAAACAAATGCGAGATTACTTCTAATTTATCCTTGTCGAATAGGCAAAAATTATCGATATAAAATGGGGTAAAATGAAAACTCTGTTGATCTATAATTCCAAACTCTCTTTTATTAGGTTCGTACGCAACAAAACCCGAACGTAAAAAAGGTTTACAAGAAACTTTATACAACACAATATCATTTGTAAATAATCGTCGATTACGTTTATCCTTAACACCTATTCCGATATCAATTGTATCAAAGGGTAAAGATGTTTCATGCCAAGTAAATTCATTGTATCCCTTAAAATAGGTTACTCCATTCATTTCTTTTGCATAACCTTCTATTTTGTTTTTATTTCGTAATCGATAATATCCGATCGTTTTCATTTGGCAAATTTGCAATAAAATATTTTAAAATAGAAACGAACAATATTAAAATAGATGATTACATTTATCATCCGAAAACAACTAACACAATGTATAAGGTTTATCCGCAAAAAAGATATAACGAGACATTAGCTTTACTGAAACAGTTTGCTGCACCTACTGACAAAATCTTAGATTTAGGAATTAAAAATCCTTTTTCAGAAGTAATGCTTGAAAATGGTTTTGATGTAAAAAATACAAATGGCGATGATTTAGATTATTATTATAAGGATTTGCAAAATTATGATGCTAACTTTGTCACAGCTTTAGAAATTTTAGAGCATTTGGTTAATCCGATGGAAGTTTTAAGAAACTTACCTGGTGATAAACTATTAGCATCTATCCCAATGCGTTTATGGTTTTCATCTGCTTATCGTAGTCAAAATGACTCAAGAGATGTGCATTACCATGAGTTTGAAGATTGGCAATTTGATATGTTAATGGAAAAAGCTGGATGGACAGTTATTCATCGTCACAAATGGACACATCCATCAAATAAACTGGGAATTAGACCCTTATTAAGAAGAATTACACCAAGATATTATGCTGTTTACGCAGAACGAAAAAAAGACTTTACTTTCTAACTACTCAATTGTTATACCTGCACATAACGAAGAAGATTTTATTGCAATAACATTACAATCTATCGTTAATCAAACAGTTTTACCGTACGAAGTAATTGTTGTGAATGATCATTCAACCGATAGAACACAACAAATTGTAGAAGAATTTACAGCCAAGTATCCTTTTATAAAATTAAGAAATATTCTTTCGAAAGGAGAACATCAACCAGGCAGTAAAGTCATTCAAGCTTTTCTAAAAGGTTATGAACAAATTGATCCGAATTACGATATTATTGTTAAATTGGATGCAGATTTAGATATTCCAAATCATTATTTCGAAACAATTTTACACCATTTCAATCAAGATGATGAAGTTGCAATGGCAGGTGGGTTTGCGTACATCGAAAAAAATGGAGAATGGGTTTTAGAAAATCTAACCGATAAAGACCATATTCGCGGTGCATTTAAAGCTTATCGAAAAAAATGTTATGAAAAAATTGGAGGTTTACGTGCACATATGGGTTGGGACACTGTAGACGAACTATTGTGTAAATATTATGGTTGGAAAGTTGTGACAAACGAATCATTACATATAAAACATCTAAAACCTACTGGCGCAAGTTATAACAAATCAGCACTTTACAAACAAGGAGCAGCTTATTATGCTTTAGGTTATGGTTTTTGGATTACCACAATTGCTGGTACAAAATTGGCGTTGCGTAAAAAGAAACCATCCTATATATTCTATTATTTGAAAGGTTTTTTTGAAGCAAAATCTAATGGAACAAAAAAAATGGTCAATCGGGAACAAGAAAAATTTATTCGAAATTATCGTTGGTCTAAAATGAAACAAAAAATAAAAGTTTAAAACTAAAATGCGCTATTGGTTTACATATCTTCTTATCACTTTGCCTTTGATCAATTTTGCACAAAGCAAACTGATTACTGGTTCGGTCGTGGTTGATGAAGGTAACGAATATTTCTCTGCTATTTCTGGAGCTCGTGTCGAAAATGTAACATCTGAAAGTAAAACTTATACAAGTTCTTCAGGTTATTATTCAATACAAGCAAATGTGGGTGATACAATTTTGTTTGAAGCCAATTTTTTAGTTCCAAGAAAAATCGTTGTCAATCAAAATATCTACGACAAAGGATTTTTACAAGCTCATTTGGATATTGAAATAATCGAATTAACAGGTGCAACTATCGGTAAAGGACCTTTGCAACCTAAATATCACAAAGACAATAAAACAGATCTATATGATAAAATGGGGCTTGATCAACGATTAAGAGATTTAGAACCTAAAAGAGATATTGCAAAATTCAAACCGATGGATGTTTTAAATCCTGTACGATTAATTGGTCATATGAATGGTTTTTACCGCGAACAACGTCGTGTTCGTAATTACGAAACAAAACTATCTCTAATTCAAGAGGTTAAAAACTATTACCCAACCGAATTCTACACCAATCAATTGAATATACCTTCTTACAAAATTGAAGAATTTTTATATTATGTTAACGCACGTTATCCACTTCAAGACAAAGTTTTGAGCAGACAATTCGGAACAATTATGATTGATTTAGAATCTTATGCAAAAGAATATTTGACTGAATTAAATCAATCTAAAAACTAAATATTCACAATACCATATTAAAGTTTCGCCAATAAATGTTAACACGTTAATCGCTATATTTTTTAGACTTATATTCGTGCAAATAATTAAACATAATAATAAACAATTGAAATCACTATTTACCATTCTAATTTTATTGTTTTCACAGTTCATTTTTGGACAAGAAAAATGGATACAAGGAAATATTATTATCGATGATTCTGATGATACTGCCGAAGGAATTTATGTAACGAATTTGCGTACAAACCATACTACGATTTCCAATTTTACAGGCACTTTCCTTATTCAAGCACAAGTAAATGACACCTTGAAAATACAATCTGATTGGTATGAAAATCGATTGATTATTTTAAAACCTAATCTATTTAGTAAACCCACTATTGTTGTGCATTTGGCGGTACAAACCATTCAATTAAACACTGCTTTTATCGGTCAAAAACTAACTGGAATTCTTGAAAAAGATGTCAAAAATGGAAAAAAACAAGATGTAGTTACAAACCTTTACAAAAGTCTTGGTGTAAATCCAGATATCAAGCCAATAAAGGATACTTCTGCTTTAAGAGCGGGTCTATTAGATGGTGATATTTCACTAACTCGTTTGGATATTGGTCGTTTGTACGATGTGTTTACAGGAAAAGCTAAACAACGAAAAGCATTGATAGATTACGAAAGTAAATACGATAAAATCACAAAAATAAAAAATTATTTTGGCGAAGATTATTTTATAAATGATTTAAAAATTCCGAAATTTAAAATCAGAGATTTCATAGATAACGCACTGAAAAACACTGAATCTAAAATAGAATTGAATGATGTTAATTATTTTAAATTACTTCAATTATTTAATTCATACAGCAAAATTTACCTCGACTTTTTGTACGGAAAAGTCCCTAACAACACAAAAGTTATTCAAAAAGATTCCATAGATGATTAAATAAAAGAGCTTGATTTTCAATCTCTTTTATGATTTATAAATATCATTTCAAAATTTATTGCTTATCATGTACCTTTGCAAGGATTTCAAAAAATAAAATGTCCAACTACTTTCAATATTTTAAGCAACCAATCTCAACTTACGAACTACCCACTAAGTTTGATTATCCATTTTATTATGAACCTACTGAAATTGCAAAATTAGCATGTCAAGAAGTTCAAGACTATTTAAAAAACCAAACCGATTTTGAACATAATTTTGGTTTAGAAAAAGAAAAAAACCACTCTTCTACTCCAATTGGTAAAATGTTTGGTGTTTTGGTTGTTCGAAATAGTAAAGATGAAATTGGCTATATAGCTGCTGTTTCAGGAAAATTAGCCAATACCAATCAACATAAACTTTTCGTTCCACCAGTTTTTGATATGTTAAACAAAAATGGATTTTTCTTGGAACAAGAAGAACGCTTAAATGAGATAAATCGAATTTTAGAAAAGTTAGAATCAGATGAAAAATTTCTTCAATTGAAAGATGATTTTCATGAATTTGAATTGAATGCAACAGCAAGAATTAATGAAGGAAAACAACTTTTAAAATCAAATAAAAAAGATCGTAAAAAACAACGCGAAAATATTTCTTCAACTTTATCTCAAGATGAAATACAACTTTTTGAAGATGATTTAATCAAACAAAGTTTGCGCGATAAATATGAATTTAGAGTTCTAAACGAACAAATTGAACTTGAACGAAATCAATTTTCAAATCAAATTAAAACATTTGAAGAGGAAATAAACGCATTAAAAGAAGAACGAAAATTAAAATCTAATTCTCTTCAAAATCAATTATTTAACCAATATCAGTTCTTGAATAAGTTTAAGCAAGAAAAAAGTTTATTGGATATCTTTTCTACATCTGTTTTTCAACAACCTCCTGCTGCGGCTGGTGAATGCGCTGCACCGAAATTATTGCAATATGCATTTCAAAATAATTTAGATCCAATTTGTATGGCTGAATTTTGGTGGGGAGATTCGCCTAAATCTGAAGTGAGAAAACATGGTCAATTTTATCCTGCTTGCACGGGTAAATGCGAACCTATTTTGGGACATATGTTAACAGGAATTGATTTGAACGAAAATTTATTATTAAAACAAAATACTACTGTTAAAGAATTAGAAATTTTGTACCAAGACGAAGATATAGCTGTCATTAATAAGCCTGAAGAATTTCTTTCTGTTCCTGGAATAGAAATCAAAGATTCTGTTTATATAAGAATTCAACAACAATTTCCACATGCAACAGGACCGATAATTGTACATCGTTTGGATATGTCTACTTCTGGTATTTTGGTGTTAGCATTAAATAAAGAAAGTCATAAACACTTACAACAACAATTCATAAAACGTAAAGTTGCAAAACGATATATTGCACTTTTAGATGGAATTGTTGAGCATCCTTCTGGATATTTAGATTTACCGTTACGTGTAGATCTGGATGATAGACCACGTCAAATGGTGTGCTATGAACATGGAAAAACTGCACAAACGAAATATGAAGTTATCGAAAGAAAAGCGAACAAAACGTTGATTTATTTTTATCCAATTACAGGACGAACACATCAATTACGCATGCATGCCTCGCACATTTTAGGACTAAACGCTCCAATTATTGGGGATGATTTGTACGGGAAAAAAGCAAATCGATTGCATCTTCATGCCGAGACATTAGAATTTACACATCCTAAAACAAAAGAAGTGATGAAATTCCAAGTGGATCCAAATTTTAATATTTAATTTTGTGAAAGAATATATACAATGGAAAATAAAGAATTGACAATACGAGAAGTGATTTATCGTGATATGGACACCATGATTATGGCTAAATTGCGTAATGGATCTAATATCTCAATAGATGATTTGATTGATATTTCTTCTTATTTAGCTGCAAGTTTGTTTCGTGAACGTTGGAAACAAAAAGGAGAGTTAAGCGAAGGAGAAGTAAATGTTGTTTTAGGAAATATAGGTGATTTTTGTAACGAACATTTTGGCGAATACTTTACACAACAAGATTTTGATAAGATTGTAAAAATCTCTCAATTATTATTACAAAAACCAACTTTTGATAACGATTCACAAGAATTTTTTGATTCGATATTAAAAACAGAATAAAAATATAATGTACAAAAAAAACCACTTCGATTGAAGTGGTTTTTTTATGATTAGATAGATAAGTTTATTGCCATCCACCTCCAACAGCACGATACAACTCGACCATTGATGATAAAGACGTTAACTTCGCATCAACTACATTCAACTCTGCATTCAATCCATTGTCTCTTGCAGTAATTACTTCTAAATAATTTGCCATACCGTAGTTTAACAATTCTTCAGAATAGGTAATTGCTTGATTATATAATTGATATTCTTTCTGTTTATATTCAACTTTCTTAGTCGCCGCATCATACGTATACAATGCATCAGAAACCTCTTTACTTGCGTTCAAGATTTTACTTTTATAATTAATTAAAGCATTTTCTTGATTCGCTAAAGCTACTTCTTTTTGTGTACGTAATCTACGTTGTTGTAAAAGTGGTTGCGTTAAGCCTCCAATAACAGATGCAAATAATGATTGCGCATTAAATAATTTATCAATATCAATTCCTTGTACACCACCTGTTGCTGATATAGTTAAAGAAGGATAAAAACTTGCGTTTGCTATATTTACATTCTCAAAAGCATTCATCAATCCAAACTCTGCAGCTTTGATATCAGGACGATTTTCTAACAATTGCGCTGGCACACCAACTGATAAAGTTTGGTTAACTTGTTGAGAAGCTAAATTTGTACGATTAATTGATTGAGGATTTGTTCCTAACAAAATACTCATCACATTTTCGTTTAATTTAATTCCGTTTTCAACATCAACCAACATAGATTTCACGCTATACAACTGAGCTTCTGTTTGATTAACAGCAACTTCTGTTACACTACCAGCTTCTTTTAAAGCTTTTGTTGTTTCTAAACTTTGTTCGCGGTTGATCAACGTTTTGTCTAAAATTCTTTTTTGCTCATCTAATGCTAATAAATTATAATAAGCATTCGCAATAGATGCTACAATTTGAGTTTTAACCGCTTTGTGTGCTTCTATAGTTTGCAAATAAGTTGCAGCAGATGCACGTTGATTACTTCTGATTTTACCCCAAATATCTGCTTCCCAACTTAAATTACCTGAAAGCTCGTATTGATTTTGACTTCTGTCCGTCATCATTGCACCAAATGGTGTATTTTTAGAACTTTCTGTAAAAGAGTATTTTGGTCCAACAGATAAAGTTGGTAAATAACCCGCTTTACCTTGTTTGGCATACGCCTCAGCTACTGCAATATTTTGCAGAGCCGAACGTATGTCTAAATTATTTTGTAAACCTTGATTAATCAAAGCTTGTAATTGCGAATCTGTAAAAATTTGTTTCCAAGAAACAGTTGCAACATTTGCACTGTCTTTTGCAATAACATCTGTTCTGAAGTTTGCTTCATTTACAACAGCTTCAGGACGGTTATAGTCTTTTGCTACGAAACAAGATTGAACAGCAAACAATCCAGCTGCGATTAAAGTAATATTTAAAATTCTGTACTTTTTCATAATTAGATTGAATTATTATGTTCAATTTCTTCTTGTGGACGATCAAATTTCATTGGCTTAATTTTTTCTTGTAATGTTTGGAAAACAATAAACAAAATAGGAATTACGAAAATACCTAAAACTGTACCAATTAATAATCCGAATGCAGCACCAGTTGCAACTGAACGGTTACCTGCAGAAGAAACTCCTGTCGCAAATACTAATGGCATTAAACCTAAAATAAAGGCAAAAGATGTCATTAAAATTGGACGTAAACGAGCTTTTGCTCCATCAATTGCCGCTTGTACAATTGTCATTCCATGCGCACGTCTTTGTAAAGCGAACTCTACAATCAGAATGGCATTCTTGGCTAATAAACCAACCAACATGACTAAGGCAATTTGGAAATAAATATTATTTTCTAATCCCGCTAACCATTGAGATAAATAAGCTCCCATCACACCACATGGAACAGATAATAAAACTGAAAGTGGTAAAACGTAAGACTCATATTGAGCAGATAAAATAAAGTATACGAAAACAATACATAATGCAAAAATCATTGCAGTTTGATTACCAGAATTAATCTCTTCACGTGTTAAACCTGTAAAGTCAGTTCCATAAGAAGTTGACAATGTTTGTTCTGTTACTTGATTAATTGCTGAAATCGCATCTCCCGTAGAGAAACCTGGATTTACAGCTCCTGTAATGTTAGCAGATGTAAATAAATTGTAACGGTTTACAGAGTTAGGACCATATACACGTTTCAATGAAACAAATTGTGATACGGGTGCCATAGCTCCTGTTGATGTTTTCACAAACATTTTATTTAAACTCATTTCATTGATACGATCATCTGGAGAAGACTGAATATACACACGGTATTGTTTACCAAAACGTGTAAAGTCTGCTGCATATAAACCTCCAATGTAACCTTGTAATGTTGAGAAAATTGAACTTACAGAAACTCCTGATTGTTTTGCTCTTTCAATATTAACATCAATTTCATATTGAGGGAAGTTCGTATTGAATGAAGTTTGTGCATACTGAATTTCTGGACGTTGCATTAATGCTCCAATGTATTCTTTTGCAACTTTATCAAAATCAGCAATATCTCCACCTGTTTTATCTAATAATTTTAATTCGAAACCAGAAGACATACCAAAACCTGGAATTGCTGGTGGTTGGAAGAAAATCATCTGTGCATCAGGAATTTGTGCAGCTGCACCAAATAATTGCCCAATAATTGCTTGAATAGATAAATCTGGGGTTGTACGTTCTTCGAATGATTTCAATTTAACGAACATCATACCGTAGTTAGAACCTGCACCTGAAATAATAGAGTTACCCGAAATAATAGTCGCTTTATCAATTCCTGGAATATTTTTAATTTTTTCTTGGAATTGTTTCTCAACTTCATACACACGGTCCATAGAAGCTCCTGCAGGTAATTCGACATTACCAATAATGAATCCATTATCCTCAGCAGGAACGAATCCAGTTGGCATCATTTTTCCTATGCCATAAATTCCTACAGCACTTGCAATAATAATGATAAAAGAAATCCATTTGTGTTTAACTAAAAACTTGAATGAATTTCCGTATTTATGTGTCATACGATTAAACGCTGCATTAAATGCATCGAAGAAACGTTGAACAAAATTACGTTTTACTTCTCCTTCTTGATGTGGTTTTAAGAATAACGCACATAATGCTGGAGATAATGTCAAGGCATTAACGGCAGAAATTAAAATCGCTACAATTAAGGTTATACCAAACTGTTTATAGAAAACTCCTGTAGGGCCGGATATAAATGTTACTGGAACGAATACGGCACACATAACTAATGTAATCGATACAATGGCACCAGAAATTTCATCCATCGCATTTTTAGTAGCATCCATCGGAGTTTCGTGGTGTGTTTCCATACGAGCGTGAACGGCTTCCACCACTACAATCGCGTCATCCACCACAATACCTATGGCGAGCGTTAATGCGAATAACGTTAATAAGTTTAACGAGAATCCTGCTACATTAAGGAAGAAGAATGTACCAATAATAGACACAGGAACCGCAATTAACGGAACTAATGTAGAACGGAAATCTTGTAAGAAAATATATACCACGATAAATACTAAGATAAATGCCTCGATCATCGTAGTAACTACTTTCTCGATAGACGCATCTAAGAATGTATTAGTATCCATCAAAATAGTATAACTTATTCCTTCTGGTAATTGAGATTCAGCTTTCTTTAACTCTTCTCTTAAGTTAACAATAATTTCTTGGGCATTCGATCCTGGCGTTTGGTATACAGCAAAAACTGCAGAAGGATCTCCATTCATAGTCGAACGTCCAGCATAAGATTGAGCACCAAATTCTACATTCGCAACATCTTTTAATTTTAAAACTTCTCCATTAGGTAAAGATTTAATGATGATATTACGATACTGATCTTCTGTTTTATAACGTCCAGAATAGGTAATCGTATATTGGAAAGATTGTCCAGAATTTTCACCTAAAGATCCAGCAGCAGCTTCAAGAGATTCTTGAGATAATGCTGCAGAAACATCTGAAGGTATCAAGCCATAACTTGCCATACGAGAAGGGTCTAACCAAATACGCATAGAATAAGTCATCGCTCCAAAAACTTGAGCATCACCTACACCATTTACACGTTTTAATGCAGGAATAATATTAATATTCAAGTAATTTTGTAAGTATATTTCGTCATACTTAGGATTAGTTGAATAGAAAGATGTAAACATCAATGCCGAAGTTTGTTGCTTTTGTGTAACAACACCAGAACGAGTTACCTCTGAAGGTAATAAAGGTGTAGCACGTGCAACACGATTTTGAACGTTTACTTGCGCGATATCCCCATCAACACCAGGTTTGAAAACTACATCAATAGATGCAGATCCATTGTTAGAAGCTGTAGATTGAATATAATCCATTCCTTCAACCCCATTCACCTGTTCCTCGATCGGAATAATTACAGACTCCATTACTGTTTTCGCATTCGCTCCAGGATATGAAGCAGAAATTTTTACAGTAGCTGGCGCAATGTCTGGATATTGAGTAACTGGTAGCGCAGTAAGCCCCAGAATACCCAATATAAGTATGATAATAGAAATAACCGTAGACAGTACGGGTCTTTCAATAAAGGTTTTTAACATAATTTATCCAATTAGAATACTGTTTTTGTAGAATTTACGATTGTATCAAAGTTTGCTGGCATTGGTTTAACGGCAGTCTTATCTCTCAATTTACCTACACCTTGTGCAACAACTTTATCACCTTTTTTCACTCCATCTTTTACAACTGCAATATTATTCGCTCTTTCTACAACAGTAATTGGAGTTGCGTAAGCTGTATCTTTTGTTACTTTGTAAACATAAGTCATACCTTGCTGTTCAAACGTTGCAGCTTCTGGCACAACCAATACATCAACATAAGTTTTTGGAACACGAATACGTCCTGAATTACCATTTGCCAAAAGTTTAGCCTCGTTGTTAAACGTAACACGGAAATCAATTGTACCTGTTGTTGGGTTAATTTGACCTGTTACAGTTTGTATTTTACCTTTTTCAGGATAAACATCCCCATTAGCTAATACTAATTCAACTGCTGGAATTTTGTTTAATTTATCTTTTAAAGTTGATCCTTCAGATTTTGTAATAAAATTTAAATATTCTTTCTCATTCATCGAAAAGTAAGCATAAACTTGATTTGTTTTTGATACTGTTGTGATAGGAGTTTGATCTGTAGGACCTACTAATGTTCCTTGACGGAAGTTAATAGAACCTAATACTCCACTTATTGGAGCGCGTACAACAGAATAATCTACATTTGCTTGAGCACCTTTATAATTTGCTTGAGCTTGTGTAACACCTGCTTGAGCTTGTCCCACAGCTGCCAAAGCCTGATTATAACTTGCCTGAGCTTTTGCTAAATTTGCTTTTGCTGTTTCTAATTGTACATTACTTATAATATTTTTCTGAACAAGAGGAGTTAATTTATCCACTTCCACTTGCGCAGCATTAACAGATGCTTTAGCTGCATTTACATTTGCTTGTGCTGACTTTACACTCGCTTGCGCTGCTCCAACTCCTGATCTTGCAGCATCAGCGTTTTGAGTTAATACATTTGTTTCTAATCTAAACAAAGGTTGACCAGCTTGTACATATTGACCTTCATCAACATAAACTTCTGTAATGTATCCTTGAATTTTCGCACGGACCTCGTTATTCACAACTCCTTCAATATTTGTCGGATATTCATCATAACTTGTCACCACTCTTGTTGGTACATCAACAACTGGATAAGGTGTCGGACCTTGTGCTTGTGCTCTTGCATTGTCCTTTTTACCACAAGAACTTAGCGCAATAGCCAAAGCACCAACCATCATAACGTTAACGTTTTTCATATTACTTTTACTTATTTTCTAGTTGAATTTTATTAATTTTTTCTATTGTTTCGCCTAACAAAGACTTCGTCTGATTTAAATGATCTAAATAAATATCAATTACCCTGTTTTCAATATTTTTCGAAAGCGAGTTATTTAACATTTTATGTTCTTTTATACGATCTGTAAAAACAATATCCTGTGAAATCATATCATATAAAAAATCTAACTTCTCTATCAAATAATTAAAATTTAATCTAAAATATCTTTTACGAGAATTAATCTTGTTTATATATTCAATATGTTTCATCGATAGCAAGTAGTTAATCGAATTAGACAAAGAACTCTTACTTACGTTAAAAACTTCTAAAAGTTCTTCAAAAGTAAACCCTTCTTCATTTGATTCTAAAACCATATATGCCTGCAATTTTGCTGTTAAAGGAGGAAACTTATACGTTTTCTCTAAAAAAGCACTAAAACTACAGAATAAGTCCATGTTACCTGCATGATTATCTATATTCATAATGTGTTTAGTCTATAAAACGCTGCAAATATATACAAGTTAGTTCGGTTAAAACAGAACTAACTGTGTTTTTTTTAAAAAATTTAACAATAAATTAAAATTTTTAAAAAACAACCTAACTATTTTCCTTCACCAAAAAACAGACCAAATCAATTAGAAATGAACATATTATAAAATGATTGTGTTTATATATAAATTATTGAGTTTACACTAAATACAAATTAATTGGATTTTGAAATTGGAGTATAAAAAGTTGTTAAATAAATAAAAGCTTCAACTGAGTTGAAGCTTTTATTTTATCGTATTAATATACGCAATAACTTTTTCGTTAAAAATCTGAGGTTGATCAACATTCACAACATGTCCACAATCCTCAATGACAATCAATTCAGAATTTTTGGTGTGTGATTTTATTAAGTTTTCAATTGACGGTAAAAACATATGATCTTCTGAACCCATAATATAAAGTGTAGGTATATTAAGCTCTACTTCTCTAAACCATTTTAACAACGGATTGATATCTGCTGTTAGTTTGAACCACTTTAGAAATTCTTTTTGATAGAGTTTCTTCGCTTCATTAATAAATAAATTGCGCGATTCTTTGTGTGCACTTCTCGGCATAATGGCAAAAGCGAAAATACGGTACAAAACTAAATACGGAATCATATGTTTGAACATATTACCAACGGTCATTAAAAAGCGACTTTGATAATTCATCTTCATGATTGCTCCACCCATAATCATCGATTTGAAACGTTCTGAATAATCTTCTGCCAACTGTCTAATAACAATTGTTCCCAAAGACATTCCAACAAAATGTGTTTGTTTAATTTTTAAATGATCCAATACATCAATCACATCTTTCGCTACAGATTCGAACGTATAGCGTTTTTCAAAAAGCGATTTAAGGTTATTTTTCGAACGACCATGTCCTCTCAAATCCAAAAGAACAACATTAAAATGCTTACGAAATTCACGAATTTGTTTAAACCAAATCGTTGAACTTCCTCCTGCTCCATGAACAAAAGTGACCCATTCTGCACTTGTGGGATGAGTATATGTAGTGTGTGCTAACAATTTATACGTAATTTAGAACTGCAAAATTAAACTAAAAACTATGCTAAGCATAATACTTTTGATAACTTTAAGATATTTTTAATCTTCATCATCTTCTGTGTCAACGTCTGTTGATGTTTTCTTTAAATAAAAAACATCGTTCATGACTTCTGCTTTTACATAATTCAGCTTTTTTTGCTCTTTGATTCGATCTGTAAACAATGTTCCGATTAAATGATCGTATTCATGTTGAAAAATTACAGCAGTAAAACCTTCTACTGTTTCATCATGAAAATGCCCATCCAAATCAAAATATTCTAATCGAAGAACTAAACTTCTATGTACTTTTCCAAAAATATCTGGAATCGACAAACAACCTTCTCTTCCATAACGAACAATATCCGAATACCACGTAATTTTTGGATTGATGATAAACTCAAAAGGTTCACCCTCTTTATCAAAACGTTGTACCCAAACGGCATTTCTATTTATGCCAATTTGTGGTGCCGCAATCCCAACACCTTTACTTGCCTCGTCTTGCACAGTTGCATACATACGATCCGCCAATAGTTTAATATTTGGATCTTTGGTATCTATGTCAATAGATTGGGCTTTCAACACAGTAAGATCTTCATCAGAAGTTGTTAATAAAACTCGAAATGTTTCGTACGATTTTTTTTCTTTTACTAAAGTAACTTCAGCTCCAGTCAAAGGTTTATAGGTTTTATTCTTCATATTTTTAGATTGAGCAAATAATGCAGTTGAACAAATCAATAAACCAAACGTAATTATTTTTATCATTTTTTTAGAATTAATCGATCCAACGAATATTTTCCTGCACCTGATAAAAATAAAACGAAATAATTAATTAAATAGAATAAACCTAATTCTTTTTTACCAAAATCATCGTCAGCATGTACAATAAAAACAGCTACCAACATGGTAATAATTAATGGAATTGATGCTAAACGTGTAAAAAGTCCAACCAAAACTAAAAATGCACATAATATTTCTGCAAAAACAGTTAATCCTAACGAAATTTCTGGACCTAATCCTATTGGATCTCCAAATTCAAAATTTCCATTGACTAATTTTTGTAATTTTCCAAAACCATGCGTAAACATAAATCCACCAGCAGCCAAACGAATGAATAACAAGGATACATCTATAAAAGCAGGTTGACTTCCTAATAATTTAAATTTTGTGCTCATTTAATATTTTTTTTCAAATATAAGTTCTTGTTTTTACGTTGACATTTAAATAGGTCAAGAAATCAAGATTTTTCTATTAATTTTGAATCAACTTTAATCAATAAGAACTAAATAATACAATATTATGTTAAAAAATATTTCATTAATCGCTTTACTATTTTCGAATTTTGCTTTTGCACAAAAATCTGAATTAGTACAAAATGACGTCTTTGGAAATCCTATTTTCATTGAGGAATCTATGCAAAAAGCACGAATTCGAATGATGCATATCGAAGGATACGATCAAGAATATTATACAAAATCAACCTACAATACAGCAGGAAATCCAACTAAACGTGATTATTTTGATGAAGAAGGAAATGTATCTTTTTCAGAATCTTTTAATTACAACGACACCAACAAATTAGCTTCGAGAGAATTAAAAAATACGGATGAAAGTTTGATTTTTAACTTTGATTACGAATATACGCCCGAAGGTTACATTGTGACAAAAAGTGAAAATGATGTCAATGTTGTAAAAATAGAATACAAATTAGATCAGAATCAAAACATTACTTACGAACACGAATCGAACTTATTGGAGGATAATGATATTTTTATCGAAAAAAATCATTTGTATCAAAATGGTTTTTTAGTTAAAACACAGGTAAAATATAACCAAGGATCTTATACATTAGATTATAAAAACGATGCTAAAGGCAATCCGATTGAAGAAATTTATTTGGATAAAGATAACAAAGCTGTCAATAAATATCTCCGAAAATTTGACGACAACAATAACATGACAGAAGAAGTAATGTTAGATGAAACTGGAAAAGTTAAGCATATTTCGACAATCAAATACCAATATGATAATCACAAAAATTGGACAAAAAGAACACAATACGTGAAAAACTTTGATCAACCAATTTCAAACACAACAAGAACAATTCGTTACGAATAACACAAAGAGTCAATAAATTTGGCTCTTTTTTATTTGATTGTTTAACTAAATGTTATTAACTTTATTCTAATCAACCATTTATCTCGTTTTATTATGATAAAAAATGTGCAAGAATTTAATCGACTATTTCAATTGTATCAAAAAGATAATCGTTTCAACTTGTACATAAATGATTATCCTAAAAATGAATTTGCAATACAATTTTATAGTGACGAAATCGAAGATTTGAATTTAGAATATGTCGATTCTACAACTAATTCAGTGCGGAAAATTCAAGATTATCGTGCTAAATTAAGTGACTATTTTCGTCCTGAAGAATTGATAACGCTTGAAGTTATATCTATTTCAGGTTATTTTAGACGATACGATTTTTATTTCTATACCAACGAAAAAACGTTTATTTTCAACTTTATTCATCGAGATTTTTTGTTTCAATTAATTGATTTTCTTTTATCCGAATTGGATTGCAATTTTATTAGCCGTTTAAAAACTGAACTATTAATAAATTTGGAATACGAATAATTCGTGATGTTATTTTTTTTATAAACGACATCTTATGTCTGTTTAAATTATTTTTTTTGCAAAAAGCTGAATAAAATGAATTTTGATCGGATTAATGAAAAGTTGAGTATTTTAGCTGATGCAGCAAAATATGATGTTTCATGCTCATCGAGTGGAAGTAAACGGAAAAACACAAGCATTGGATTAGGAAATGCTTCTCAATCTGGCATTTGTCATTCTTTTACAGAAGATGGTCGCTGTGTATCATTATTAAAAATTCTGTTGACCAATCACTGTATTTACGATTGTGCATTTTGTGTATCACGAAAAAGTAATGATGTAAAACGAGCTGCTTTTACTGTACAAGAAGTGGTAGATTTAACTATTAACTTTTATAGACGAAATTACATAGAAGGATTATTCTTAAGTTCTGGAATCTTCAAAAATGCTGATTTCACAATGGAACGTTTGCTTTTGATAGCAAAAAAATTACGTTTAGAAGAAAATTTTAATGGCTACATTCATCTTAAAACTATTCCTGGCGCAAGTGACGAGTTATTAAAAGAAGCAGGATTGTATGCTGATAGAATGTCAATTAATTTGGAGATGCCAACTGAAAAAGGTCTTCAATTAGTTGCACCTGAAAAATCGCACGAAGATGTAAAAAAACCTTTGGCCTTTATTCAACAACAAATGACTGAATATAATGCAGAACGAAAATTAATAAAGTCAACCCCAACATTTGTGCCCGCTGGACAATCTACACAAATGGTGATTGGTGCGACACCCGAAAATGATATGGAAATTATGTATACGGCTAATCAATATTACAATAATTTCAAACTTAAACGTGTCTATTATTCAGGATTCATTCCAATCAATCACAATGATAAGATGCTACCTTCTATTGGTACTCAACCACCATTACTTAGAGAAAATCGACTTTATCAAACAGATTGGTTGATGCGTTTTTATCAGTTTGATGTCAAAGAAATTTTAAATCAACAAAATCCACATCTCGATACGGATATTGATCCAAAATTAAGTTATGCCTTAAGAAATTTACATCTTTATCCGATTGATATTAATACCGCAGATTATCATTTAATTCTACGAATTCCAGGAATTGGTGTTCAATCAGCAAAGAAAATAATTACTGCTCGAAGATTTGGAAAAATTTATGCTTATCAATTAAAAAAATTAGGAATTGCTTATAACCGGGTTAAATTTTTTATGACATGCGCTGATGATCAATACCAACAAAAGGATTTACTTGGATCTCAGATTAAACATCGAATATTGAGTACGAGTAAAAGTAAATACCTTAAAAATCAACCTAATCAATTAAATCTTTTCGACTAATGGAACGCTATGTTTTTGATAATAGTTTCGAAGGATTTTTGACATTAATTTTTGATTATTATGTTCGAAAACCTCAGCAAATAAAAATTGTTTCGCAAAGGGATTTTTTACCATCGATGTTCGACGATGAATATATAGTAGTTACAGATGAACAAAAAGCGGAAAGGGTGTATAAAAGCTTAAAAAACAAATTAAATTCAACAAGTTACAAAGCTTTACAAGCCGTTTTTTTGTCAGAAGAAAAAGAAGCGTTTGAAAAACTCTTTCATTATTGTTGTTTAATAATTAATGAATCAACTGCAATACAATTAAATTACGGAAATGAGTTTGTGCTTTATGTAATGAAAATGTATCGTTCAGTTCATCGCGAAAAGCATCATCATGAAGCATTTATCCGTTTTGAAAAGATTAATCAAGATTTATTTTTTGCTAAAACAGAACCCAAATACAATATTTTACCTTTGATTATCCATCATTTTAGAAAAAGGTATGCGGATCAAAATTGGATTATTTACGATAGTATTCGAAAATATGGAATTTACTATGATAAAAATTCAAAACAAGTTCATCAAATACAATTAAATTTCACTCCAAAATCTACAACATTACCTACCGAATACATTGATGTGGATGAAAATTTGTACCAAGAATTATGGAAATCCTATTTTCATTCGACAACGATTGAGGCGAGAAAAAACTCGAAATTACAGATGCAATTGATGCCAAAGCGATTTTGGAAAAATTTAACTGAGTATAATTAAAAAAGGCTACAAATTGTAGCCTTTTAACTATTTATTTTTTTGGTAAGAATACCTCTGCCATCATACATCGAGCGCTTCCTCCTCCTAATTTTTCAATCAAATCAATCTTAACAGGTAAAATTGGATTATAGTTTTCAATCTTAGAAATTTGATCTTCTGTTAATGAATTATAAGCTGTCTGCGACATTACCAAATATGATTGTCCTAAACCACCAACTTGCAACATATTTCCAGCAAATTGATGCATTTGCGTTTCTGTAATTGGAATAATCTCTTTTCCAGATTCTAAAATATACTCGCAAACCGCTTTCTTTTCTTTCTTATCATCGATAGAATCCAAACAAATAATCGCATATTTATCTGCTATACACATCATTACATTAGTGTGATAAATAGGTTTACGCTCACCGTTAACTGTTTGATTGGCTTGAAAAATAACTGGTGTATATTCTAATTCCTCACAAAATTCAATTAACAAATCCTCATCTGTACGTTGAGAAACACAAGCATAAGCCAATTCATTTTCGCGATCAAGAATAATACTTCCTGTTCCTTCTAAGAAAATCTCATCCTCTTCAGCGGATGTAAAATCAATCACATCTTCGATGTGAAATCCTTTCTCTTCTAATAAGCTCAATACATCTTCTTCGCGACGTTCTTCTCTTCTATTTTTTGCAAACATTGGGTATAAGACAACATTTCCGTTATCGTGAAAAGAAATCCAATTGTTTGGAAAAATCGAATCTGGCGTATGTGGTGAAGCGGTATCTTTTATCGTAATGACATTAACACCTTTTGAGCGTAAAGCCGAAACCATTCCTTGGAATTCTGACAAAGCTTCTTTCTGAATATCTTCGTGCGATTCTGTTGTTTCGGTTTGAAAATAATTGTTAACAGCTGTTTCTGGATTGTAGTAAAAAGCTGTCGGTTCAACCATTAAAATAGTTGATGTATATTGTTTTTGTTTCATGTTATTTTCGGATTAAAGGCATAGTCGAACATCTTAATAAACCTCCCATTTTAGAGACTTCTCGGTAATTAATCCGTTCAACTTTTATATTCCATACATTTTCTAAATGATCATTTAAACGCGTAAAATTTTTCTCAGAAACGACTACTTCAGGAGAAATAGAAAAAACATTTGGATTCATCCAATACATTTCTTCTTTCGTTACTTCGAAAAGATTTTCTTTTCCAAAAATACCAACTATTTGCTGATATTCATGTTCAAATAAGAATCCTTCTTTGTAAATAATTGCTTTGTCTTTTCCAACAGGATTAAACGTGCAATCTAAATGCAAAATACCTTCGTACGGATCTTGGTCATTCTTTTTCAATTCGAAATCTAAGACTTTCTTATTTGGAAATTTAGCTTTGATATACTCTACAAATTGAACATTTGTACGTCCAGTTTTGAATTGTTTAAAATCAGCTTGTTTGTAAGTTCCGACAAAAATATAATCGTTGTACAAAATAACATCTCCACCTTCTACATATACTTCTTCAGGTAAAGCATTGATTTTATTCCCTTTAAACAAACGTTTAATATCGCGATAAGCTTGCAATTCTTCAAAACGATCTGGAATAATATTCGCTATAAAAAATTCATCTTCAATCACAAATCCGACATCACGAGAAAAAACTTGATTACAATTTTCTATTAAAGTTGGACGTAAAACTTCTACTTCATATTTTTTTAAAACTTGTTCAAATTCTGACATCTCCTCAATCAATTTTTCTTCTATGGGATAATCATTATTTTTTACAGTTTCATAAGATTTTGCATCGAAAGTTTGATCAAGTGTTGGATTGACTCCATTAGATTCTGCTCGACCCAAAACTACAGTTTGTAGCTGTGCCGTTTCATTCTGTACATTTAATCGCATATTTTTTGTGGTTTTTTATTTTTTTTCAAAAAAAATCCCGCAATTAGCGAGATTTAATTTCTGTATAAATATACATTTTATTTTTTAATTCCTAAAGCTTTCAAGCCATTTACAGTTGCAATATTCGAAAGTTGTTCCACATCATAGAAGTGACAAGATTCTAACATTACACGCAATTCTGTAAGTAAATGTCCGTCAGAGAAAGGTTTGTAAATATCATTGATATTATCTGTTCCAAATGCAACATTAATTCCTCTTGGAATCATTTCATCAACAGGCGTAATTGAATTATGAGAGGGCGCTAAACGCTCTGTACGATTGTGATCTATCCAAGCAGTTGGACAAGATACAATGTGCATATCTGCTTTTTTGATTAAATCATATAACTCATAACGGTATTTTCGGGGATGCGCCGCAACAGATATAGAGTGCACTGCTGAAACTTTTCCTTGCATTCCGTGCTCTATTGTTTTCAATGCTAATTGCTCTGTTTCAATCTCTTCATCAGTATTAAACTGATCGACATGCACATGTACCAATTTGTTTTTTGCCTTTGCTGTAGATAATAAAATATCTAAATGCTCTTCTTCTCTACCAAAATCCTTGGCTGGTAAACCACCGATAATATCCACAAAATCAGAAGACATGTCAAACCATTCGCGTGCTTTTGGTTCAATAACACCTTTCAACACTTGATTTGCAAAACGCATTTCGATGTCTTTCCCGTAGTTATCTTTTAAGCGCTGAGCGGCTTGAATACTACGATCTTCGATCACTTCATCTGCATCAATAAAAGAACCAATTGCTTGACAACCTTGCTCTAACATAAAGTTAATTGCTTTTTCCATACGGAAATAAATGTCATCAACAGATGAATTACGTTTCATGTCATCAACTAAGTGCCATTTTTCTTTTAAATATGAATTTGATAAAGCGAAAGTGTCCGAAGTTAACGAATAAGCTCTGTCTAAATGTGAATGTGTATTAACCCAACCTCCTTTTTCTTTGATTCTTTCAAGTACTTCTTCGATCGGATTGTAGTTTTGTCTGTTCATCGTGAGTTGTTTGTTTTCGGGATGTAAAATTAACAAGATTATTCAACAGAAATGAAGCGATTTTATCAAAAAGATTTGTGTAACTTTGTGCCTTTGTTAGTAACCTCAGCAAATAAAAAAATCCAACATTAAGTTGGATTTTTTGTTTTACTCTTTCTATCTTAACGATTTGGATTAATTTCGACTAAAACTAATTTTTATATGTTCTCTTAACAGATTGAATTCCCTCGATATTCTTTAATTCCATCATAATTTTTTCTAATTCTGCTTTATTTTTAACAGAAACTGTAATTTTTCCATCAAAAATACCTGCATCTTCAGACAAATTAATACTGTGCATATTCAAGGAATTATTTTTCGAAATCACCAATGTAATATCACTTACCATTCCCGAACGATCTAATCCTTGAAGTTCAATCAGTGCTTTAAATTCTTGTTGAGAAGAATCAATCCATTTAGCCTTAATAATTCTATAAGCATAATTTGCTTGTAACGAAACAGAGTTAGGACAATCAACTTTATGTACTTTTATCCCTTTCGAAACGGTAATAAATCCATATACTTTATCTCCTGCAATTGGATTACAACAGCTTGCTAATTCATAATCTAAACGTTCCTCATCATTTCCAAAAACAAGACTATCTAATTTTGTTTTATCAACAGGAATATCTTCTTTCTTCGTTGTATTGAATGTTGATTTTCTAAATCGATTGATTAAACCAGTAAAACCAGAATTGCGTTCTGCAAACTTACGTAAATCATTGTTGTCTATAATTCCCATAGCAACATTATAAAATACATCCATACTTGAACCTAACTTAAAGTATTGCTGTAACTGATTAACTGTATTTTCGTTAAAATCAACCTTTAAGTGTCTCAATTTACGTTGAATAATTTCTTTTCCTTCATCGGCAATTTTACGTTTATCCGAATTTAAAGAAGCTTTAATTTTACTTCTCGCTTTACTTGTTACGACATAATCTAACCATTCTAATTTTGGTTTTTGTTGCGTCGAAGTAATAATTTCTACCTGATCTCCACTTTGTAATTGATGCGATAAAGGATACAATTTTCCATTGACTTTTGCTCCCAAACAGTGATCACCAACATTCGAGTGAATTGAGTAGGCGAAGTCTAACGAGCTTGCTCCTTTTGGTAGCGAATGCAAATCTCCTTTTGGCGTAAAAACATAGATTTCTTTTGAATACAAATTGAATTTGAAATTGTCCATAAATTCAATTGCATCTTTTGTATCTTCTTGCTCTAACATTTCACGAACTTGGTGAATCCATTCATCCACTTTCGTTTCATCGTTTGAGACATTTTCTTTGTATTTATAATGTGCAGCAATCCCCATCTCTGCTACTTCATCCATTCTTTCGGAACGAATCTGAACTTCAACCCAACGTGCTTGTGGTCCCATCACAGTCACGTGAAGCGATTCGTAACCTGTTGTTTTTGGTTGAGAAATCCAATCGCGCATACGTTTAGGATTTGGTATAAATATATCCGTAATTAAAGAATAGATTTTCCAAGCTAAGAATTTTTCATTTTTTCTATCCGAACGATAAATGACACGAATAGCAAATAAATCAAACACCTCTTCGAAAGGGATTCCTTGATTTATTGTCTTTCTATAAATAGAATTAATCGATTTTGAACGCCCTTTAATCTCAAACTCCAGCCCTTCGGCTTCTAATTTTTCTGAGATTAATTTACAGAAATCATCAATGTATTTTTTTCTTTCTGCTTCAGTTTCCGTTAACTTATGCTCAATGTTGTAGTATGCATCTGGTTTGGTATATTTTAAACTCAAATCTTCTAATTCAGATTTAATGTTATATAATCCCATTCGATGAGCTAAAGGTGCATAAATAAAAATGGTTTCAGAAGCAATTTTCAATTGTTTGTCTTCTCGCATACTCTCAAGTGTACGCATATTGTGAAGACGATCTGCGATTTTAATCAAAATCACACGAACATCTTCTGACAAAGTCAATAAAAGCTTTTTGTAATTTTCTGATTGAATCGAAACATCTTGTTTATTTAAAATTGCAATTTTTGTTAATCCATCAATAATTTTAGCAATCTTTTTCCCAAAAAGTTTCTCAATATCCTCTAAAGTATAATCTGTATCTTCTACTACATCGTGCATTAGGGCTGCAGCAATAGAGGTTGCTCCAAGACCAATTTCGTCAGCAACTATTTTTGCAACAGCTATCGGATGATAAATATATGGTTCACCTGTTTTCCTGCGTTGGTCTTTATGCGCATCAACAGCCAAATCAAATGCTTTGCGAATTAATTTTTTATCGTCATCGGACAGCGTAACATATGTATTTTGGAGCATCTCTTTATAACGTCTTGTTATTTCGATGTTCTCTTTTTCTAATTGTTCATTTGTAATAACGTGGGGCGTCATTTATTTGTATTTATGGTAATGTTAGTATTTTATATTATTGTTTAAAAAAGTTAGTCAAACCTTTATTTATCTGCTTTTGTTCAAATAAATATACGATATTTTCTATTTATATATCTGTTATTTTGCATATTTAAATTGTAAATTTAAGAAAATAACAATGAATAGATTTTTAATGTGTATTTCATATACTATCAATTTGACAAAAATTAACGATTTTTAACTGACGTTTTTCCCATTTACTCATTCAAATGTCTATAAATTTATTAAGAATATAAATTTCCTCGCTGTCTTAAAATAATTAATCAAATAATAATTTATCAAATAAAAACAATTCGTAATTTAATGCAACAAATAAAACACAACACACACACAAATGGATTACAAAACTTTATACTCAAAAAGTATTGAAGAACCCGAACTCTTTTGGAAAGAGGAAGCTTACAAATTGGCTTGGTCAACTTACCCTGAAGAAATTTTAAGAAAAAATGAAAATGGCTATTATTCATGGTTTGTAGATGGAAAAATCAACATGAGCCGTTTGGCTTTAGAGGAAAATATTAAAGCTGGTCGTGGCGAACAAAATGCGTTAATATATGATTCACCCGTAACTGGAGTTAAACAGAAAATAACATACAACGAATTATTAGATAAAGTTAGTCGTTTTGCAGGTGGATTAACTTCATTAGGACTAACGAAAGGCGATACAGCCATTATTTATATGCCGATGATACCTGAAGCTATTGTAGCTATGTTGGCATGTTCAAGAATTGGTGTAATACATTCGGTGGTATTTGGAGGTTTTGCTGCTCCAGAATTAGCGATTAGAATTGATGACGCTCAACCAGATGTCATTATTTCATCTTCTTATGGTGTAGAAGTTAACCGTCAAATCAATTACAAACCTTTAATTGATGAAGCTATTAATTTAACGATATATAAACCAAAAGATATTATCATTTTCGAACGTCCAAATCACAGCGACGATTTATCTGCAGCTAATGTACATACATACGATGAAATGTATAAACACGAACCTGTAGAACCAATAGAAGTTCCGAGTACACATCCATTATATATTCTGTATACATCTGGTACAACTTCAACTCCTAAAGGTGTTGTTCGTGATACAGGTGGCTACGCAACCGCTCTAAATTCAACCATGAAATATTTTTATGATTTAGAACCTGGTGACACGATTCTTACAGCAAGTGATATCGGATGGGTTGTTGGACATTCTTATATTGTATATGCTCCTTTGATTTATGGCGTAACAACTGTTATATATGAAGGTAAACCTATCAAAACTCCAGATGCTGGTGCGTTTTGGCGAATGGTTGAAGAATACAAAATAAAAAATGTATTTACTGCTCCAACAGCAATTCGTGCAATACGAAAAGAGGATCCAGAAGGAAAATTATTTCAACAATATGATACAACGAGTTTAAAACGTTTGTTTTTAGCTGGAGAACGATGCGATACTTCTACATATTATTGGTTAAAAGAAATTTCGAAACGTCCCGTTATTGATCATTGGTGGCAAACAGAAAGTGGATGGCCAATGTTAGGTATATGTACAGGATTACAAGAAATAATGCCAGAACCTGGCGCTGCAGGACTTCCTGTTTTTGGATACAACATCAAAATCGTAAACGAGGAAGGAATCGAAAATGATATAAATGAAGAAGGGCCTATTGTAATCAAACTTCCACTTCCTCCTGGATGTATGGCAAGTTTATGGCGAAACGAACACCGATTTATTAAAGGATATTTTCAACAATTTCCTGATCATTATCTAACAGGAGATGGTGGTTACAAAGACGAAAATGGATTTGTCTTTATCACTGGTCGAACAGATGATATTATAAATGTTGCAGGACACAGATTAAGCACAGCTACAATGGAAGAATTAGTTTCTTCTCATCCTGATGTAACGGAATGTGCTGTTGTTGGAATAAAAGATGAATTGAAAGGTCAAGTTCCAATCGGATTTATTGTTACAAAAGAAAACGCAACAAAAACTGAAGAAGAAATTGAAAAAGATTTAATTGCTTTGTTACGTAAAGAAATTGGAGGAATAGCATGCTATAAAACAACGATTAAAGTTGATCGCTTACCAAAAACTCGAAGTGGTAAGATTTTGCGTAAAACTTTAACTCAAATTGCAGATGGAACACCATTTACAATTCCTTCTACAATAGAAGACGCGTCTGTTTTAGACGAACTAATACATGAATTCACAAGAAGAAGTATCGGCGCAGCCTTTACTTCTACAAATTCATAATTTTTTTTTCCATTCACTATTCAAAAAGCAGTAATCTCTGGATTACTGCTTTTTTTTATGAATTAAACTTATTGATTACATTGTTGTTAACAATTCGATCATTTCTTTATTTTCTTGCAATAACGCATGATCTTTTGCTGTCTTTCCATTAAAGTCTTTAATATTAAGATCTGCACCTTTTTCAATCAACTTTTTAGCAATATCATTTCTACCAAACGTAACTGCAAAAATTAATGAAGTAGCTCCATTAAAATTAACTTGGTTTACATCTGCTTGGTGAGCTAATAAAACATCTACCATTTCTTGATAACCTTTAAACGCAGCTCCCATCAAGGCATTGTTACCCGATTTATCCTGAGCATTTGGATTCGCTCCATTTTTTAACAAGGACAAAACCGCTTCCTTGTTATCATTATAAACCGCTAAAATCAAAGGAGTAAAACCTCTATCATTAGCCTGATTAACATCTGCACCTTTTGTAATTAATTGTTCGATTAATGCAATATCATTCTCTCTTGACGCAGTATATAAATCTTGTGCAATTACTGTGTAAGTTGTTAGAAAAAAGACGAATGCTAAGAATAATTTTTTCATATATTTTATTTTTCAGAAAGTCATGGAGTCAAAACCAATCGACTCCAATCCATTAATTTATTATTTTGGTAAGTATTGTTTTACATCATTTATAGAAATATTGGTTGCTTTCATTAAACGTGTACCATATTCATTATTTGCTTGATAAAAATGGGCAATCATTTTGTGAACGATAACTTTATTTTTCACTGTATTTAATGCTCCTGATAAATTTTTAATTAAATTTTCTTGATCCTTCTTAGAAAAAGATTGATACAAATCACCTGCTTGTGCAAAGTTATTTTCTTTATCAATCACATGCTGAGTAGTTGTCGTTCCTGCAGGAAAAACTGATTTTGAATAATTGAATTTTGCGTTATCTACCACTTCAGGAACATTTGTCGATGGTTGATAATTTACATCACCTTTTTGTTCACGTAATGACATATAACCATCTTGGTTGTATGTTTTGACTTGAGTTTTTGCTGCATTTACAGGAATTTGTTGAAAATTCCCTGTTAAACGGTGGCGCTGTGTATCTGTGTAAGAAAATAATCGACCTTGTAACAATTTATCTTCTGATGCTTCGATACCTGGTACTAATGTAGCAGGCGCAAAAGCAGCTTGCTCCACTTGTTGAAAATAATTTGTCGGATTCTCTTTCAGCGTCATTGTTCCAACTTTAATTAATTTAGCTATAGATTCTGGCCAAACTTTTGTGACATCAACAGGATTGAAATCTAAACGTTCAAAATCTTCTCTTTTTAACATTTGAACATATAAATCCCATTTTGGAAAATTTCCTTTTTCGATTTCTTGATGTAGATCCAACGTTGCATGTTCAATAGCTGTAGATTGAATTTCGTTTGCTTCTTGCTGTGTTAAGTTCTTCACTTCTTGTTGAGGCTTCCATTTGTATTTTACATAGGTCACTTCACCTTTATTATTTACCCATTTGTAAGCATGTACACCATTCCCTTCCATCTGACGATAATTCGCAGGTATTCCGTAATCAGAAAATAACCACGTTAACATATGCGTCGATTCTGGAAGATTAGAAAAGAAATCAAATACGCGATTAGGGTCAGAAGCACCGTTTGTCAATGGAGAAGGTTTGAAAGCATGAACCATATCTGGAAATTTAATCGCATCACGAATAAAGAAAACTGGTAAATTATTTCCAACTAAATCGTAGTTACCTTGCTCCGTATAAAATTTCACTGCAAAACCACGTGGATCACGGTATGTTTCTGGTGAACCTTGTTGATGAGTTACTGTTGAAAAACGCACAAATAATGGTGTTTTTTTTCCAGCTTGTGATAAGAAATCAGCCATAGTAACCTCAGAAAAATCTTGCTCTGCTACAAATTCACCAAAAGCTCCAGCTCCTCTCGCATGAACAACACGTTCTGGAATACGCTCTCGGTCAAAAGCTGCTAATTTTTCAATGAGATGAATATCTTCTAATAAAACTTGCCCGTTATTGCCTAATGTTTTAGAGTTTTGATTATCTCCAACAGGAGCCCCTGTATTTGTAGTTAATTGTTGTGAAAATGCAACAGTAGATAGAAAAGCTAATCCTAGTACGAAACTTCTTTTGATCATAATTATAGTTTTAATCTTTATTTATTATTTTAAGACACCACAAAACTATAACCAGTCAAACTATAAATCAAATCTATAAAATCTATTAGATATAATTAATTTTTATAATAATTAAGTCTCAACAAATTAGTCAACTCAAATCATAGATATATTATTTTACAATAGATTAATAAATTAATACTATACCAGAACTGTTGATTTATAAAATTCATAAAAAAAACCGCTATACAGCGGTTTACCTATTATATGGATTAATATTTTCTGAAACGTTGAAACGAAACTGTTGGTTTTATTTTTATTGATTCATTAGCGATCAAAATCATTACATTCAAATGTTGATTAAACTTCCATAATGAGTTTCCTTCAACCTCTACCCCTTGCGGAGTTCTAATAAGTTCTAAATTTGTGTACATCATAATCTGTGTGTGTTTTTGGTTGACGCTAATATTATGTTAAAAAATAATTATTTTGTTAATTCATTTTAACATGCTTAATAAAATTAAAAGTTTCCTATTATACGCGATATTTATAAATTCATTTAAAAACATCACATATTATACCAAAAAAATTTTTACCTATTTATTTAATGTTAAATTTTAAGAAATTTGACTCCAACCTACTTTATCTTTATGATTTTCGATAAAATATTTTTTTGTATTTTGATAAATTGGTGATGACAAAGTTGCGTCTTGATTTAAGATAATTTCAACACATTTTCTTGCTGCATACAACACTTCTTTATCTTTTGACAAATCAGCAATTTTAAGATTTAGAACACCACTTTGTTGCGTTCCCATCATATCACCTGGACCTCGCAATTCCAAATCTACCTCTGCAACTTGAAATCCATCATTGGTTTGACACATCGTTTGAATGCGACGTTTCGAAACGTCATTCAATTTTCCTCCTGTCATCAAAATACAATAGGATTGCTCTGCACCTCGCCCTACACGTCCACGAAGTTGATGCAGTTGAGAAAGTCCAAATCGTTCAGAGTTTTCGATAATCATTACCGAAGCATTAGGCACATTAACACCCACCTCTATCACAGTTGTTGCAACTAAAATTTGTGTTTCATGATTTTTGAAACGATTCATTTCAAATTCTTTATCAGCAGGCTTTTGCCTTCCATGTACTATACTAATTCCATATTCTGGTAAAGGAAAAGCACGCGAAATACTTTCGTAACCATCCATCAAATCTTTTAACTCTAATTTTGCAGACTCTTCAATTAACGGATAAACAACATATATTTGACGACCTTTGGCAATTTCATCTTTCATAAATTTAAAAACACTTAACCGATGCGCATCTGTTTTATGAAGAGTCTTTATTGGCTTTCTACCTTTTGGTAACTCATCGATCACAGAAACATCTAAATCGCCATACATTGTCATAGATAATGTCCGAGGAATTGGCGTTGCTGTCATCACTAGAATGTGAGGTGGAAGTTTAGCTTTACGCCAAAATTTAGCACGTTGAGCCACACCAAAACGATGTTGTTCATCAATAATCGCTAATCCTAAATTCTGAAAAATAACGTTATCTTCTAATAAGGCATGTGTTCCGATAATGATTTTTAGATTTCCATTTTCTAAATTCTCAAGAATTGGTTGACGTCTTTTTTTCGTGACCGAACCTGTTAACAATTCAACAGAAACATCTAAGCCGTTCAATAATTCTGTAATACTTTCATAATGTTGTTGTGCCAAAATTTCGGTTGGCGCAATTAAAGCAGCTTGATAGCCATTATCTACTGCGATCAACATCGTTAACAATGCAACCATTGTTTTTCCTGAACCTACATCTCCTTGCAATAAACGATTCATTTGTGCAGGTTGACGAAGATCAGAGCGAATTTCTTTAACCACTCTTTTTTGAGCATTTGTCAGTTCAAAAGGTAAATATTCGTTGTAAAACCTATTGAAATAATGACCAATTTCTGGAAAAGAATTACTTCTATTCTTTTGTTTATTAACTGCTTTTTGAGAAAGATTAGCTAAATTCAGAAAGAAAAATTCTTCAAATTTTAAACGTCGAATAGCAGCATTTAATTCTGTTAAATCCTTTGGAAAATGAATCGCTTTTAAGGCTTCATTTCGTCCAACTAATTTATAATGATCAATTACATTTTGAGGTAAATTTTCAGGAATATCGATTTTTTCAGCAAAAAGGTTCATCATCATTTTCTGAAGAACTCGATTTGTAATTCCTTTTTTCGTTAATTTTTCTGTGCTTGGATAAATAGGAAATAAACCAAGTGGAATATTCTTAGCATCTTCAACTAATTCTATCTCAGGATGCGTAATACTAAGATTGTTATTGAATAAATTTGGTTTCCCATAAAGCACAACTTCTTTGAAAAGATCATTTTTTAGTTTCTCTTTTTGCCAAGATGAAACCTTGAACCAAACCAATTCCAACGTTCCTGTTCCATCCTGAAACTTCCCAACTAAACGCTTTACTTTACCTTGATTTATTTCTTCTAACTGAACAATTTTGCCTTTTAATTGAATTTCGGCAGCTGTAGATGAAATTTCAGAAATTTTATAAAATTTCGATTTATCAACATAACGAAAAGGAAAATGTTGTATCAAATCTTCGTATCTAAAAATTCTGAATTCACTTTGCAGTGTTTTAGCACGCTCAGGACCAGCTCCCTTCAAATATTCTATGGTTTTCTTTAATGGATTTTGATACATTTTTCTACTTTAGAAAGTCGCAATTTACCAAATTTTAACGACAAACTATGTCATCTATGTTACAAAATAAGCTCGTAGAATTACTTTATATTTGTATAAAATAATAAACAAATGAAATTAGAAGAATACATCAACAAAGGTTTAACGTACGAAGATTATATCACACGTGTAGAAGATGAATTAGAAAATGAAATCGAAAACGATGATCCGAAAGAATATGTGCAATATTATGCGTTGGGATTACAACGTATGAATAGAGTTTATAAAACGTTTAAATTAAATCCTACTCAAGAAACACGTATAAAATCGACTGCAAATAATTTTAAATTATTAATTATTACAGAGGGATGGTGTGGTGACGCTTCTCAAATTTTACCAGTTGTAGAGCGATTTGCAAATGCCTTAAACGTTTCTACACATTATATTTTCAGAGATGAGAATATGGATTTAATGGAAAAATACAAAACAAATGGAGCTGCTTCTATTCCAATTATTATTGGTGTAAATGAGGATAATGAAGAAGCTTTTCGTTTTGGCCCTCGTCCAAAAGCTGGAATGGAAATGTTAGCTCGTTTTAAAAATAATCCTGATAAATATTCAGCAGATGAATTTCACGAAGATTTACAAAACTTTTACAACAAGAACAAAGGAGAAGATATTGTAAATGAAATTTTAGATTTAATCGACGAAAATATCGCGAATTAATCAGGTTTTTCAATTTGTTCAACTTGTTAATTGTTTGCATCTTTGTGTAAGATTTTTTTTAAAAAAATATGAAAGGAAATAAACAAATTATTTTTGCTATCGTTGTAGTAGTTGCTTTAGTTGCTATAATGTTTACACCGGTTGGTACATTTTTTAAAAATAAAATGGAAGATAATAGCCACATTGCTGGTGCTGATGTAGAGTTATCAGAAAGTGATTATGATATTGATTTGATTGGATATAATGGAGCAACAAATACTAACTTGCTTGATTTCAAAAAAAGTGGGGAAGTCGTTTTTCTAAACTTTTGGGGAAGTTGGTGCCCTCCTTGTGTTGCAGAAATGCCAACTATTCAGAAATTATATGAGGCAAAAGGACAAAAAGTTAAATTTGTACTGGTTACAATTCAAGATAAACCGAAAGTTTTTAATCCATTTTTGGAAAAAAATAATTATACAATGCCCGTTTATGAGCCAAATAGTCCAATATCAAATAATATGTTACCGAAAGTTTTTCCAACTACTTACATCTTAAATAAAAAAGGAGAAGTTGTATTAAAAGAAACAAAAACAAGAGATTGGAACGATAAAGAAATTAATGATCTGTTAGATCAATTAGTTGCAGAATAATTTCATTCTAAAAACATATAAAGCGTCATTAATTTAATTATTAATGACGTTTTTTTATTGTCATTCTTTTTCTAATTTTCTCTCATCGAAGCAAGTTGTAATAAAGAAGTTGCGGTATTATGATTTCTTGTTGTTGCACTTACTTGTAGTAAATTTTCGAAAAAATTATTGGTCAATTTTGTTTTTCCATATCCAAATGGACAGTACAAATAAACCAATTCATTCTTGATTTCGTATTGTTCATCTTCGGCTTTTATATGTTCAATTTTCTCCTTATCAAATTCTGCTGGTTGATTTCCCAAAAAAGTGTAATATAAAAACTCTTTATCGAGTGTAGAATCGTGAAGAAAAGGATTCTCCTCTATGATACGTTTTAATTTATCTATGGTAAGAATTAAGACTGGAACTTCGAAAGCAAGTGATTCAGCAATTTTATCATGAATTAAATCTGCTATTTCTTTGAGATTGGTCAATTTTGAAGAAAAAACCGCATTACCACTTTGAACATAAGTTGTCACATTCACAAAAGATAAATCTTCTAAAAGCTTCGTTAAAACATCCATTTTGATGATTTTTTTTCCGCTAACGTTGATTCCTCTTAGAATCACAATAAATGTATTCATAACCTACTTTGTTGACACTAAATTAGTTCATTTAGGATTAAAAATAAACCTAAATTTTAGAATTACAACTACAAAAAAATAAATTAAACATGTTATTTTATGATTAACAATTAATATATTAGATTAAATTAAAAAGTATGACAACCAATCGATTAGAAGCCTTTAGTGATGGCGTTCTTGCTATCATTATTAGCATTATGGTATTTGATTAAAAGTTCCTATTGGTGATGATTTAATGAGTTTAAAACCATATTTACCTAAATTTTTAAACTATTTATTTAGTTTCATTTATGTCGGAATCTATAGGAATAATCATCACCATCTTTTTCAAGCAATCGAGAAAGTGAATAGTGGAATTCTTTGGAGTAATTTACACTTACTTTTTTGGCTATCTTTATTACCTGTTTCAACGGGTTGGATGGGCGAAAACTTTCATTCAAGATTTCCAGTTGTATTTTATGGTTTTGTATTATTAATGAGTAGCCTTGCCTTTATGCTCATCGAAAAAACAGCTATAAAACAAGAAGGTAAAGAATCTATTATTGGTAAATCGGTAAGTCAAAATCTAAAAGAAAAAGGATCAAGTATTGGCTATATTTTAGGTATTGTTTTAGCTTTTATTCAACCAGAATTTGGAATAGTTGTGTACGGTATTATTGCTTTAATTTGGTTAATCCCAGACAGAAGAATAGAAAAACCAATGAAATAATTTTAAATATATATTATTAATTATAAAGCAATTAAATGGATTATATTAAACTTTTAATTTAATTACTTTTTTACGTTTTCTCTTCTTAAACATAACACGTAACAAGCGATAACCATAGGTTACTTTTTTGTTTTTTGTGATGATAGGAAAAGCCATTGTACACATCAACGCAATACACGCTGTTGTGCCTAATGCACCTCCATAACCATTAAAAATCTGACTCGTGTAATGCAATAAAATAGCAAATAACATGGGCGAAAAAATCAACGAAAAATAACTGATATTAATTGTCGAAGAAACCATTCCGATGAACGTTCCACCAATTACGTAAAGAGGTATATTGTCCGTGTAAAATTGAGGCAAAATGGTTGGAAAAAAGTAGAAAAAACCACCAATAATCATCGCTATCACCGCAGATGAACGAATTGGACCTTGCTTAAAACGAATGTTTAATTCAAAAGTTGTCAACGATGCAATAATTGAACACATCATTAATATTAAAAATTCAATAATCATTAGCCTAAGATTAATTTAAACAATAACATACTCAATAAAACGCCTATAAAAGCTAAAGTACCAAGTTTTCCACCTACACCAACAAATAATGATTTTGTGGCAAAAAATAACAACGCAGTAAAAATTCCTGCTGTAATAATCATCCAATAAACATATTCAACATCCAAGGAAGTCATTCCAATAAAAGCTCCACAATAAATAGGTCCTGCAACTTGTTTTAAATAATCAGAACGTGGATTTAGCTTCGTGAAAAAGGAACCTAAAGTACCAATAATTCCCGCAGAAAAAACTGCACCTAAGCCTAATTTATTATTCATTAAATAGGTAATTATTGCAGCGATTGGGATCCATAAAACCAATGTTTTTCGATCAAAGGAATATTCGTGATGATGCAAAGGAAATTTGCGGTAAACAATCAGCAAAAGCAGACAAATTGCAACAATAATATACGGTACAAGATCATGTTCTATACGCTCGTTTATAATCGAGAATAGAAATAAAAACTGAATAATAAAAATAATCAGAATGGTAACGAATTTTATGATGCGTTTACTGTTCATTTCAAATTTTGAAGCTGCAAAGTTAATGACTCATTATGAGAAAAATAGAATAATTTTATTAATTATTTTGTATTAAAAATCCCAAATCATTCGTAAATGATTGGGATTACATTGACTTAAATTATCACAAAAAATAAGTCGTTCTACCTAAAAACCTTTATTCTTTAATTAATTCTGCATTAAAACCAACTTCTTCGATTGTATCAATAATTTCTTCTTTAGTTATTCGTACACCTTTAACTGTTAAAATTTTATCAGGATTATTCGTGTCAACCTCCCAAGATTCTAAATCTTGTAATTGATCTAAGTAAGGCTTTACTTTATTTAGACAACCGTTGCAATTTATATTTGTTTTGAATTTTAATTCTTTTGTCTTCATCATTCATTGATTTACACTCACAAATTTCGAACTAAATTGCGGCATACCATTTATATTATTAGGTGAAATAGTTATATGATTTCACAACTAATTAATCGTTTTGAACTACTTTTGCACTCAAACAAAAACAATTTCAATTTCTTTTAAAATGAGTCAACAAAATGACCAAAAAATTGTCTTAGCGATCAACGAAAAACCGAAGTTAGGACAAGGAATATTATTGAGTATACAGCATCTTTTTGCAATGTTCGGAGCTACAGTATTAGTTCCTGCCTTAACAGGAATGTCGCCTGCAATTGCATTAATTTCGAGCGGAATAGGAACATTGGTTTTCATCCTTATAACAAGAGGAAAAGTTCCTTCTTATTTGGGTTCTTCATTCGCATTTATCAATCCAATTATAGCAATGAAAGCGTTAGAAGCAAATCCTGAAAGTGGTATTGCAGTCGGAAGTTTTTTAGTCGGAAGTTTTTTAGTCGGAGTTACTTATTCCATTGTCTCGCTTATCATCGCAACAGCAGGTACAAAGTGGCTGATGAAACTTTTACCACCAATTGTCGTAGGTCCAGTTATTATGGTTATTGGTCTGGGATTGGCTTCAACAGCAATTAAAATGGTGACAAATAATCCTACTGGAGAATATGATTTAACATATGTTACCATTGGTTTTGTTACATTGATTATTACGGTGATCACCGCAATTTTTAGTAGAGGATTTTTAAGTGTTATCCCTATTTTAGTTGGGATTATTGGTGGATATCTTTTTGCTATTGCAATGGGAGTAGTTAATTTAGAACCTGTTTTACAAGCGAAATGGTTTATGGTTCCAGATTTTACTATTCCATTTATCAATTATACTCCTACACTATCTTGGTATGTTATTTTCCTGATGATTCCAGTTACAATTGTACCTATTGCTGAACACATTGGACATCAATTAGTCTTAAGTAAAGTAGTTAACAAAGATTTGATTGATGATCCTGGCTTAGACAAATCGATGTTAGGAGATGGAGTTGCGACGATGATTGCTGCGTGTTTGGGCGGACCTCCTAATACAACATATGGTGAAAACATTGGCGTTTTGGCTATAACAAGAGCATTTAGTATTTATGTATTTGTTGGCGCTGCCTGTTTTGCTATTTTATTTGGATTTTGCGGAAAAATTTCAGCTCTATTAAGCACAATTCCAACACCTGTAATGGGTGGAGTTTCCATTTTATTATTCGGAATTATCGCTTCGAGTGGTTTGAGAATGTTGATTGAAAATAAAGTAGATTTCAAGGTTAAACGAAACTTAATCATATCTTCTGTTATTCTAATCATTGGAATTGGAGGAGCAGCAATTCATATTGGAGATTTATTTTCGTTAGAAGGAATGGCTTTGGCGTCTATCATTGGTGTTGCATTAAATTTAATCCTTCCAGGAAGAGAGATTATAACATTCAAAGAAATGTTTGATGAAGAAGATTAATCAAATCATAAAAAAAATGGCGAACATTACTGTTCGCCATTTTTTTATTAATCTTATTTCTAAACATCATCAAAATCAATTGATAAAGTAGCCGATTTTGGTCGAGAAATACACGCTAATGTTATTCCTTCTTCGTAATCAGAATCCGTTAATACATAGTTGTCTCCAATATGCACTTCGCCTTCTATCACCTTACACATACAAGAAGAACAAACACCTCCTTTACAAGAATAAGGTGCGTCAATACCAGCATCTAACATGGTATCAACCAAATTTTTTCCTCTATCCCAAGTCACTTCAGATGTTTCACCATCGAGTGTTACTGTAACTTGAACCGTTTGAGGACCTTCATCGTGTTTAGTAAAAATATCTTCTGTTTTAACAGATGGATTAAACATTTCAAAATGAATATGTTTTTCGATAATTCCCGCTTCGTTTATTTTCTTAGCTAAAGTCAAAATCATTTCCTCAGGTCCACAAACCATTGCTTCATCAACTTCATTGATATCGATGATTTGATTCAAGATTAAATCAAATTTTTTCTCATCAATTCGTCCGTTGTAAATGAAATTTTCTTGTTCTTGTCTTGTGAAAAAATGATGAATAAAAACGTTGTTTGGATACTTTTGTTTCAATTCCGTCAAACGCTCTTTGAACATAATCGAATTTTCGTCTCTATTCACATAAAAAATGTGGAAGTTCACCCACTCCTCTGTTTGCAACGTAAACTCTAACATACTCATAATTGGTGTAATTCCACTACCTGCAGTAAAAGCCAATAATGTACGTTTTTCGTTGGGTTTTGTAGGAATTGTAAAGCGACCACTTGGTGTCGAAACTTCTAATTGATCTCCAACTTTTAAATCATTGAAAAGATAATTCGAAACTTTTCCGTTTGGTTGAGATTTTACCCCTATACTCCATTTTTTATCATTTGGAGAAGCACATAAAGAGTAATCTCTTCGTTCTCCGTTTATGTTTAGTGTGATATATTGTCCAGGTAAAAAGTTGTATTGATCTTGCAATTCATCAGGAACATCAAATGTAATTTGAACCGAATCTGCTGTTAATTTTACAATTTCTTTTACCGTTAATAAATTAAATTTCATAGTCGTTTTACTATTTATAATTCTCAAAACAACTCAATATTTAAGATTGTTCTGCTAAATTTGTACAAAAGTAAGATTTTAGATTAAATAGAAAAAATATATGGAAATAGCATTGATCGCTCATGACGGTAAAAAAGCCGAAATGGTAAATTTTTTAATGAAACATAAAGAAGCGTTAAATAAAAACAACATAGCTTTTATAGCAACTGGAACAACAGGTAAATACGCTGAACAAACGGGATTGAAAGTGACACGCTATCTTTCTGGACCTTTAGGTGGTGATGCACAAATTGCAGCTCGTGTTGTAGAAGGAAAAACAAATATGGTTTTCTTTTTTAGAGATCCAATGGGAAAACATCCTCACGAACCAGACGTTAATATGTTATTGAGATTGTGTGATGTACACAATATTCCTTTAGCTACAAACCCTGCTACTGCCGAAATGTTATTGGATCATTTAAAATAAAATATTTTTAATCAGTAAAAATTAGAAAATAATAAAAGGAACTAAAAATTTAGTTCCTTTTATATGACATTTTTGAAGTAAATATTTTCTGGATTCTGCGGATCGATCAAAATATCAACATCTTTTCCTTTTTTTAATCGTTCGTTCGCATTTACATCACCAAAATATTCGAACTCTGTATAATAAATTTTTTCTGTGTTAGGATGTGTGTAAAAAACTTCTACAACATAATCTGGTAAATGATTTTCGCCTAATAAGCTTCTTTTAATTTCTATAATATGAGCTTTAACTTTTAAACCTTTTTTTAATAATCTTGTGCGATTTAGATAATCGAACAAAAAATTAAATCCTAAGTACCCCATTAACAAACTACATAATAAAAATATTATTCCAAGTAGTAGGTTAAAAAATATTTCAAGATTTAAGAAAGAGCATAAAAGAACGAAACCTACACTTAAGAGTAAACATCCTATTGCTATTGACAATTTCATTATTCTTGCATTTGATTTGTATTTTTCACAAATCGTACCAAAAACAATCTTTTTGTCCTAAAAATTTGATATTATTTATCATTTACCACACCCTTAGTAGGCTGCAGTAAATCTTTCTTTAATGTACTTCGCATTTTCTATTTCATCTGCAATGACAACCGCCACATCTTCTACAGACAAAACACTACGCCCTTCTTCATTAAAAACAGGCACATCTTTTCCAACTCTATATTTTCCTTTTCGCTCTCCTGATGTTCCCTGATGCATTTCTGGTGCTGGAGAAAACATCGTCCAATCCAATTCATTATCTTGTTTTAGGATATTGTAATAATCTCTTGCAGCCAAAGCTCCTTGCTTGATTTCTTCTGGAAAACCAGGAGCGTCTACAATTTGTACTTCTTTTTCGTCATTCACATACAAACTTCCTGCACCACCAATCACTATCAACCGTTTTACACCTGCTAACTTCGTTGCCTCTTCAATTGCTTTTGCTCCTTTTATATAATCTTCATAAATAGATGGATTTGACCACCCAGCATTAAATGCACTTACAACTACATCCGCCCCTTTCAGGTCTGTAGACAAAGCTTGTACATCATTTACGTCTAAGGCAACTTTTGCTACATTTTTGCTATCCAAAACTTTATCTGTATTTCTTGCAAATGCTTTAATAGATTGATTTCTATCCACTAACTCTTTTACAATGTGTGAGCCTACAAAACCTGTTGCTCCAATTACTGCTACTTTCATTTTTTATAATTTGTTTGATTAATTATATATTGTAATTAATATTGTTACAATTAAATTCAAAAAAAATTTACTGAAAATCATCAGAAAACTCTTTTAATGTTTTATGATTTAATGTTTTTATTAAGTCAGATTCCGCTTTATTAAATAAAACTTCAAGATTTGCGTTCATTTGTTTTCCAATTGGACATTCAGGATTTGTTTGATTCATTTTTCCGAAAATATTTTCGTGATTTACAATTTTATAAACATCTCCAAGTAAAATATCGGCTGCATTTTTCGTCAAAAAAATTCCACCTTCTTTCCCTTTCTTCGAATTGATATAACCTGCTTCTTTCAAAAACCTAATTTCACGACGTACAACAACTGGATTTACATTGATACTTCCTGCAATAAAATCAGAAGTAATTAATTGCCCCTGAAATTTTTCAGCCAAAACTAAAATATGTATAGCTGTTGCAAATCTTAAATTATTCATTTTAATGATTTAATACTTCAAAAGTAATCATTTATTTTAAATGTAACAAATTTTGATACATTATTATTAATTAAAATCTGCTAAATTTGTAAACATACTGCTATATGTATGGAAAATTATAAAAAACATTTATCAACAATCATTGATTTGACCACAGAACAATGGTCAAAAATAGAAAATGAATTAGTTGTAAAAGAATATAAAAAAAATGAGTTTATTTTAGAGCCAGGTGTATATTCTGAAGACTATTATTTTGTTGAATCGGGTGTTATTCGTTCTTACACAATTGATGATAATGGGAAAGAACATGTACTACAATTTGGAACAGAAAATTGGATTGTAAGCGATCGAAACAGTGCTTTCTGTAAACAAAAATCTAAGTTTTACATTCAAGCAATTGAAGACTCGACAGTGATATTGTTAAATGAAAAATTGAATGAACTAATTATTAGTTTGAACCCAAATTATTTAGCTGCACAAAACAAATTGATTCAGAATCATGTACGTAGTTTACAAGACCGCATCAATTTATTACTTGGTGCTTCAGCAAAAACGCGCTATTTAGAGTTTATGCGTTTATACCCCAACCAACTTTCTCGCATCCCCCAATGGATGATTGCCTCTTATTTAGGAATCACGCCCGAGAGTTTAAGTAGAGTTCGTAAAGAAATTGCACATGGATAATTATAGTTTTGAAATTTTTGTACCCGAAAAACCTAAAAAAAACAACAAGCAAATTGTAAAATTGATTCTATCTTTTCTTGCTGTTACGGTAATCAGCTTTCTTTTTTTAGAATTGAAAGTTTTTAAAAATCAAACGTATTATTACATTTTTATTGGACTTTTGGCAACAGTTGTGGCCTATTGGAATGGTTATTTCAAAAAACCATCAACAGAATTAAAAGGTAATTTTGATGGAAAACTTACTTTCTCAAAAGATGGAATTTCAGTAAAAGATCAATTTTTTGCTGTTAAGGATTTATTTTCCATTGTAATTGATAATGATGATTATAAAGGAAAAGCAGTAAAATCATTTGGTGAATTTGAAACCCCAGAAGGTTCACACGGAATTAGTAATTTGATAACATTAAAAACCAAAGACAAACAATTCATTGAAGTTTATTTCAAACAAAATTCGTTATCAGAATTTTCGAAAATAGAGCCTTTTTTAATCAATTATTACAAAAATAATCTACTTTCCGAAGAAGATTTAATTTCGATTATGCATTTAGAATATGACATCGATAAAAACGAATTAAAAAAGAAATTGAGATAATTAAATCAACCTCTATTCTCTCGCTATCATTATTTAATGTAATTTTGTACCACTTTAAAATAAAAAAATATGCAACCAACAGCAGAATGGTTAAAAACTTGGGAATCTAAAAGAGAATTTACTTTGGCTCCTAACGACTTAGAAAAATATTTTACCGATAAAGAAATTGGTGGAGTTGAGATTGACCAAATTGATTTGGGAGAAGTGTCTTTGCCTTCAGGAAAGATTTTTGTGAATGATCCTTTGGGAGAATATTTATCAATGGATAAAGATCCTTATTTCCTTGAAACACCAAAAGGTAATTTTCCTGTCACTGCAAGCATTGTAAAATTTGAAGACGATGGTGATGTTGAAAACTTAATTGGTTGTGTTAAAGTTGCTTTTACAGACGAAAAACCTGTTCGTTATGAAGAAGCAATGAAAGGAATCGAGTTGATTGAAGAATTACAAGAAGGAGAATACTTTGGTTTCTCAATCGAAAGTGGTTTAGCGACTATTGTTGATGCAGAAGCAAAAGATTCTTTTGTAAAATTTATCGATGAGTTCGAAAGTAAAGGTGATGTCAATTTATACGATGATTATTTTAACGCATTATTCGTAGAAAATGCTAAAAATAATCCTAAATATCAATCAGAAGAAGGAGATTGGATCAATTGGAGAATTCCAACAACAGAATTTAAATCACCAATTTTTCAGGCTGGTTTCGGAGAAGGAATCTATCCTGCTTATTTTGGATACAATGGAAAAGGAGAAATTGTTGCATTTTACATCCAATTCATCGATGCTGAATTAGAAGATTCAGAAGATGATGACGAATGGTTGTAATAGATTTTATCTGTAACGTCCTGAAAAAATGATACAGGATTAGACCAATAAAATTTTATTTTAAACAGTACATATATTCGTATTTGTA
>NZ_JACXZC010000001.1 GCF_020281205.1 Empedobacter stercoris
TAAAGCCACTTTGGATCACCTATACCTTTTCACTTCAAACTAGAAAAATTCATACTTTTCATGTCGGTTATCGAACAATAGAGATCTTCAAAAAACTCCTTAACCCTATCATTCAAACAAAACCAACAAAGATTTATACCGATAAACTCAATACTTATCGGTTAGTTATTCCTTCTGCACTTCATTCAACCAGGTTTCGATCTACCAATCATATCGAAAGAAATCACCTTAGTTTACGTACTCATCTGAAACGATTAAACCGAAAAACCATTTGTTACACAAAAAATATGGATATTCTATCCGCTATCCTAACCATTTATTTTTGGGGTTGAACTACCAGACTATTTATCCAAATAAATCAATCTTACTAAAATTTTATAACACCTTTTATGTAAAATAGAAAAACAAAGCCTCCAAATGGAGGTTTTTTTTATGATTTGTAATTTAAGATTATGTTTAGTAGATATATTGTTTAAAATACAATTTTTTATATCCTTAAAAATCATTAAATTTGTATCCAAGTGAATACAAAAAGAAATGTACTTTATTGAAAAAACTACTGATTTTGATAAATGGTTTTGTAAGTTAAAAGACTTACGAGCAAAGGCTAAAATTTTAGTTAGAATTCAAAAATTAGAAAAAGAAGAACACTTTGGAGATTGTGAACCTGTTGGCAATGGAATTCGAGAATTATAGATCAACTATGCTAAAGGATATAGAGTGTATTTCAAAGAAATGGATGGTAAAATAGTAATTCTGCTTATCGGAGGAGATAAATCTACTCAACAAAAAGATATTGAGAAAGCTAAAGAAATATGGGATAAATTAAAAAAATAAAGAAACATGGAAACATCAAAATTTGATATAGCCGATTATTTAGATAGTAATGAAATGATTGCTGAATACTTAAATGCAGTCTTAGAAGATGGTAATGAAAATGAAATCATCACTGCTATTGGAAACATTGCAAAAGCAATTGGAATGACTAAAATAGCAGAAGAAACAGGTCTTAGTCGTCCAAGTTTATATAAAGCTTTATCTGATGGATCAAAACCTCAATTTGGAACTATAATGAAAGTTTTAAAAGCTGTGGGAGGACAAATACAAGTAAATCCTATTCATGCTTAATAGATAAATATAGACCTCCTAATTGGAGGTTTTTTAATGCCCTATAATGAACGGAATTTCTTACCTTATTTTTTGCTGGCGTAAATGAACGGGGAGCGCGGAGTGAATGTCTTTTTGTATCAAAAAGTAGGACAGCAGAAAAGAAGGGCAAAATAAAAACCGAAAAATGGCTTGGCTTATCCTTTAAAAAAACTTTTTTTTCAATTGAAATTTACTATATTTGAGTGATAATGAGGCGTTCATTAAAAGAGATGTAGACTTGGAAATTTGAAGTGTATAGGGATGTAGGAATACAAATACAACGATTATAGAGAAAAAAGTTTTGAGTAAACTTTTAGCGAATATACCGCACGAAGTGCTGAACTGCAAGATGAATTAAACCTTAATTTATACGACTACGGCGCACGAAACTACGACCCAGCCATAGGACGTTGGTTCAACATCGATCCATTGGCGGTTAGATATGTGGATAATTCACCATACAATTATACATTAAATAACCCTGTTTATTTTATTGATCCGGATGGCATGCAAGTAGATGGACCAGGTGATGAAGATGAACCTATTGAGCTTCAAGAAGCTGTTGTTACTGCTCTATCTCCAACAACAAAAGCGAAAAGAGAAATTAGCGAATTATTTAATATTCCTTTCCAAGATATAAGTTCAATAGAAAATTCAGCATTAAAAAGTTATGCAAATTTATTTAATGATCCAAATGCAACCAAATGGTATTTAGAAATGCATAATGGAGAATTATCTAAAAGTATTGATAATGCTATTTTAGGTACTACTATTACTATTATTATGTTACCAGTAGCTGTTAAATACGGTACAATTGTCTTAATTAAATATGGAGCAGATGTTATTATGCAGGCTACTATTTCTAAAACTTTAACAGGTGAATATCAAGTTAATTTTATAAATGCAGCTATAGGAAGTATTGTACCAGGCAATTTTAGTCCTATAGCTACAGAAGCTTCACAAGTTGGTCAGAATATTTTTAATGGTAGAGAAAATAATTTAACAGAAAGTCTATTAAAGGTTGGAACAGGTTATTTAGGTAATGGTTTAGGGAAATTAGGCGAAGGTACTAGTGTTTTTGGGGATAAATTATCACCACTAATTAATGAAGGTTTACAGTCATTTCATAATAATTTACAATCTACATTTATTGAAAAAGAGTTTGAAAATGAAAAAAAATAATATACTTATTATAATCTCAATATTGTTATTAATATTAACTATTATATATTCTAATAATAGGTATATAAAAAAAGAAAAAAATACATATCAAAATGCTTATTATACTATTGCTAACATAGATAAATATGTTGTGGAAACACGGACTAGATACTACATTTATTCTTATAGATTTAATAAAATTAAATACCATGGACAAAAGAAGTCAAATGGTAAGCTTGATAAAGGAATTAAAAAAATAGTTATGTTTAATAAGAATAAGATATCAGAATCTTTTCTGTTTGAAAATACAATTATTCCTGAAGAATATTTAAATAAAGATACAATATGGACAACTCCTCCTAATTTTATAGATTCAGAAGATTTAAATTTTTTGAATGATTAGGGGAATTATTACAACCCAATACTTACAGTAACATAAAAGGCAAATGTTGGTTTGCTTTTTTTAAACAATATTCTTCGACACTTGTTCGAAGAAATAGACTATTTTATCATTCAAAAAAATAGAGGATAAAACAGGACGTATACCTTATTGCATAAACTGTAATTTGTCGCCAATAATAATCAATAGGTCAATAGAAAAGGAGCTATTAATTAGCTCCTTTTCTATTTTGATGTCTTTTGTTGTGTAACTCTTTTAATGTGGCGCGCTGTTCTGGCGTAAAAACATTATTGATTTCATTAAATTCTTTTTGACGAACTTCTCTCATTTTCTTTTTCAATTCAAGTTTTTCATCAACATAACTGTCTTCAATTTGTTTTATTTTGATGACTTGTGCATCTGTCAAATTCAAATCTTTTTTTAATTGTTGTAGTTTTTGCTCTCTCGAACCTTCTTTTCTATCTTGCGCTGATGCAGTTGTTAAAGTGAAAGCAATTAATCCCAAACCTAAATATTTATAAAATGCTGTTCTCATAATTATCAACTTTTACTGTTTATTTTCTCTTAAGACATCAAATAACAAAAAAGGTTTAATCTAAGTTTTGTTAAATTTTTAATCGAATAATACAATAACTTATAAAAGATTGTAACAATAATAGTTGAATTACGACAAATTTTTTTGAATATTTTTTATTATGAATTAAACCTTTTTGAAAAAGGTTTGTCTAATAAGTTGTAAAATTTAGAACTACGTAAAAGAAAAATTGAACAAATGAGGTTAAGAAATTTATTTGCTCTAATGTTTATTTGTGTTTGTGCAAGTTTGAATGCACAAGAACTTTTAAAAATTAGAGGTAAAGTCTTGTCGAGCGACAACAAACCTGTAGAGTACACTACAATATCGCTTGAAAGTACTGAAGAAGGGGTTGTAGCCGAAGGTGCTACAGATGCAAAAGGTGATTTTGTGGTAGAAGCACAAGCAGGAGAATATATTTTGGTCATAGAACCAATGGGGTATGATGTGATAGAAAAGCAACTTAGCTTAACATCAGCTTTAGATTTAGGAACTTTTTCTGTGAAAGGTTCTCAAACTGTTTCTTTAGATGCCGCTGTTGTAACGGCAGAAAAACCAATCTACAAAGTAGAATTAGATAAGAAAGTTTATGACATGGCAAACGACCCGATGTCACAAGGTCAATCGTTGTCAGACGCTTTAGCGAATGTGCCATCTGTACAAGTTGACGCCGAAGGTAACGTTTCACTTCGTGGAAATGATAATGTCAAATTTTTGATTGATGGTAAACCATCAGGTATGTTAGGTGTTTCGAGTGTAGCAGATGCTTTAAAGAATATTCCGGCAGAAAATGTAGAACGTATCGAGTTGGTGACAAATCCATCGGCGCGTTATGAAGCTTCTGGTTCGGCAGGGATTATTAATATTGTCTTGAAAAAAGGATCGAATGCTGGTTTTAATGGTTCTGTAACTTTGAATGGAGGGATTCCAACCATGATTGGAGGAAATGTGAACTTAAATTATAAAACGAAAAAATACAATATCTACACAACTTTAGGATCTCGTTATGCGGATCGAGAAGGAGAAGGTTCGGCTTTTATGACAAGTTTTAATAAAGGTACTGATGTCGTAAAACAATACAGATCAACGGATCGTGATAACAATAGAATTAGAAGAAATTATAATATTCGTTTAGGTGGTGAATATTATTTAGATGATAAAAACACAGTAGGTTTATCGGCTGGTTATCGTTATAATAATGGAAATAATAACGCATTGGTTGATTATAATTATTTTGATAATGCGATGACTTTCTTGAAAAATGAGTATAATCTTCAAGATGAAAAAGAAATCGAGAATAACTTTGATTTTGATTTAAACTACAAACATGAGTTTGATAAAAAAGGACACGAGTTTGTTTTCACAGGTCGATTCTCAAGTCAAAAAGAAGATGAAGATGGTTTGGTTAAAGGGTTAACAAAAAGATTTGACAATACAACAAATTCGTATGTTGATGAGTTTTCAAATCGTATTACAGATAATTTAGAAGATCAGAAAAATGTTGTCATAACAGCAGATTATGTACGTCCAATTGGAGAAAAAGGGAAGTTCGAATTGGGAGCTCGTGCAGATTTTAGTGATACAAAAACAAATAATAGAACTTATTTCTTAGAAGATAATGGCAATTATGTGGAAGACGATAGGTTTTTTGCAAATGTAGATAACCAACAAAATGTATTAGCCGCTTATACACAATACGGAAATGCGATTGGAGAAAAGTTCCAATATTTTGCAGGTTTACGCGTGGAAAGTTCTGATATGAAAATTAAGAATTATACGACAGGAGAAAACATCTCTAAAAAATACACAGATTTATTTCCAACGTTAACATTAAACTATAAGTTTACGGATAAAAACGAGATGCAATTAAGTTATTCTCGTCGTGTTCGTCGTCCAATGGGATTCATGTTAATGCCTTTCTTCTCTGCTACAGACGATAGAAATGTAAGAAACGGAAATCCAGATCTTAATCCTACCTATACAAACTCTTTAGAGTTATCTTATATTGCTTCTGTGGGTAAATTAATGGTTACACCAAGTTTATTTTACCAAAGAACAACAGATATGATTAACCAGTTTCAACGTAAAAATATCAACGATAACGGAGAAGATGTATTCATTACAAAGCCTATAAATGTAGGTGAAGAAGATCGTTATGGATTAGATTTAACAGCAACTTATAAACCTGCAAGATGGTGGAATTTGATGTTGAATGTGAATTTATTTGGATACAAAAGAACAGGATATTACGAAGAAACGAATGAAATAAAAGATCCTGAAACAGGAATTGTTTCTACTCAAGTAGACGCACAAGATTTTTCTGGTGACGGATTTAGTTCTCGAGGACGCTTATCATCTAACTTTACTTTACCAGCAGATTTCAAAATTCAAGTTGCTGGAAATTACATGGGAAGTATGAAAACCGCGCAACAAAAAATTGAAGATAACTTGTCAATGGATTTTTCTTTATCAAAAGATTTATTTAATAAACAAGCTACTTTATCTTTAAATGTACGTGACGTTTTTAATTCAAGAAAACGTGAAATGACACAATACGGATCGGATTATATTAATTATCAAAGTATGCGTTGGATGAAACGTTCGATTAATTTATCGTTTACTTATCGTTTCAAGAACACAAATGAAAAAGATAGAAATAGACAACGTCCTGAAGCAGAAGAGATGGGAGAAGAAATGCAAATGTAGGCAGCTTCTTAGGTTGTTATAGATCATAAAAAAAGGTTCGCATTTGCGAACCTTTTTTTATAAAATCAAGCCAAAATTAAGATTTGTTTTTCAACAAATCACGAATTTCAGCCAATAATTCTTCTTGTGTTGGACCAGCAGGCGCTTCTTCTGCAGGCGCTTCTTCTCTTTTTAATTTATTGATTCCTTTAATCATTACAAATAAAGCGAAAGCAACAATTATGAACGATATTGAAGCTGATATGAACATACCGTATTTAATTGCAGTACCCGGAATTACTAATTCAGCTAAATTGTTTAATTGTAATTTTTCTAATGTTGGAGTTAAGATTGCTGGAGTAATAATGTCTTCTACCAAAGAAGTTACAATTTTACCAAAAGCACCACCGATCACTACACCGACAGCTAAATCTACTACGTTACCTTTTACAGCAAACTCTTTAAATTCTTTAAAAAATCCCATAAGTTTAAATTTATTTCAAAAGTTTATAATATTTAATTTGGTTGATTGGTATCTAATCTATTTTTAGAAGAGATGAATAAGTAAAGACCGATTAACATAAATGGAATACTTAAAATTTGGCCATTGTTTAGCCCAATGTTTATAGCTTCGGCAACAGCTTCTTCGCCTTGGTTTTCTTTGAAAAACTCAACAACAAATCGGACTAAAAATAATAAAAATAAGAACACACCTAACATAGCGCCAAGATATTTTCTTTTATCTGTTTTATGATACATATAAAGCATGATAAAGCCTAATATAAAATAGCCAATTGCTTCATAAATTTGAGCTGGATGACGAGGAATAATTTCTCCATATCCTAAACTTTGTTGATGAAACTTTACTGCCCATGGTAAATCGGATGCTTTTCCAACGATTTCAGAATTATAAAAGTTTCCAATTCGAACAGCTGCTCCGCCAAATGGAACAACAACTGCCATTCTATCTAACAACCATAAGACATTACGATGCAAATATTTTCGACTAAATAAATACGAAGTTAATATTACTCCCAATGCAGCACCATGACTTGCTAATCCGCTAAATCCTACAAATTCGTAATTTTGTAATAAACCAAAAAAAGCACTTTCTCCTGGAGCGTGTTGTACAGGTAAAAAGACCTCGATAGGTTTTTCTATAAAAGCAGAAGGATCATAAAATAAATATTCTCCCAATCTTGCTCCCGCAATTGCTCCGATAAAAGTATATAAGAATAAAGGATCAAGTAATTCTTTTTTCTGATTTTCTTTTTTGAAAATGTTTGACATCAAATACCAACCTACAACAAAGGCTAATATCCAGCACAAGCTGTAAATGTGTACTTTGAATCCACCTACTTCAAATAAATAAGGTGTTGGATCCCAATCGATAAACGAAATTAAGTTAAGCATTAATTTTTCTTTTTAGGTACAGGGTCATATCCATGTCCTCCCCAAGGGTGACAACGACCAATTCTTTTAGTTCCGAGCCACAAACCTTTCAATAAACCATGTTCTTTTAATGCTTCAATCATATACGATGAGCAAGTTGGTTGATACCTACAATTACTTCCCATCCACGGAGAAATTGCTAATTGATAAAATCGAACCAATAAAATAAATGGTTTTACCAAAAAATTGTTCATCTCGCAAAGTTAATCAATAACAGAAATAAAAAAGAATCAATCCAAAAGATTTATACTTTGCAGATTGATTCTTAAAAACAATAATCGTATTATAAAAACTATTTTTTAATATAGCTTGCAGGATCTAAAGCTTTGTACGACCAGTTTTGTAAAAACTCTAAAACCACTTTCGGATCATGACCTTTTGCTTCTTTGCTTTCTAAATAAGCAGAGTTTTGCGTATGAATCAAGTTTCCTTTCTCATCTAAGATTACAAAAACAGGAAAACCAAAACGCTCTGGATGTTTCAAAGCAGCTAATGTTTCTTCATTTTTATTATTTTTCGAATAATTCACATGAACGACTTCGTAATTATTCGCGATATAATTTTTTACTTCTTCATTTTCTTTTGTCAACTTATCAAACATAATACACCAAGCACACCAATTTCCACCAACTTGTAACAAAATATGTTTCTTTTCAGCAGAAGCCTTCTGTACAGCATTCGCAATATCTACTTTAGGATTCGCTTCTTCATTATAAATTTTTGGCTTTTCTGTTTGTTGACCAAATACAAAGCTCAACGATAGCATCATTAAGCTAAAAAACATGGTTAATTTTTTCATTTCAAATTCTAAATATTAATTCGAATTTACAATAAAAAATTATGCCGAAATATTTTTTCTACGAATTAATGATATTGTAGCATGAATTTAGTTTTTCTTGAACCGAATTTATTTCACCATTTTTTTCATTTCGTTTAATTTGATTAATCAAATTGATAGAGAATTTAGATTCAAATTCTAATCGATCTAATTCGATCTCATAAAAATTAATTTGATGATGAATTTGCTTAAAATAGTAATTTACCAACTCCGTGTACATTAATTTAAGCTCTTGATTCACTTTGATAAATTCTACGAACTCTTGCAATTCAATCAAAAAATCAACCATTTGCTTGTTGATTTCAGTTTGCTTATCATTTAGTTCAATTTTCTTTAAATAATCAGTTGATAAAGCAATTTTATCACCCAAAAGTTGGTGCTTTCTTGTTAAAATCAAAGCACATTCTAACGCTTTCTTCATCATGTTTAATTTTTATTCTATGACAAAGAAAATAGATTCAAAAGCCAAAATATGTCGCTTAAAAAATCATTCAATTTGGCAAAACATTCGTTAACTTTGAAGTCTAAATAGGATTTTATGAATACGCCTTTAGCCGAAAGAATGCGTCCCAAAACGCTCGAGGAATACATTAATCAGAAACATTTGGTAGGAAATAATGGTCCGATTAAAATGATGTTGCAACATGATATGATTGCTTCGATGATTTTTTGGGGACCTCCAGGAACTGGAAAAACAACACTTGCTCAATTAATTTCTGAATTAACAGATCGTCCTTTTTATACATTAAGTGCGATAAATTCTGGCGTGAAAGAAGTGCGCGAAGTGATCGAAAAGGCGAAGAGTCAAAATTTATTCTCAGGAACAAAAAATCCAATTCTATTTATTGATGAAATTCATCGTTTTAATAAATCGCAACAAGATAGTTTATTAGGTGCTGTAGAAACGGGATTGGTGACATTGATTGGCGCTACGACAGAGAACCCAAGTTTCGAAGTGGTACCAGCTTTGCTTTCTCGGGCGCAAGTTTATGTTTTGAAGCATCTTGAAAAGGAAGATTTAATTGATTTAATAGAACGAGCGATAAAAAAAGATAGTATTTTATCGCAATTAGATATAGAATTAATTGAAGCAAATGCGTTGTTACGTTATTCGGGAGGAGATGCAAGAAAATTATTGAATGGGTTAGAACTCGTGATCAATAGTTTTTCTTCAACTGAGAAAATCATCATTAACGATGAAATTGTTCACGAACGTATTCAGCAAAATCTGGCTCGTTACGATAAAACAGGTGAGCAACATTATGATATTATTTCGGCTTTTATAAAATCCATTCGAGGTTCTGATCCAAATGGAGCGGTTTATTGGTTAGCAAGAATGATAGAAGGTGGAGAAGATTTAAAATTTATTGCACGAAGAATGTTGATTTCTGCTTCGGAAGATGTAGGAAATGCAAATCCAACTGCGTTGATTTTAGCAAATAACACATTTCAGGCTGTATCGGTAATTGGTTACCCTGAATCTCGTATTTTATTGAGTCAATGTGCAATCTATTTAGCTAATTCACCTAAAAGTAATGCAACGTATTTAGCAATTGGTAAAGCGCAACAAATTGTAAAACAAACGGGCGATTTACCTGTGCCTTTACATTTGAGAAATGCACCAACTAAGTTGATGAAAGACTTGGATTATGGAAAAGAATATAAATATTCGCACGATTTTCCATGTAATTTTGCTGAACAAGAATTTTTACCTGATGAAATTTCTGGAACAACACTTTACGAACCAGGGAATAATAAGAGAGAATATATAGATAAACAATCACTTAATCAGAAGTGGAAAGGAAAGTATGGCTATTAAAAAAAATCTCAGTTAATTATGATTAACTGAGATTTTTAAGATTTAGATTGGTTACAATCTATAGTATTAGGTTGGTTGCACTATATTTTGCAATTACTATGCCAAAGAGTTAATGAAAATTAAATAAAAACTTAATAAGTTGTAAAATAAAGATAATGAAACAAATACAAATTATAAACGGGCCTAATTTAAATTTACTTGGTGTACGTGAACCAGAAATTTACGGCACACAAACATTTGAAGATTTTTTTATTGAAATGAAAAAACAATTTCCTGACGTTTCATTGCATTATTATCAATCAAATCACGAGGGTGATATTATCGATAAATTGCATGAAGTAGGCTTTGTCTATGATGGAATTATTTTAAATGCGGGTGCGTACACCCATTATTCTTATGCAATTGCAGATGCAATAAAAGCAATTAAAACAAAAGTAATCGAAGTACATATTTCGGATATTTATACACGTGAAGATTTTAGAAAAAATAGTGTGACGGGTGAAAATTGTGAAAAAATTATTTCTGGAAAAGGATTAGCAGGATACAATGAAGCGGTTAACTGTTTTGTGAAATAATGACTTTAATTTGTATAAAGGCTATTTAATTATGAAAAGATTTATTGTAGGTTTAACCATAGGGTTATCAATGATTAGTTGTGATTCTAAATCTGATAAAAATGATGATGGAATGAGAAATCAAGCTTTGTTAGCTTGCGAAACAGAAGCGATAACTTCTGAAATGTCTCCAAAAAAGAAAGAATTAGTTAAAGAGTATTGTAGTTGTGCTACAGATAAAATGTTAGAAGAATTTACCTATGCAGAAATGATGCAAATGAATAATCCATCCAAAGAGTTACAAGATCGATTGATGGAATTTGTAAAACCTTGCTTGCAAGATTTGAAAACGAAATCTGATGAATTAGGAGATTAAATACAAAAAGTCGGAACACAGTTCCGACTTTTTTAATATTCTTTTTTATATTGTTCTTTTTTGAATTCATCTATTAGATGCTCGTTTAAGCTGTCAATGTATCCCAAAATTTCTAATTTACCAATCTTACTCGAAGAAGAACTTGTAAATACTTTGGGTAATTCTTCCCAAGTTTTTAGCAATTCATTTTTATAATGAGTTAAGTTTTTTTGCATTTGTGTACTGGTTAGTTTGTCTAATTTTGTAAACACTATAGCGAAAGGAATTTGTTTGTTTCCAAGCCATTCCATAAACTGTAAATCTATTTTTTGAGGTGAATGACGCGAGTCAATTAATAAAAAAACATTGACTAAGTTTTTACGAAACTCAATGTAATCGTAAATCATTTTATTAAATCCTCCACGAACACCTTTTGGTGCTTTTGCAAAACCATAACCAGGTAAATCAGCTAAATACCAAGTGTCATCCATTTCGAATGTATTGATAAGTTGTGTTTTTCCTGGTGTTGCAGATGTTTTAGCTAATGCTTTTTTGTCTGACAACATATTAATTAATGATGATTTACCTACGTTAGATCGTCCAATAAAAGCATATTCTGGCTTGAATGGAGGAGGACAATCTGTATATTTTTGCGAACTTTTTACGAATTCAGCTTTTTTAATCATATTTATGCTTTAGTAGCTGGATCCAATTGTTTTTCGATCAGCCATTTGTATAAAATTTCGTTAAACATCTCAGGATGTTCCATCATCGGAGCATGTCCACACTTATCAATCCAATAAAGAGAAGCATCAGGCAATTCTTCGTTAAATTCTACCGCAACTTCTGGTGGTGTAACATTGTCTTGTTTCCCCCAAATTAAACAAACAGGAATTTTGATGTCTTTTAAGTCTTCTTTCATGTTAGATTTAATCGCATCTCTGGCAATGTACAACGTTTTGATTGCTTTATTTCTATCGTTTACAGTGTTAAAAACATCATCAACAATTTCCTTTGTAGCAATCATTGGATCATAAAAAACTTCGCGTGTTTTACGTTCTACATATTCGTAGTTACCACGTTTTGGATAGGTTTCACCAAATGATTTCTCATACAAACCAGAACTTCCTGTCAAACAAAGAGCTTTTACATATTCTGGATGTCTATGACACACCATCAAACCAATATGTCCTCCTAAAGAATTTCCTACTAAAATAGCAGGTTCTTTAACGACTTCTTCAATGAAATTTGCAACATGTTTTGCAATATTCTTGATGTTTGTATTAAGAACAGATAAAGAATATAAAGGTAATTCTGGTGCGAAAACTTTATACCCTCTTTGCGCATAATAATTTGTAAGTGAGCTGAAATTGCTAAGTTCACCCATCAAACCGTGAAGTAAAACAATTGGTTGTCCTTCTCCTTCTTCTATGTAAGAGAACTTATCTTTTTTCTTTAAGCTAAAAAACATTTACTCGATATTAAGTCGACAAATTTAATTAATTATATTTTTTAAATAGTGCTTTATCTAAAAAACTTTAATAACTGTGTTTTGTCTGATCTAAAACAAGGTCTATATAAATGTTGAAATTCAAAATAAATAAGGGTTTTACGTGATAAAAACTCTAACTGTTTGATACTAAATTTCAAATTGTTAATAACTATTTCAATAAAAGTGGTAAAAAATGGTAATAAGTGGTAATATTTTTTTTATTTTTGAAAAAATTCTATCATGAATTCATTAATTGGAACATATGAGTGTAAGGTAGATACAAAGGGTAGACTCCCAATACCAGCGGGTTTGAAGAAACAACTTACTGATTGTCTGGAGGATGGCTTTGTGTTGAAGAGATCTGTGTTTCAAAATTGTTTAGAGCTTCATCCGATGAAAGAATGGGAAAAAGTGATGAATGATTTGAACAAATTGAATCGATTTGTGAAAAAAAATAATGATTTCATTCGAATTTTTACGGCTGGATTAAAAATTGTCGAAGTTGATGCGAATGGAAGGTTACAAATCTCAAAAGATTTGGTGAAATTTGCAGAAATTAATAAAGAAGTAGTGCTGAATTCTTCTGTAAATATGATCGAAATTTGGGATAAAGACAAATACGAAGAGTCAATCAATGTTGATGATTTGGATTTTGCTACTTTGGCAGAAGAAGTAATGGGAAATTTAAGTGAAGATGAGTGAGTATCATAATCCAGTGTTATTAAAAGATAGTGTCGATGCATTAATTATTAATGAGTCGGGAATGTATGTAGATTGTACGTTCGGGGGTGGAGGACATTCGCGTGAAATATTAAATCGTTTGGATCAAAACGGAAAATTGTTTTCGTTTGATCAAGATGTTGATGCAATTCGTAATAAAATTGATGATGTTCGATTTGAGTTAGTTGAACAAAACTTTCGATTCTTAAAAAATAATTTAAGATTTCGTGGAGTAAAACAAGTAGATGGTGTTTTAGGTGATTTAGGGGTTTCTTCTCATCAATTTGATACACCAGAACGTGGTTTTTCAACTCGCTTTGATGGAGAGTTGGATATGCGAATGAATCAAAATGCAGCGCTTTCTGCAAAAACAATTATTAATGAATACGAAGAAGAAGAATTGGCGCGTATTTTTTATGATTTTGGAGAATTGCAAGGTTCATATCGTTTAGCGAGAGAAGTTGTCAAAGCAAGAGCGGATAAGCAAATCGAAACGATTGAAGAGTTGAAGCAAGTATTTTCGTTTATTCCTAAAATGAAAGAAAATAAATTTTTTGCTCAAATGTTTCAAGCTTTACGAATCGAAGTGAATGATGAAATGGCTGCGTTAAAAGATATGTTGACACAATGTGGGGAAGTTATTAAGCCAGGAGGGCGTTTGGTTATTATTTCTTATCATTCCTTAGAAGATCGTTTAACAAAACGATACATGAAAAATGGAATGTTCGAAGGAGAACCAGAACGTGATATGTATGGAAATTGGTCAGCGCCATTTAAACCATTGCAATCCAAAGTAATTGTTCCAACACAAGAAGAAATAAATGAAAATCCGAGAGCGCGTAGTGCAAAAATGCGTATTGCAGTTCGAAATGAGGATTAATAGATAAGAAATGGCAAAAAAGAAAAAAATATTACCAGAGAAAAAAACGTTTACAGGTTTGTTGAGAGGTGAGTTTTTAATTAAAACAGGCTCAGAACAAAACTGGAAGTTTATGTTGTATTTGGTAGGTTTAGCTTTTTTGAGTATTTCGAGCTCGCATTTAGTGGATCGAAAAGTAGTTCGAATTGCTGAATTGCAAGATAAAGTTGAAGATTTAAAATCTCAATATACAGATAAGCATCGCGATTTGATGCGTATGCAATTAGAAACAGAAATCTTAGAGCGTACAGCAGTGTATGGTTTGAAGATTCCAGATAAACAACCTTATTATATAGTAGATAAAGTGTATGACACAATCGACGAAAAATAAAAACAATATGGTCATCAAAGGATGGGTTTTTGCCGGCGCACTTGCGATCTGGGCCATCTTTATTATTGTTTTTATGTTTCGAATTAATATAATAGAAGGGGTTGAATTAGAGCGGTTTGCAGAAAAAAACAACTTTAGATTAGATACAGTTGCAGCTGAACGTGGAAACTTGTACGCCTCAAATGGTGCTTTAATGGCCACTACAGTTACAAAACATAATATTTATGTCGATTTAACTGTGATCAAAGATGAATTATTTAAGACAGAAATGCATAATCTTGCCGATTCTTTAGGTAAGATGTTTACAAAATCGCCTTCTTATTTTTACGATAAATTTTCTACAGAACGTAATAAGAAAAATCGCTACATGATGTTAGTGAAGGATTTGGATTATGAAGAGTATCAACGAATCAGAAAATTCCCAATCTTTAATAAAGGTCAAAATAGAGGTGGATTTATCCATGAAACAGAATCAAAACGAGAATTAATAGTTCAAGATATCGGCGTTCGTACAATCGGTTACGATGATCGTCGTGGTAAAGTAGGCTTAGAAGGTGCTTATTCTGATTTATTAAGCGGTGTTGAAGGCCGTCGTTGGGAACAATTCATGGGACGTGGAAAATGGAAACCAATGAAAAGTTGGGAACAAGAACCACAATCAGGTTCTTCTGTTTACACGACAATTGATGCCGATTTACAAATGGTTGCATACGATGCGCTATACAAACAACTTTCAGAATTCGAAGCAGAACATGGAAGTATTGTTGTTATGGAAGTGAAAACTGGAAAAGTTCGTGCGATTGTTAATTTATCTCGTAAAAAAGATGGTACATATATAGATGATTATAACTATGCAGTTGGAGAAGCTGCAGAACCAGGATCTACTTTTAAAACAGTTTCGTTGCTTGCCGCAATGGATGATGGTTATATCAATAAAAATTCAATTGTAGAAACGGGTAACGGAAGCTATAAATTTTATGGCCGTACAATTACAGATTCACATGGTTACGGAACATTAACGGTAGATGGTGTGATGAAAAAATCATCGAATATTGGAACAGCTAAAATTATTAATCAATATTACGGAGAAAACCCAAAAGCTTTCTTCGAAAAAATGGATAAATGGCATATGACTTCTCCTCTTGGTGTGGATATTTTGGGAGAAGGAAAACCAATTATGCATACGCCAGATAGTAAATCATGGAGTAATATTACACTGCCAGTTATGGGATACGGCTATGGGTTACAATTAACTCCGATACAAATAGTAACTTTTTATAATGCAGTTGCAAATAATGGTAAAATGTTGAAACCATTATTTATGGATAAAATTACACGTAAAGGTGAACCTGATAAAGTTTTTGAACCAGTTGTTTTGGTTGATCAGTTAACTTCTTTGGAAAATGTAAAACAAATGCAAGAAATGTTGCGTGGTGCAGTTGAACAAGGAACAGGTAAAATTATTAGTAATAGTAATTACGATATCGCTGGTAAAACAGGAACTGCTCGTGTAGATTATTGGAAGAAAGATGGTAGAGGAATGCAATATCGTGCTTCGTTTGCAGGGTATTTTCCGGCAGAAAAACCAAAGTATTCTTGTATTGTTGTCGTACATAAACCAAATACAGCCAAAGGATTTTATGGAGGAAGTGTAACAGCTCCTGTTTTTAAGAAAATTGCCGATTGGGTATATTCAAAAACTCCCATACCTTTGCCACGCGATTTAGTAAAAAAGAACGCGGTGAATGAGTTTAAAAAAGAAGATAAAATTGTAACTAATGAATCTAAAAATATAGTACCAAATGTTACTGGTCATACAGGATCTAAAGCAATTCCGGTATTAGAAAATTTAGGTTTAGATGTACAATATTCAGGATTTGGAAAAGTGACAACTCAATCCATTCCTGCAGGGACAAGATTTAAGAAGGGTGAGACAATTTATTTAATGTTGGAAGGATGAGAAATTTAGTTGATCTATTATTTAAAGTTTCCATCTCAGAAACGATTGGTTCAACAAAAGTTGAAGTCAATACTATTCAATTTGATTCAAGAAAAGTATCAAAAGATGATGTTTTTGTTGCTGTAAATGGAGTTTCAGTAGACGGACATCACTATATAAGTAAAGCAATAGATTTAGGTGCTAAGGCAATTGTTTGTGAAATTTTACCAGAAAATATAGTTGATGGTATAACATATGTAAAAGTTGAAAATTCGACAATCGCATTAGGTGTTTTAGCTTCTAATTTTTATGGAAATCCAACAAAGGATTTAAAACTTGTTGGAGTTACAGGAACAAATGGGAAAACAACAACAACGACATTGTTGTACGAATTGTTTACAAAATTAGGGTATGCTTGCGCATTAATTTCGACAATTAAAATTGTAATTGATGGTGAAGTGATTCCATCTACGCATACAACGCCAGATATTTTGACATTAAACAAAATGTTTCGCGAGGCTGTAGATAGAGGTTGCGAATTTGCTTTTATGGAAGTTTCTTCGCACGGAATTCATCAAAATAGAATTGCAGGTTTGCATTTCGAAGTTGCTGGATTTACGAATATCACACACGATCATTTGGATTACCATAAAACTTTTGCAAATTATCTTGCAGCTAAAAAGAAATTTTTCGACGATTTACCAAAAACGTCAACAGCAATTTCAAATGCAGATGATAAAAATGGAAAAGTGATGCTTCAGAATACAGTGGCCACAAAAAGATTGTACGCACTAAAAACTGATGCAGATTTCAAAGGAAAAATTATCGAACATCAATTTGATGGAATGCAATTAGAATTCAATGGAAAAGAATTCTGGACATCATTAATTGGTCAATTTAATGCCTATAATTTGGTATTAGTTTTTGGTATAGCCTCAATTTTAGGGCAAGATGAATTAGACGTCTTAAAAGCATTGAGCACACTTGGAAATGTAGATGGTCGTTTTCAAACATTTCAAACGAAATCAGGTATTATTGTGATTGTAGATTATGCACATACGCCAGATGCTTTAGAAAATGTTTTGGATACAATTGAAGGGATTCGTACCAAAAATGAAAAATTAATAACAGTTGTAGGTTGTGGTGGAGATCGCGATAAAACAAAACGTCCTGAAATGGCTGATATCGCAAGCGAAAAATCTAATCTTGCCATTTTTACATCAGATAATCCAAGAACAGAAGATCCAGAAGAGATTCTACGTGAAATGGAAGTTGGTGTGAAACCGCAATTTTATAATCGCACCCTGAAAATTACAGATCGTAAAGAAGCTATAAAAACAGCACTTAAAATGGCTGAGCCAAAAGATATTATTTTGATTGCAGGAAAAGGTCACGAGACATATCAAGAAATTAACGGAGTAAGAACACATTTTTCTGATGTTGAAATAGCGTCAGAATTGAGTAAAATATTGAACAAATAAAGAATGTTATACTATTTATTTGATTATTTAGAGAGTATCAATTTCCCTGGAGCACGCATGTTTCAATACACGTCTTTCCGCGCGGGAATGGCAATTTTATTAGCCATGTTCATCAGTTTGTTTTACGGAAAACGAATTATTAGTTATTTACGTAAAGAACAAATGGGTGAAATTGTTCGTGATTTAGGGTTGAAAGGACAAATCGAAAAAGCAGGAACGCCAACTATGGGTGGTTTAATCATCATATTAGCAACGTTAATTCCTACTTTACTTTTTGCAAAATTAGATAATATTTACATCATCATTTTGTTGGTTTCAACAATTTGGTTAGGTGTTATTGGATTTTTAGATGATTACATCAAAGTATTCAAGAAAAACAAAGAAGGTTTACAAGGTAAATTTAAAATTTTAGGACAAGTGGGTCTTGGAATTGTAGTTGGTTTAATGCTTTATTTCAGTCCAACAGTTACTGTAAAACATCAAGAAAACAGAGTGAAAGTCCAAGCAGGAACTGAACAAACGGAATACAATCGAGCAATTAAATTTGGTCCAGAAGAAAAAACATTAGAAACAACGATGCCTTTCGTTAAAGGGAATGAATTTAACTATTCAGATATTTTATTTTGGATGGATGCAGATGATCGTCCTACATGGGCAGTTGCAGCAATTTTCATTTTTGCGGTAATTTTTATCATTACAGCAGTTTCGAATGGAGCCAATTTAACAGACGGTATCGATGGTTTAGCAGCTGGTAGTTCAGCTGTAATTATGGCGGCGATTGCTATGTTTGTTTTCGTTTCGGGAAATATCATGTTCGCAGATTATCTGAATATCATGTTTATTCCTCGTTCTGAAGAAGTATTGATTTTCTGTGGTGCTTTCCTTGGAGGTTTGATCGGATTTATTTGGTACAATACCTATCCGGCGCAAGTATTCATGGGTGATACAGGGAGTTTGACAATTGGAGGTGTTATCGCAGTTTTGGCAATTATCGTTCGAAAAGAATTGTTACTACCGATTTTGTGTGGAATATTTTTCGCAGAAAGTTTGTCAGTTATGTTGCAAGTGTCTTATTTTAAGTACACGAAAAAGAAATTTGGTGAAGGTCGTAGAATCTTTTTGATGTCTCCTTTACATCACCATTTTCAAAAATTAGGATATCACGAAAGTAAAATCGTGGTTCGTGCCATTATCATCGGAATCATTTTAGCGGTAATTAGTATTATTACCTTAAAAATTAGATAAAAATGAAAAGATTAGTCGTTTTAGGAGGAGGAGAAAGTGGCGTAGGAACAGCTATTCTTGCGAAGAAAGAAAACTTTGAGGTTTTTCTTTCAGACATGGGACAAATAAAAGATAAATATAAACAACTTTTGGAGGATCACGGAGTCGCTTATGAAGAAGGACAGCATACAGAAGATTTAATTTTGAATGCAGACGAAATCATGAAAAGTCCAGGTATTCCTAAGAAAGCAGCACTAATTCAGAAATTAGAAGCGAAAGGCGTTTCAATTATTTCTGAAATTGAATTTGCATCTCGTTACACAGATGCAAAAATTATTGCGATTACAGGATCTAATGGAAAAACAACAACAACAAGTTTGATGTTCCATATCCTAAAGCAAGCTGGATTAAATGTAGGATTAGGTGGTAACATCGGAAAAAGTTTTGCAAAATCTGTAGCTGAAGATAACTTCGACTATTATGTGTTAGAAGTGAGTAGTTTTCAGTTAGACGATATTAAAACAGATTTCAAACCGTATGTTGCAATTTTATTAAACATTACACCAGATCATTTAGACCAATACAACTATCAGTTTGATTTGTATGCAAAGGCTAAATTCAGAATAACTGAAAACCAAGATGAAAACGATTATTTTATCTACAATTTGGATGATCCAAAAACAATGGAGATGATAGATCAGATGAATATTCGCGCTCATCATAAACCGTTCACAATGATGGATGCAACAAATGAAGCATACGCAAATAATGAATTGTTCCGTGTGAGCGATTCGAATGGTGATTTTACAATGTTAGTGAATGATTTAGGATTAATTGGAAAACACAATGTTTCTAACTCATTGGCTGCGGCTGTAGCTGCAAAAATTATTGAAATCAATAATGAGGATCTAAGAAAGAGTTTGTCGGATTTTAAATCTGTTGAACATCGTTTAGAACCTGTTTTGACAATTGGCGGAATTGATTTTATCAACGATTCTAAAGCAACAAATGTTAATGCAACTTATTATGCGTTAGAAAGTATGACGAAACCAATCGTTTGGATTGTTGGTGGAACTGATAAAGGAAACGACTATAGCGAAGTTTTACCTTTCGTTAAAAAGAAAGTAAAAGCAATCGTTTGTTTAGGTGTTGATAATACCAAAATTATTGATTTTTTCAGTCCATACATCGATACAATTGTCGAAACGAATAATATGAAAGATTGTGTTGCTAAATCCTATCAATTGGCAACAAAAGGAGAAACGGTTTTATTGTCACCAGCTTGTGCAAGTTTCGATTTGTTCAACGGTTACGAAGATCGTGGCGATCAATTTAAAGAAAACGTACGCAAATTATAATAACAAACTAACCAATGTCTACCATCGTACAAAAATATTTTAAAGGCGATAAACCGCTTTGGGCTTTCATTTTATTGTTAGCACTATTTTCGTTCTTACCAGTTTATTCGGCAAGTTCTAACTTGGTGTATACAGTAGGTTCAGGAACTATTTTTGGACATTTAGGTAAACATGCCGTAATTCTTTTAATTGGTTTATTTTTCATTTATGGATTACAGCGTGTGGATTATCGTTGGTTTGGCTTATTTGCTTTAAGTGCAGTTCTTTTACTTTCAGTAGTTTTGATCCTGACGCTCGTACAAGGACAAACAATCGGTGGGGCAAATGCTGCTCGATGGTTGACGATTCCAGGAACAGGGATAGGTATTCAACCATCTATGATAGCTTCACAAGCATTGTTGATTTATATTGCTCGTTATTTGACAAAAAATAGAGACAAAGAATATACATGGAAAAATACCTTAATTCCTTTATTTTTACCAATCCTTGCTATTGTAGGATTAATTTTTCCTTCTAATGGATCAACAGCGTTGATGTTAGCTGGAATGTGTGGGATATTATTGATTATTGGAGGATTTCCATTCAAGTATTTATTTACAATTGCAGGATTAGGGATTCTTTTAGGAGGAGGGTTTGTTTGGTTGGCTTTTAATAAACCAGATTTAATTGCAAATTCGCGTGTACACACATGGATGTCACGTATAGAGAAATTTAATGATGATTCGGGTTTAGAAAGCTACCAAGTTCTACACGCAAAAGCAGCAATTGCAAGAGGTTTAAATGAAATGGCAGGACCAGGAAAAAGTGTTTTTAAACAGACTTTACCTCAGTCTTCTTCCGATTTTATCTTCGCAATTATTGTAGAAGAGTACGGTGCCATTGGTGCAATTTTATTAATTGGAATTTTTCTTTTGATATTAATTCGAATTTGTATCATCGCATCTAAAATTCATACCATTTTTGGTACGCTACTTGTATTTGCAGTCGGCTTACCAATTATCGTTCAAGCAATGGTGAATATGGCGGTTGCTGTAAATTTAATTCCAGTAACAGGACAACCATTACCAATGATTAGTTATGGTGGAACATCCATTTGGATGACATGTATTTCGTTCGGAATAATTTTGAGTGTTAGTACTCAAATTAAATCGAAAGAAGAATTAGAACAAGATAGAAAAGTATTAAGTGAAGAATACATCGAAGACATCGCCTAAAGTTTTGATAAGTGGCGGAGGAACAGGTGGACATATATATCCAGCTATAGCAATCGCAGATGAAATAAAACGTCGTTTGCCAGATGCTCAAATTCTGTTTGTAGGAGCAGAAGGAAGAATGGAAATGGAAAAAGTACCAAAAGTTGGTTATGCTATAAAAGGCTTACCAATTTCTGGATTTGATAGAAGTAATATGAAAGCGAATTTAAAATTTCCTTTCAAATTGATAAAAAGTTTAAGTCTTGCAAAGAAAATCTATACTGATTTTCAACCAGACTTAGCTATTGGTACAGGAGGTTATGCAAGTGGACCAATGTTGTGGATAGCGGGAAGCAAAAATGTTCCGATTTTATTACAAGAACAAAATTCGTTTCCGGGTGTTACCAACAAAATTTTGAAAAATAAAGCAAAGGCTATTTGTACAGCTTACGAAGGAATTTCACAGTTTCCACAAGAAAAAGTGCATTACACAGGAAATCCAATTCGTGCCGAAATTTTTCAAAACTTACCATCCAAATCAGAAGCAATTTCTGTTTTTGGATTAGATCCAGAAAAACCAACTATTTTATCTGTTGGAGGTTCGCAAGGATCAAGAGCAATGAATAATGCATGGTTAGAAAACCTTGAGGAATTTGTTGCAAGTGGTGTTCAGTTAATTTGGCAAACAGGAAAGTTAGATTATCAAAAAATCAAAAACTTGGTTGGAGATAAATATCCAACCATTCATGTAACCGAATTTATTTACAACATAAAAGATGCGTATGCAGCTTCGGATATGATTGTTTCTCGTGCAGGAGCTATGGCAATTTCGGAATTGTGTATAGTTGGTAAAGCAACAATTTTGCTTCCTTTACCAACAGCGGCAGAAGATCATCAAACTAAAAATGCGCAAGCGTTGGTTGAGAGAGAGGCTGCGATTATGGTAAAAGATGCAGATGCAAAACAAAATTTAGTCAAAGAGGTAATTGCTTTGGCAAACAATGAAAAATTAAAAAATAAATTATCTCAAAACATCAAGCAATTAGGGAAACCGAATGCGACAAAAGAGATTGTAGATATATTATTGAATTTATTATAATGAATATTTTAGATAAAACATATTATTATTTCATCGGTGCAGGAGGAATCGGAATGAGTGCGTTGGAACGTTTCTTCAAATCAATCGGAAAAGAAGTTGCAGGTTATGACAAAACACAAACCGAACTGACAACTGAATTGATTACTGAAGGAATTGATATTCATTTCGAAGATAATATCGAGTTAATTCCAGCAGGGATTAAACCAGAAAATACATTGGTGATTTATACACCAGCGGTACCAAAAGATCATTCCGAACTAAATTATTTTTTAGTGAATGATTTTAAAGTCATGAAACGTTCTGAAGTGTTAGGTGAAATTACCAAACATACCTACAATATTGGCGTTGCGGGAACGCACGGGAAAACAACAACTTCGTCTATTTTAGGGCATATCCTAAAAGTAGCAGATGTAGAAAGTACAGCATTTTTAGGTGGTATTGCAGAAAATTACGATTCAAATATCATTCTAAATGGCTCTAAATATACGGTTGCTGAAGCAGATGAATTTGACCGTTCTTTTTTACGCCTTTCTCCGAAATTAGCCATTATTACAAGTGATGATCCTGACCATTTGGATATTTATGGAGAGCGTGAAGAAGTAAAAAAATCATTTCAAGAATTTGCAGCAATTGTAGAAGAAAAACTATTTGTTCGCAAAGGTTTAAATTTTGAAAATGCTTTTACTTACGGAGTTGAAGAAGATGCTGATTATAATGCGCATAATGTAAGAATTATTGACGGGCATTATGTTTTTGATGTAACGACTCCTCATGGAGAAATGCAAAACATCGGAATTTTATTGCCAGGTCATCATAATATGGAAAATGCTCTTGCAGCATTAGCTGTAGCAGAATATTTAGGGATTTCTCTTGATAAAATAAAAGAAGCTTTAGCAAGCTTTGTGGGAGTGAAAAGACGCTTTAATCGTTTCGAAGCAAATGGAAAAATTTATATCGACGATTATGCACATCATCCAACAGAATTGAATGCTGCAATTCGTTCAGTTCGTGAATTATATCCGGGTAAAAAAGTGTTAGGAGTATTTCAACCTCATTTATTTACACGAACACGTGACTTTGCTGATGAGTTTGGAGCAAGTTTAAGCCAATTAGATAGCCTTATTTTATTAGATATTTATCCGGCAAGAGAGCTTCCAATCGAAGGTGTATCATCAAATTGGTTGTTAGAAAAGGTAGAATTACAAGAAAAAATAGTATCTTCATTAGAAGATAGTTTAGCGAACATCAAAAAACGAGATTTTGATGTGTTATTAACTGTAGGAGCAGGAAATATTGATACAATTGTTAAACAAATAAAAGAATGGTTAAGTGAAGCATAAATTGAAAATCATACAAGTGATTTTTGGAGTTATCTTGCTAATCGGTTTAATTAGTTTTACGGTAATTAAGAATGCTTCGCGTACTGTGGAAAAAATTGATGTGGCATTTGTTCAGCCCGTTGAAAATTATTTTATCAATGACGAATCGATAAAAGATATAATCAACAAAGATGGAAAAGACATTATGAAACAAACCTTGAGAGAGGTAAATGTAAAAGATATCGAACAAAAAATAAATAAGAGTCCCTTTGTAGATTCTGTACAAGTGAGTAAAAACATTAATGGACATTTACGACTTGATATAAAAGCAAATACAGCAGTTGCTCGAGTGAAAACGCTGACAAATGAGTTTTATTTGACAACCAAAGGCGAAAAAATGCCTTTATCTAAATTAAGTTCAGCGGATGTAATTTTGGTTTCTGGTGATGTAAAACCGAATGAGTATGAGGATTTGAGTAAATTTGTTCAAGCTTTGAAAGCAGATGAATTATTAAAAAATCACATCATAGCCATTCAGAAAGTAGGACAACGTTCATTTAATTTAATTGTAAATAGTGGAAACTATTATATAGAATTAGGTACTTTAAATAATTTTGAACAAAAGTTACATAATCTGAAATTGTACTATTATCAATACATCGATTTTATAGGAACAGAAGATTATGAAAAATTGAGCTTGAAATTTGTAAACCAAGTTGTAGCAACCAAACGAATAAAAAATGGAGAACAATAGTAAGATTGCAGTTGGCTTAGACATAGGAACTACAAAAATTGTAGCACTTGTCGGACGAAAAAATGAAAACGGAAAAATTGAAATTCTTGGACACGGACAAGCAAAAAGTTTGGGTGTACACAGAGGAGTCGTGAATAATATTACGCAAACTATTAATTCGATAAAAGAAGCAATTGATAAGGCAGAAAGGTCTTCAGGTGTCAAGATTACTGATGTAACCGTTGGTATTGCAGGACAACATATCCGTAGTTTACAACATAGCGATTACATTACACGTACCAATTCAGAAGATGTGATAGATGATAATGATTTAAAATTATTGACAAATCAGGTCTATAAATTGGTGATGTTACCAGGAGAAGAAATTATCCATGTTCTTCCGCAAGAATTTAAGGTTGATAACGAAGGAGAAATTCGAGAACCAATCGGTATGTACGGAAGTCGTTTAGAAGCCAATTTCCATGTGGTTGTAGGACAAGTTTCTTCTATCCGAAATATTGCACGTTGTGTAAAAGCCGCAGGTTTACGCTTGGCAAGTATCACTTTAGAGCCTATTGCATCTTCAAGTGCAGCACTTAGTGAAGAGGAAAAAGAAGCAGGTGTAGCATTGATTGACATAGGTGGTGGTACAACAGATATTGCAATTTTTAAAGATAGTATCATTCGTCACACATCGGTTATTCCATTCGGTGGAAATGTGATTACAGAAGACATTAAAGTTGGATGCTCTATTATCGGAAAACAAGCCGAAGCTTTAAAAGAAAAATTTGGCTCTGCTTGGCCTGGTGAAAATAAAGAAACAGAAATTGTCTCGATTCCTGGATTAAAAGGGCGCGAAGCAAAAGAAATATCATTAAAAAGACTGTCACAAATTATCCATGCACGCGTGCAGGAAATTTTAGAACAAGTCTATTTAGAATTGAAAAACTACGGTTGCGAAGATCAAAACAAAAAATTGATTGCAGGAATCGTTTTAACAGGTGGTGGGTCAAAATTAAAACACATTCGTCAATTAACAGAATATGTTACAGGTATGGATGTGAGAATTGGATACTCCAACGAGCATATTGTAGGTGCTAAAGCAGAAGAAATCAGCGGTCCTGAATATGCAACATCTGTTGGATTATTGATGAAAGGGTTAGAAGAGTTAGCGGCAAATTATCAGCACGAAATTTATGAAAAACCAGTAATTGATAACCTAAACAATCAAGAAGAACTAGAAATAGGTGGATATTCCTCACAATCAAAATCAACAAACGTCGCTACTGATGTTGAAAATGTAAAAATACCTAAAAGGGAAGAAGTTGTTGATGAATTCTTGGATCAAGAAATTGGAGATAAGAAAGAAACTAAATCTAAACCAGAAAAGAAGAATTTCTTTTCGAAATGGACGGATAAATTTATCCAAATGATTAACGAAACCGAATAATAAGAATAAACTAAGAATAAATTACGAACCAATTTAATAAGAAGAATATGAGTGATATGTTATCAGGAGATATTGTGTTCAATTTACCAAAGAGCCGATCTCAAGCTATCAAAGTAATCGGAGTAGGTGGTGGAGGTAGTAATGCCGTAAACTACATGTTTGAACAAGGAATCGCGGGAGTAGAGTTTGTGATCTGTAACACAGATTCTCAGGCTTTAGCTAACAGTCCAGTTCCAACAAGAATTCAATTAGGACAAGCAATAACTGAAGGTTTAGGCGCTGGTGCAAATCCTGAGGTAGGAGAGCAATCTGCTATCGAGAGTATGGATGATGTGAAAGCTGTCTTAGACGAAGGAACTAAAATGGTTTTTATAACTGCTGGAATGGGTGGTGGTACAGGAACCGGAGCAGCGCCAGTAATTGCTGGTATTGCAAAAGAAATGGATATCTTGACTGTAGGTATTGTAACAGCGCCATTCTTTTTCGAAGGAAGAATGAGGTTGGAACAAGCTGAAAAAGGTATCGAAAAATTAAGACAAAACGTAGATTCATTAATTGTAATCAATAATGATAAATTACGTGAGTTATACGGAAACTTAGGTTTTAAAAATGGTTTCTCTAAAGCTGATGAAGTTTTAACAACAGCGGCAAAAGGGATTGCAGAAGTTATTACACAACACTACGCAATGAACATCGATTTACGTGATGCACGTACAGTTCTTAAAAACTCTGGTACAGCAATCATGGGATCTGCACAAGGTTCTGGTGAAAACAAAGCAAAAGACGCAATTTCTTCTGCTTTAGACTCTCCATTGTTGAATAATAACAAAATTACAGGAGCACGAAATGTGTTGTTATTAATTTTATCTGGTAATAATGAAATTACAATGGATGAAATTGGAGTAATCAATGATTACATTCAACAAGAAGCAGGTAATAGCGCAAATATCATCATGGGTATTGGCGAAGATTTAGATTTAGGCGATTCTATCTCTGTAACTGTTGTTGCAACTGGTTTTCCTACAGAAGATCAAGCATATACAGGAAAAGAAGAACAAAAAATTATTCACACTTTAGAGGAAGAACAACCGATTAATAAGACGTTATCTGTAGAGCAACCTTTTGTAAATCGAGTAAAACCGATGACATTAGACTTTGGTCGTTCTAATGCTTCTCAACAAGCGCCACAACAAAATCAAACGCCAGAAGCGCCTCAAAAGAACTATCGTGATGCAGATGTTAATCAAAGTTTTCAACAACAAACTTATCACAATACTCCAGTTGAATCTTTTGAAGAAAATAACTCTCCAAAACGATACGTTTTAGATGATGTTGAGGATGAGTCAGTGCAAGAAAAACATTCTTACGACGACTTTGAACCACGTTTGAAATCTGATTTTAACCGTACGCAAGAGCCATCGAATAATGCAAATAATAATCAAACATATAATTCATATTCAAATCCTGTAGCTTCAGAACAATCTAATTATCCTCAAAATAATTATGCTGGATACCAAGCTCCTCAAAATAATGGATATGGAAATGTAGAACCGATTCAATCAAATGTATCGCAGTCAACAGCTTCGCAAATAGAACATGTTCAAGTTGCTGTAGATCCATTTAATCAACCAATCGAACAGTCTAATGACCCTGAATTGAATAGTATGATTGAAGAGAGAAGAAATCGTTTGAAACAATTTAATTTTAAATTTAATAACACGATGACAAACTCTCAGGTAGATGAATATGAGGCCATTCCTGCTTACAAACGTCAAGGATTGAATTTATCTGATCGTAATGATAAACAATCATCTGATTTTTCGGTAGGTACAAACCGTAACAACGAAACTCAAATTCGTCCAAACAATTTTCTACACGACAACGTAGATTAATAAAGGATCACTCGTAAAAAATATTCTTATTATAGAAAAGGTTCATTGCTTTTGCGATGAGCCTTTTTTTGTCTTAAATTTGTAGTCTAAAAGCAAAACAAATGAATTTAGAAACTCAAATAATGGCACAGTTAAAAGAAGCGATGAAAGCTAAAAATACTGTTGCTTTAGAAGCTTTAAGAGCTGTAAAATCTGAATTATTATTAGCTAAAACATCTGGAGCTAATGGTGATTTATCAGAAGATCAAGAAATTGCTTTATTACAAAAACTTGTAAAACAACGTAAAGAAGCTGCTGAACAATTTGAAGCAAATGGACGTGTAGAATTAGCGGAAAAAGAATTGGCACAAGCAGAAGTTATTCAACAATTTTTACCCGCCCAATTAACAGACGAAGAGTTAACAGCTGTAATTCAAGAAATAGTGACTAAAGTTGGCGCTACTTCACCTAAAGATATGGGAAAAGTAATGGGAGCTGCATCATCTCAATTAGCTGGTAAAGCAGAAGGAAAGTTAATTTCAGCTAAAGTAAAAGATATTTTAGCAAGTTTATAATTGATTTTTAAATCGTTAAAAATTAAGAAAAAGGTAAAGTCTTATAGGCTTTACCTTTTTTATTTCTCAATTTGATAAATATCTTTAAATTATATAAATATATTATATTTTGAAAAACAATTATATATCCGATTTAAACGAATAATTGCCAAAAAAATTAGGATTATTACTTTATTTTAACATTAAATTAACAAATCGCTGTAAGTAACATTATAAGTAAAACACAGGAGATTTAAGAATTAAAAATCAATGGATTAGAATAATTCTAAATAAGAAGGTGTTTATACCCTTAAATTTGCAAAGTAAATCAGAAAAATCTAAAGGATGACGAAAAGCATTACAGCGTTTATAGCAATGTTAATGATTTTTCCAATAGCAAATGCTGATGGTAAAATTTTTAAGGAATCGGGTATTAATGAAGCAATTATTGTACCAGCTTCTGAGAAAAGATTTAGTAATGATGTTGATAATGATACCATCAAACAAGATACATTATCAATTGAAGATGAAAAGTTGGTTGGAGAACTTATCGAGAGTAGTGCTCGAAAAATCTCGACAGGAGTTGTTTCTTGGTATGGAGACAAATTCCACGGACGCAAGACAGCTAGTGGTGAAAAGTATGACAAACACGAACTTACAGCTGCCCATAAGTCTTTACCATTTGGTACGAAAGTAAAAGTTACGAATATCAGAAATGGTAAATCTGTGGTTGTAGAAATCAACGACAGAGGTCCATACGCTAAATCTAGAGTTTTAGACTTAAGTCAAGCTGCATTCAGCGAAATCGGTCACACCAATACAGGAGTGATGAAAGTTGAATATGAAATTATCAAAAGCGAAGACTAAAAAAAGGCTAAGATGTTCAGAAAAAATAAAAAGGTTTGAGAAATATTTCTCAAACCTTTTTTATTATGTTCATATGTAAAAAAATGCTACTGAAGATTTTAACTTAAATATATATAAAATATACTTTTTTATACTTCTAATTTTAATAGCTTTACATCTTAATTTACTTTACGATTGGATCAGGACATATCAACTTTTATACGAGATAAAAAATTAGAAGAAGCTTTTAAATTAATTGTGAAAGAATATCACCAGAAGGTTTATTGGCAGATACGTCGCATGGTTTTGATTCATGAAGATGCGGACGATGTGTCGCAGAATGTATTTATAAAGGTTTATCAAAACTTGGATTCTTTTAAAAATGAGTCAAAATTTTCGACATGGATTTTTAGAATTGCGTATAATGAAACCATAAATTTTATTCATAAAAATGCAAAAGAAAGAAATGTTTCGTACGATGATTATTCGATGAATGTCGCCAATAATTTGTCTTCTGATGTATATTTTACAGGTGATGAAATTCAACAAAAGTTACAAGAAGCAATTGCAAGTTTGCCAGAAAAACAACGTACAGTTTTTTTGATGAAATATTACGAAGAATTGAAGTATGAACAAATTTCTGAAATCTTAGGAACATCGGTAGGAGCACTCAAAGCATCCTACCACCATGCAGTGACAAAGATTAAAGAATTTTTAGAACTTGAAGATTAAACCTTTTTTTAATTTTATTGTCTAAGTGGTGATATGAAGAATGATTTAAAAAATAATTTTAAAGTTCCTGATCATTATTTCGATGATTTGCAGAATGAACTATATCTGAATTCTTTCAAACAAAAAGAAAATTTAACTGTACCGAATCAATATTTTAATGATTTGGAAGAGAATATAATTGCTAAAACAATCAATAAAAAAGAAACAAAAGTTATCCATTTTACTAAGTGGTGGGCAGTTGCTTGTTTAATTTTTATTGCTTTAATTGCTCTTCCTTTTATGATTAATTCTTCTCAAAAATCACAAGAAGTTGTTGATACAAAAACGGAGATTCAGGTTTATGAAAAAATTTATGATTCGTATATAGTAAGTGATCAAAATAAAAAATCGTCCAATGTAACATTAGACGATTCTGATTTTGTTTTATATAATTATTAAGAAATTTTTAAATAATTTCTGCGCTCAAACCTCGGTTCAATAACTCTGTGCATCGAGGTTTTAAATCTTCTAATTCACCAGTCAATACTTCGCATTTACCTTTGTAATGAATTAAAATCGAACATTGTTCTGCTTGTTCTGGTGTATGTTCACAAACATCAATTAACGATTCGATTACCCAATCAAATGTATTCACATCATCATTGTAAACGATAATTTGATACTTGTGCGATTCTTGCTCCAATACATCAACAGCCGAATCTTTTTCCGTTTCCCATAGAGGTTGCGTTGCGTATTTTATCATATCATTTTATTTTTTGAAATGCAGTGCAATCCACTCATTTCGTTGTTTTTTAGATACAAATTTTAAACCATTTTCGGTACAGAAAGTCAAGATGTCATCAAAATCTTGTTCCATTAAACCACTTAAGAATAAATCACCATTTTCGTTCAATACATTAATATAAGAAGGAATTTGGCTGATTAAAATATTTTTGTTGATATTGGCTAAAATAACGTCAAATTGTTTGCTTCCTAACAATGAATTATCTCCCATTTTGGCATCCAAACTTACACCATTTCGTTTTCCATTTTCGATAGAGTTTTCAACAGCCCATTCATCAATATCAATGCATTCTGCATAGTTTGCACCACGCTTCATTCCTAAAATTGCAAGAATAGAAGTTCCACAGCCCATGTCCAAAATGTCTTTTCCTGTAAATTCAGTTTCCAAGATATATTCTACCATCAAATGTGTTGTAGAATGGTGCCCTGTTCCAAACGACATTTTTGGTTGAATGATAATTTCGTACGGAATATTTTCTACTGTTTCGTGGAATTCGGCACGAATTAAACATTGATCATTTACTAAAATTGGTGTGAAATTTTCTTCCCACGTTGCATTCCAATTTTGTTGTTCGATTTCTTGACGCGTATAGGAAAAATCAATGTTCTCTATAGAATCGATTACTTCTTTTACATCATCAATATTTTCTTCTGTTTTTGGCATGTAAGCATCAAAACCTTCCTCGTTTTCAACAAAACTTTCAAAAGGTAATTCAGAAATCATTGCAATAATAATTTCATTAAAAGGCTCTACTACCGCAACTTTAAATTTATATTCGATATAATTTGTCATAAAAAATATGGAAAACATCAAATTATTTTCCGATGCAAATTTACGATTTTTAAAATTAACTTGTCAATGAGATTATTTCGTAATAGAAAAGTTCTTTAGACCAACCATCATTTCCCGTTTTCCAGGAGGTCCTGGACGTTTATGCACGATATAACCCAAATCTTTTAACCCTCTTTTAATACTCCCTTTTGCAGCATAAGTAGTGAAAATAGCAGAGTTTTTAGTGACAGAATCTACGATTTCTAATAATTCTTTTTCCCATAATTCGGGTTGAACACGCGAACCAAAAGCATCGAAATAAACTAAATCGACGTTTTTTTCTTGAATATTTTTGAGATTGAAAAAATCTTCTTCCACTTTTTTGAATTCAAAATAAGGTGAAATCTTGTGCCATTTTTCCCAATTAGAATCAAATAATAGCTGATAATATTCTAAAAACTCTGTTTTACGATCTTCTAATTCAGGATAAAGTTTAAACACATTTTCAAAATAATTAACCAACTCAAATTCCTCCTTAGAAACCGGAAACTTTTCGATTCCAACATATTGCACAGAAATTTTATTTTTCTCTGCTTCTATTAAAGTGATAAACGAATTTAATCCCGTTCCTAATCCAATTTCTAAAATTTTAATAAAATCTTTTGTTTCTTTAAAATGATGTAATCCATTTTGAATAAATACATGAAAAGCCTCTTGTACAGCGCCATGTTTGGAATGATAAGATTCATCCCAATCTTCAATATAGATGGTTTTTGAACCGTCTTCAGTTTCTTGAATAATTCTTTTCATCGTCGAAAGTTATGATATTTATTATGAAAAAGTGCAAATAAAATGTACCTTTGATAAGCACAAACAAAATATATCGTAAAATGATTATAGAAAAAATTGCTGAATCTAAATTCAATGATTCAGTTTTCGACTCTACTGTTTTTGGTAAAGAGTTTACAGACCATATGTTAATCGCGCACTACAAAGATGGTAAGTGGGATGAGCCTAAAATTGTACCTTATGGTCCAATTTCGATGACTCCAGCAGCGATGTCTTTCCATTATGGACAAACAATTTTTGAAGGAATGAAAGCTTACAAGAATGATGAAGAAGAAGTGTTTATCTTCCGTCCTGAGAAAAATTTTGAGCGTTTTAATCTTTCTGCTGCTCGTCTTAATATGCCTCAAATTCCAAAAGAAATTTTTATTGATGGTTTAAAAACTATTATTGATTTAGATCGTCAATGGGTACCAAAAGATTACGGAACGTCTTTATACATTCGTCCTGTAATGTTTGCGACAGAAGAAGCAGTTTCTGCAAGAGCATCTAATGAATTCATCTTTGCTATTTTATTGGCTTATGCTCCTAATTATTACGACAAACCTTTATCAGTTAAAATTGCTGATTACTACAGCCGTTCTGCCCAAGGAGGTGTTGGTTTTGCAAAATGTGGTGGAAATTATGCGGGATCTTTCTTCCCAACTTCAGAAGCACAAAAAGATGGATATGATCAGGTAATTTGGACAGATTCTATCGAGCATAAATACATCGAAGAAGCAGGAACAATGAATGTAATGGTACGTATCGGAAACAAAATTTTAACTGCGCCAACTTCAGAGCGTATTTTGAATGGTGTAACGCGTGATTCAGTTTTGACGTTAGCTAAAGATAATGGATATGAAGTTGAAGTACGCCCTGTCGAAGTACAAGAGTTATATGATGCATACAAATCCGGAGAATTAAAAGAAGTATTTGGTTGTGGAACTGCTGTTGTTATTACGCAGTATGATGCAGTAGGATTTGGAGAAGAGCGTGCGCAATTACCTACTTTAGCGGAAGAAGATTCTTTTGCTTTACAATTGAAAAAGAAATTAAAAGATATTCAGTACGGATTAGCGAATGATCCTTACGGATGGAGAATTAAAATAGAAAAACAAGCTTAATTTATTTTTAAGTAAATTTTTTTAAAAATTTAAGCTGACAATTTGATTGTCAGCTTTTTTTGGCACGATATTTAATATTATGTTATACAAAGTACTATATTTGTAAAATGAATGGACTACAAAAATTTTTAATCATCTGTTCGGGGAGTAGCTTTGAACTCTTGAAAAAAACACCTACTGATATAAACAAACATATAGGTATCGGGGGTGTCATCTTATTTACGGGGATTTTGGCTGCTTTGTCAGCGGGTTATGCCTTAAATACAGTTTTTGATAATATATATGCAGCAACTGGATTTGGATTATTGTGGGGATTGATGATTTTTAATCTTGACCGTTATATTGTAACCTCGATGAAGAAATCAGGGAGCCTTTTCCGTCAGTTTTTTATTGCTTTACCACGTATTTTGGTTGCCATTTTGTTAGGTATTGTCATTTCGAAACCGTTAGAATTAAAAATCTTCGAGAAAGAAATTAACAAGCAATTAAATGTTATTGTCAATCGAAATAAAGCTGAATTACAAAAAGGAATTGATGCACGTTATGCAGAATTAGGAACTCCTTTTTTGAATGAAAGAAAAGAAATTTATGCTCAAATTGATCAATTAAGAGCTGAATATAATACAGCTTCTACAGAATTGGAAAAAGAAGTTGTAGGAACACAAACAGAAACAACAACAGGTCGTGAAGGTTATGGGCCAAATGCCAAACGAAAGGCAGAATTGAAAAAACAAAAAGCTGCCGAAATCGAAACCTATATTCAACAATCTTCGCCTCGTTTAGCAGAGATTAACAAAGAATTAGATCGATTGAATGTTGCAAAAGAGAAAGAAATTGATGCGGCTAAACCAACGGAAGAAAATTACAACGGATTTGCAGCTCGTATGCAGGCTTTAGATGAATTATCTACAACAAACGCTATTTTAGGAACTGCCGCTATTTTTATTGCTCTTGTTTTTATTTCATTAGAAACAGCTCCTGTTTTAGTGAAATTAATCGCACCAAAAGGTCCATATGACTTTTTATTAGAAAAACACGAATACAGTTTTAAGATTTTTAGTCAAGAATCCATTCAGATTATGGATATCAAATCTGAAAAACGATTAAAACACGAATTAGAAAAAGTATAAAATCAAAAAAAGTAACTTCCATTTGAAGTTACTTTTTTAATTTTGCATGATATATGGAAAGTTATAAAATAGAAATTTACGGAGAAGACGAAAACCAAATTCAACGAATGGAAGAGGTAATCGCTCCTATAAAAGATATACAAGATTATTTTTGGAAATTACTTTGGATTGATGGCGAAAGTGAGACGGATGAATATTCTGTTTTCGAATTGCAAGAAGTGATCGATCAACAAGAAGGGATTTTTGTAGAATATGACCAATTAGAAAGTTTGTGTTACAAAATGGAACATGTAACGGAAGCCTTGATTATTGGTGATCGAAAAGAAAATAATTTACATGTAAATATTGAGGACGAAAATTTATACGACAACGAAGTTGTATTTGAATTTGTGAAAGATTCGCATTGGCAAATTTTGACTTCTGATATCAATGTGGTTGATACGTACAAGGTTTTCTTTCCGAATAGTAAAATTATTGAATAGTATTTTGTAATTTAGTATAAATCATTCAAAATGAATACTGAAGAATTAAAATTAAATGTAATTAACCAAATTAATCAATTAAACGATTTTAGAATTATTGAAGAGATTCAACAGTTGATTAATTTTGAATCTTCAACAGAGGAATATCAATTAAATGAAACTGAAATTAATCGTGTAGAAGATACTCAAAAGGAGTATAAAAAAGCTAATATTTTGAGTGAAGATTTAGCAAATCAAGAAATTGATCAATGGCTAAACGAAAAATAGTTTGGACAAAAACAGCTCATGTAGAACGAAAAGAAATTCTTGAATATTGGTTATTAAGAAATAAATCTAATCGTTTCAGTATAAAACTAAATCAGTTAATTCTTGAGATTTTAGATGATTTAAAAGATAATCCAACTATTGGAAGAAAAACTTCTATCAAAAATGTAAGAGTTAATAAGAGTTAAATTAATTCGAAATAATTTGTTGTTTTATGAATACAATAAAAAGGAATTAATTGTATTAAGTATTTGGGATGCTCGTCGTAATAATAAATAACAAAGCCACTTTAAAAAGTGGCTTTGTTATTTATTATTGATTTAATTTTTGAAATATTTGTAAGGTTTCTTTTGCTTCTTTCACATCATGCACACGCAAAATTTTTGCACCTTTTTGTAATGCAACCATATTCAAAATAGAAGTTCCGTTGAGCGCTTCTTGAGGAGTTGAGTTGAACAAATTATAAATCATCGATTTTCTTGAAATACCAACTAATAATGGAAATTCGCCGAATCCCAACGTTTCTATTTTACTGAATAATTCGTAATTATGATTCAATGTTTTGGCAAATCCAAACCCAGGATCCAAAATAATATCATTCACTTTTGCAGCTTTTAATTGCGCAATTTTCTGTGAAAAATATTCGTTAACTTCAAGTGTGATGTCGTTGTATTCTGGATTTTTTTGCATTGTTTGTGGCGTTCCTTTCATGTGCATCAAAATGTATGGTACATTTAATTCCTTGATGGCATCAAACATATTTTCGTCCAATTCCCATCCCGAAACATCATTGATAATTGAAGCGCCAGCTTTTACAGCTACGCGCGCCACATTTCCACGAAATGTATCAATCGAAACAATGAGTTCAGGATATTCTTCAATAATTTTTTCGATAATAGGTGCAGTTCTATCTATTTCCTCTTGCTCCGAAATATTTTCAGCTCCAGCTTTTGTCGAATATCCACCAATGTCTATTATATCGGCACCTTCGGACAAATGTTTCTCAACTTTTTCTAAAATTAAATCGATCGAATGATGACGCCCTCCATCATAAAAAGAATTTGGCGTTGTATTCAAAATTCCCATAATTTTTGGCTCGTTGAAATCAATCAAACGACCATTACAATTAATTGTCATATCTTAGAAGTTCTTTAAGCAATTTCAATTATTTTTGAAATCGAAACGAAATTATGAAAAATACCTCAATTCAATTTAAAGAAATCATCTCAGTTTGTCGAGATTTATATACGAAGAAATTACAAGATTATGGTCCAGCTTGGCGTGTGCTGCGTTTGCCGTCGTTAACAGATCAAATTTTTATCAAAATAAATCGTATCCGTACGCTACAAGAAGCAACAGAACGTTTGGTAGATGAAGACGAAGAAGGTGAGTTTATTGCAATCGTCAATTATTCGATTATGGCATTGATTCAGTTAGAGCTTGGATTTGCAGATCAACCTGATTTAACAGATGAACAAGCAATTGATTTGTACGATAAATATGCGATTATTGCGCACGATTTGATGATGAAAAAAAATCATGATTATGGTGAAGCTTGGCGAGATATGCGTGTAAGTTCGATAACGGATTTAATTTATCAGAAAGTCCTACGCACAAAAAGTATCGAAGATAATAAAGGAAAAACGATTGTTTCAGAAGGTTTAGATGCAAATTATTTGGATATGATTAATTATTCGATTTTCGCAATGATTTTAATTAACGAAAATAAAACGTCATGAAATATCTTGTTCAATTTGCACGAATTATAGTTGGTGTCATTTTTATTATTTCTGGATTTGTAAAAAATGTAGATCCAATCGGATTAAGTTTCAAATTAGAAGAATATTTTTCGCCTACCGTTCTTAATATTCCTTTTTTAGAAAGTTTGAGTTTGCCTTTGGCAACATTTTTCTCAATTTTTGAAATTGTTTTAGGTGTATTGTTATTGCTTGGTGTTTGGAAAAGATTTACAACGATTTCTTTATTATTGACGATAATTTTCTTCACATTTTTAACATTTTATTCGGCTTATTTCAATAAAGTAACCGATTGTGGATGTTTTGGTGATGCTTTAAAATTAGAACCTTGGACATCGTTTTATAAAGACGTTGTGTTATTGGTATTGATTATTATTTTGGTTGTCGGACAACAATATATCAAGCCGTTATTTGTTGAAAAAGCAAATTATGCAATCAATTTTATGACGATTTTAGCTTCTGCAATTATCGCTTATATTGGAATTAATCATTTGCCAATAATTGATTTTAGACCTTATGCAGTTGGAAAAGACTTGATTGAAGGAATGAAATCTCCACAAGAATTGGGATTGAAACCAACAACATATAAAACTATTTACACGATGAAAAATAATGTTGATGGTAAAGTAGTCGAAATTGATGATGCGCAATATATTGCTGATGACAAATGGTACAAACACGGAACGCCTTGGATAATTGAAGCGGATAAAACACGAACTATTGTCGAGAAAAAAGGATACGAACCTCCAATTCACGATTTTAGTTTTGATTGTAATGGCATTGATAAAACTTCTGAGATTCTAAATGCACCGAAAGTGATTGTTTTTGTTGTTCCTTTTGTTGAAAAGGTAAATGAGAAGCAAATTGAAAAATTGAATATTTTAGGAAAAGAAGCTTCTAAATATAAAGGATATAGAGTTGTTACGGTTTCAAATAATCCGATTAAAGGTTTGGAACTTGAAAATTGTTTTATGGATCAAACAACAATGAAAACAATTATTCGCTCTAATCCAGGTGTAATGATTTTAGAAAAAGGAACGGTGAAAGCGAAATATCATGACAATGATTTTCCTTCGCTTAATCAATTAGAAGATTTATTTTAACAAGTGATTAATTATATTTTAAATAAAATTTTCTACGGATTTTTGACACTTTTCGGAGTTGTTACCGTTGTTTTTTTAATGTTTTCAGTACTTCCTGGGGATCCTGCTCGTATGATGCTTGATCAAAAAGAAGATCCAGGGCAATTGGCTCAAATTCGTAAGAATTTAGGTTTAGATCAACCTTTATGGAAACAATATGCGTTTTATTTGAATGATCTTTCGCCGGTTTCGTTTCACAATATTGATGAAACGAATACAACCTACACATCGTTAAGTTCAGATAAATACAAGTACACCAAATTAGTTGATTTTGGAACAAATGAAATGGTGTTGAAAGCGCCCTATTTGCGAGAATCTTTCCAAAAACAAGGAAAGAATGTCAGTACAATTATTGGAGAAACGCTGCCTAATACAATGGTTTTGGCTATTGCTGCTATTATTATTGCAACTATAATTGGTGTTGCATTGGGAATTGTTTCTGCTTTAATGAAAGATACGTGGCTTGATCGCATGTTATTGGTCATTACAAGTTTTGGTATGAGTATTCCTTCGTTCTTTTCGGCGATTATAATTGCATACATTTTTGCATTTTTGATGCACGATATTACGGGTCTTAATATGATTGGTAGTTTATATGAGGTAGATGATTTGGGAGAAGGAAAACATTTGATGTTGAAAAATTTAATTCTTCCTGCTATAACATTAGGTTCGCGACCATTAGCAGTTTTTACACAATTAACACGAAATTCGTTGTTAGAAGTTCTCAATCAAGATTATATTCGAACAGCTTTTGCAAAAGGTTTGTCCCGTAAAACAGTGATTACAAAACATGCTTTACGCAATGCATTAAATCCAGTGATTACAGCTATTTCTGGTTGGTTTGCATCGATGTTGGCAGGTTCGGTTTTCGTAGAATTTGTTTTTGGATGGAATGGATTAGGAAAGGAAATTGTAAATGCTTTGAATACATTAGACTTGCCAATTGTTATGGGAGCTGTTTTAGTGATTGCAGTCATGTTCATTGTGATTAATATTTTGGTTGATATTCTTTATGGAATTCTTGATCCACGCGTTCGCATAAAATAAATCAGGTAGAATATCACGAGAAATAATTATCTTGCAGTAAATATTAAAACCAATATAAAATACACTTTTTTATGCGTGATAGAATAGTAGCAGGAAACTGGAAAATGAACTTAAACTATGAAGAAGCAATTCATTTAGCAACAAATCTGAATGCTTGGGTGGCAGACAATCAGCCAATAGCTCAAGTGATTATTGCGCCTTCTTCTATTTATTTACAAACTTTATTAGAAGCTATAGACGAACAATATGTTAAGGTTTCTTCTCAAGATATTTCAGCTCACGATAAAGGAGCTTATACAGGTGATATTTCAGCAGAACAATTGGATAGTATTGGGTTAGACTTTGCTATTATTGGACATTCTGAACGTAGAGAATATCAAGGAGAAACAGATGAGGTTATTGCTGCAAAATTGAAACAAGCATTCAACTATCAAATTAATCCAATCCTTTGTGTTGGCGAAAAGTTAGAAGAACGCGAAGCGGATAAACATTTTGATGTAGTAAAATCACAAATCATGAATGCTTTAAGTTCACAAAACCATGATGATCTTTCTCGTTTGATTATTGCATACGAACCAGTATGGGCAATTGGAACAGGTAAAACAGCTACACCAGAGCAGGCACAAGAAATTCATGCATTTATTCGAAAAGTGTTGAATGATGAGTTCGGAGTAGAAGTGGCAAATGATACAAGTATTTTATACGGAGGAAGTGTGAATGCACAGAATGCAAACGAAATTTTTGCTCAACCAGATATTGATGGTGGTCTCGTAGGAGGTGCTTCACTAAAATTTGACGACTTTGTGCAGATAATAGCTGCATGTAAATAATATAAAGAAACTCAATCGAAAGATTGAGTTTCTTGTTTTCCTTCAATTCCTTTATTTATGTAGGGTTCAAATTTACGTTGAACCTATCTTTAAGAAAAATATAACATTTCTTAGGATTAATTAAGATTTTTCGGAACAATCTCTGCAAAATTGTAACACGTACTAACTATTAAAAAAAAGTATCATTTTTAAGCAAAACACATTTATTATGAAAAAATTGACGCAAATATTAGGAGTTGTAGCAATAGGGTTAGTTTCTTTCTCTTTCACAACGAAAAATGAAGTTCCAGTCTCAACTTCATATACAATTAACCAAGATGCACCAAAGGTTGTTATTTTGGATATTGTAGATAATATCGCAGCAGAATCTGGAGCAAATATTGCCACAGAACTTAAGTCTAAAATAGAAACTTTAAATAAAGAAAATGTAAATGTTCTTCTTTGGAAAGATTTAACGAAAGGACTGCAAGAAGAAGAGAAAAGAGCAATTATTGATAGTTTAAAACCTGAATTGATCATGACATTAAGTTTTGATAAATCTGATGATAATACAAACAAGGTTGCAGCTGTAGTGTCTAAACAGAATGTTGCTTTTGAAGATACATTCAAAGTAGCAAAAGAATTGGCAGAAAACTTAAATTCAACAACAGTTAAAAATGATGGTGTATATCAAAATGATTCAAATTATATACAAGATAATTTAGCGCCTTCAATCTTTTTAAGTTTAAAAGTGAAAAACGAACCAACTTCAAATACAGAAATTATCGACAAAATTTCTAATTTTATTGAAACTGCTGAAGTAAATCAACCTACTGTAGTAGTGGATGAAGTGGCTGAAGTTGATACAGCAATTCAATAAATAAATCTGTAAGATAAAAACATAAAAATCCGTTTTTTCGTATCATTCATTTTTAGGAATGAATAAAAAGTAACATTTTGTAAGGAAATGTTACTTTTTTTTGTTTTTAGTTGCAGAACACTTAAGTTTGTTCAAACACTTACAATACAATGTCAAAACAAGGTTATATCGCGCGTTACTTTAATATTGTTCGTAAACTTTCGCAACAAAAATACTGTTCTTACGAAGATTTAGAACGTTTTTTGGAACGAGAATTTGAAATGTTACAACTACAAGATGATACATTAGAATTTAACTTTTCTAAACGAACATTGCAACGTGATATTCGAGAAATTCGTAATATCTTGGGAATTGACATTATGTATAGTCGAAGTCAGCGTGGATATTATATTTTTCAAGATGATTATAGTTCTGATCTATTTCTGAAAACATTAGAAGAAATCAACAGTTTTTCTGCCTTGAAATTGACTAATTCGCTCGAATCTATCGTGTATTTGGAAAAAAGAAAACCCAAACGTGCTGAATTTTTGCCTGATATTGTACAAGCTATTCAACAAAAAAAGAAAATTGAATTTCATTATCAAAAATTTGGTGAAGAAAAAGAAACGATTCGAAAAGTTTCGCCAATTGCAATTAGAGAGCACAATAATCGTTGGTATTTGATTGCAGATGATAAGGGAATTGTGAAAAATTTTGGTTTGGAACGAATGAATAAAGTTTCAATTTTAAATGATAAAATAGACAATAATATTGAATTTAATTACATAGATAAGTATAAATATTCATTCGGAATAATTGTTCCAAGTTCTGAAAAACCAGAAAAAATTGTGCTTTCTGTAACAAAAAAACAAGCTGCTTATTTAGAATCTTTGCCTTTGCACGAATCGCAACAAATTTTAGAAACTAAAAATGATGAGGTTTTAATTGGTTTAGAATTATTTTTAACCGAAGATTTTATCAGCGAAATTCTTTCGTTGAGCTGTTCTGTAACCATTATCGAACCTAAAAAACTGAAAGAAAAAGTAAAAACAATTTTGAAGGAAACATTGGAGAAATATAAATAGAATGAATTTCGAATAGTTGTCTTTCGAAATTTGTTTATTTTACATCTGTTCAAACTCTAAATCGAAATTCATTCCCAAAATAGCTTTCCCAGCAATTTTTTCTCCATTTTCAGGATTGATTAATCCCGTCATTTTTCCCGTTTTCTGCTTCGTAACTAAATCTAAAATTTGTTTGTTAGTTAATTTTTTACCCATAAACTCGAACGGAACTTTGAAACCACATTCTCTGAAATTAGAACAACCATAAGCGGCTTTTCCTTTTACTAATTTATGTGTTTTGCATTTCGGACAAGTAGCATCTTCCAGATTAATTTCTTCTTTTGGTTTACGCTCTTTTTTGGGTTTATCTTCTATTTGAGCAGAATTTTGGTGCGACGAAATTGGTCTGAAATAACTGTTTTTTACCTCAAATGTTAATTTTGAAACCATTTCAATTAATTCTTGTTTGAATTGTTCCAATTCATATTCACCTTTTTCAATTAAACGAAGTTTTCGTTCCCAAACTCCTGTCAATTCTGGAGATTTTAATAATTCATCTTGAATCGTATCTATCAAATCAATTCCCGTTTGTGTTGCCACAATGTTTCGTTTTTTCTTTTCGATATATTTTCTTCGGAACAATGTTTCGATAATATTAGCACGCGTAGATGGACGGCCAATGCCGTTTTCTTTCATCAGTTCTCGCATTTCTTCATCGTCCACTTGACGACCTGCAGTTTCCATTCCACGCAATAAAGTTGCTTCTGTATAATTTTTTGGAGGAGTTGTTTTTCCTTTGTGGATATAAGGTTCGTGAGGTCCTTTTTCACCAATTTCGAAAATTGGCATTATTTTTTCTTCGTCTTTTTCGTCCTCCTTTTTATCTTTTACATATACTTCGCGCCATCCCATTTCGAGAATTTGCTTTCCAGTTGCTTTAAAATTAATTGCAGAAAGTTGACCATCTTTACCAATATTTTCTACTTTTCCTTCTACCGTTGTGTTGGCAACTTTACATTCAGGATAAAAAACTGCGATAAAACGTCGAGCAACCAAATCATAAATACGCTTTTCTTCGTTTGATAAACCTTGAGGAAAGATTTCTGTCGGAATAATAGCGTGGTGATCGGTTACTTTTGTGTTATCAAAAACAGTTTTTGACATCGGAATTGGTTGCGTCATTAATGGTGCAACTAAATTTTGATAGGCTGTAAGTTTAGTTAGAATTCCTGGAACTTTTGGATAAATATCTTCGGATAAATACGTTGTATCAACACGAGGATATGTCACAAACTTTTTCTCGTAAAGACTTTGGATATATTTCAATGTATTTTCTGCAGAGAATGCATATTTCTTATTGGCTTCTACTTGTAAAGCAGTCAAATCAAATAATCGTGGATTTTTTTCGCGACCTTCTTTTATTTCAAAATCAATAATTTCAAACTCTTTGTCTTTAATAAAATCTAAACCTTGTTTGGCTTTTTCTTCAGATTTTAAACGAGGAATTGTTGCATTAAACTCAACTTCTTTAAATACTGTTTTCAGTTCCCAATATTCTTCTATAACAAAAGCGTTGATTTCTTTTTGTCGTTGCACAATCATAGCAAGAGTTGGCGTTTGCACACGTCCAATAGATAGAACAGTTTTGGGTGGAGCAAATTTTTTGGTGAATAAACGAGTTGCATTCATTCCTAAAAGCCAATCACCAATTGCACGCGCTTGTCCTGCAGAAAATAAATTAAAATATTTTTCCCCATCTTTCAAATTCTCAAAACCTTCTTTTATAGCTTCTTCTGTCAAAGATGAAATCCAAAGACGCTTCATTGGAGCTTTCGCTTTGGCTTTCAATAAAACCCATCGTTGTATTAATTCTCCTTCTTGACCAGCATCACCACAGTTTATAATCTCTTCAACTTGACTAGCTGTTACAAGTCTTTTGATAATATTAAATTGTTTCGAAACCCCTTTGTCAGCGATTAATTTTATTCCAAAACTTGACGGAATCATGGGTAAATAATTCAGATCCCAACTTTTCCATTCGGGGGTATAATCTTGTGGTTCCTTTAATGTACATAGGTGACCGAAAGTCCAAGTAACTTGAAATCCATTTCCTTCATAGTATCCATCATGCTTCTGATTAGCACCAATAACTTTGGCGATATCTTTGGCAACACTAGGTTTTTCGGCAATACAAACTTTCATAGCAATTATAATATTGAAGTGCAAAAGTCAAAATAATAATTTAATTCTTAAAAAAAAATATAAATATGTATAAATATTGAATAAATTTGCGATAGGTTAATTTTTTTGAAGATTGTATATTTTCAAAATTTATAATGTTGAAAAGGTTTTATTTGGGCTGATGAGATAAAATAAAAAATTATCATTTCGGTAAAATCTACTATTGATTTCGAGTAAATTCGAAATTTAACGTCATAACAACATAAAAAATTTAGAAGATTTAAAAAATTTTCACTTAATTTACACCCACATTAATAAAAATCATAATATTTAAAAGAATTAGTAAATGGAAAAGAATGTAACAGTACCAGCTAAAACTAAAAAGGGAGGTCTTAACCCTGTGATTACTATGATCATTTTAATTGCTATCGCAATGGGGATCTTTTATGGTGTTTTTGGTCAACCAAGTAACTTTGAAGGAGGAGATACAGAAAGAGGAAATCCTTTAAACTTTTTAGGAATTATTTTTAAGGGAGGGGTAATTATTCCATTCTTAATCTCGTTTTTCTTTATGGTATTGGTATTCTCTATCGACCGTGTTATCGCTTTAAACAAAGCAAAAGGAACAGGATCTGCTGAGAAATTTGTAAACGACATTCGTGCTTTATTAAACAAAAATGAAATTAACAAAGCAATCGAATTATGTGACAAACAAAAAGGTGCCGTAGGAAACGTAGTGAAAGAAGGTTTAACAACTTACAAAGCGTTAGAAAACGACACAACTTTAAACAAAGAGCAAAAATTAGCTCAATTAGGTAAAACGTTAGAAGAAGCGACTACATTAGAAATGCCAACGTTAGAGAAAAACATGACAATTATTTCTACAATTGCTTCTGTTGGTACGTTAATTGCCTTAATGGGTACTGTAATCGGGATGATTAAAGCATTCTTCGCATTAGGTGAAGGAGGAGGATCTCCAGATGCTGCACAATTATCAGTAGGTATTGCTGAGGCCTTAATTAATACAGGTATGGGGATTGGTGCTTCTGCATTCGCTATTATTATGTATGCTTTCTTAACTTCTAAAATTGATGATTTAACATTCAAAATTGACGAAGTAGGAATGAGTATTCAACAATCTTTCTCTGCTCACAATTAATATTCATTGACGAAGCCTTAGAAGGATAGTATAAGGAAAAATCAAACAACAAACAATTTAGAATATTAATTAATAATACAGAGAAAATGGCAAGAGTAAAACCAAAAAGAAGAGGTCCTTCGATGGACTTAACAGCTATGTCTGACATGGCTTGGCTTTTGTTAACTTTCTTTATTTTGACATCTAACTTTAGAGAACCTGAAGTTGTTCCTGTCGTAACACCGACATCTGTTTCGAACCAAAAAATGGCTACAGAAAACATGATGATCATTAAAATTGATGATAAAGGAAAATTCTTATTCGGATTAGAAGAAAAAGATCGTATTCCTACATTAGAAAGAATGGGTGATAAGTACGGAGTGAAGTTTACAGATGCTGAAAAGAATGCATTCAAAAGCATAGTAGAGTTTGGTGTACCAATGAATGAAATGAGAAATTATTTGAATCAGCCTGCTGATAAACAACAATCATATCATCCAGGTATTCCATTAGATACGATACCGAATAAAAATCAAGAATTGATTGATTGGGTATTTGAAGCAAAAGAAGTGAACCCTGATATTTTCTTAGCAATTAAAGGTGATCAAAAATCTGAATACAAACAATTCAAAACTTTGATCCAACAATTACAAGAAAAGAATATGAATAAGTTCCAGTTAATTACATCTCAAGAATAATTAAAAGAAATTTAACCCAATGGCGCAAATACAAACAGATAATGGCGGCAACGGAAAAAAAGTCCGTTCCAAAAAGAATTCGACTGCGGTCGATATGGCTCCGTTAGTAGATTTAGGTTTCTTATTAATTACTTTCTTTATGTTTGCAGCGACTTCGATCAAACCAAACGTAATGAACTTGAATATGCCTCCAAAGATTCCTAAAGATGTTGTCCCTCCTACAGAAGTGAAAATTGAAAATTCAGTTACAATTTTAGTAGCAAAGGATAATAAACTATTTTGGTATCAACAAGAGGCTGGGAAATTAAATGCTGGTAACTTAAATGAAACTGATTACTCTGCAGAAGGAATTCGTAATGTAATTACAACTGCTGCATCAAGAGCAAGTGATAAAGAGAAGTTTACTGTAATTATCAAACCAATGGATGATGCATCTTATGATAATTTAGTAACAGTGTTAGACGAAATGGAGATTACGAAATCTACACGATACGGTATCGTTCAGATTACACCTGAAGAACAAAAGGTGTACGATGAAAAAGTAGGTAAATAATTAGTTTATTTGTTAAATTTAAAAGAATTAAAATGTCAGAAAATAACAACAAACTAAAATCCTTAGACGAGATTGTATTTGAAGGTAGAAACAAAGCATATGGTGCCTATGACATGAGAATGTCTGAAAAAAGCACTCTATTAAAAGCTTTCATTCGTGGATTTATAGTAATTGTAATCATTTCTTTTGCTGTAATTGCTTCTGCAACTGGAATGTTCAAAAGCAAACAAACAGAAGAAGTAGTCGTAGACGTTCAGCTTGAGGATTTAAATATACCTGAACCTCCAAAAGAGGAAGAAGTGGTAGAACCAGAACCAGAGCCAGAACCAGAACAACAAGAAAATCATTATCAAGAGGAGACGGCACAAGAGAAATTCGTAATGCCAGAACCAAAAGAACAACCTAAAAAAGAGGAAACGATTCCTCCTAAAGAAGAGTTGGTAGGTAAAGATTTATCTTTTGAAAAACGTGAAGGAAAAGAATCTTCTGGTCAAACTGGAGGAGGTCCTGTGAATCTAAATAAAGAAGCACCGAAGAATACAACTCAAGCGCCAAAAACAGAGGATAAAGGTGATAAACCAGCTCCTCCTGCAACAGTATCAGCTCGTACAGCTGCTGTTATGGCTATTTATCCAGGATGTGAGAGAGATGCTGCAAAAGGTAAACAAGCTGCTACAGACTGTTTATCTAAAAAGCTATCGGCTGACTTACAAGATGAGTTACAAGATTTTGCTAATGATCAAGCAGGACAAGGAACAGGTGTAGTTTCGGCTAAACTGAACTTCCAAATTGATACAGAAGGTAGAATTGTTGGAATCTCTCCAATGGGTGATGCAAAGTTAGGGCCTGAAGCTAAAAAAGCTTTAGAACGTATTACACAGCGTCAACAAAGAAGAGGAAAAACGATCAAACCAGCGCAAACTGAAGATGGTCGTGCTGCGAAGTTGAACTTCAACATCCCAGTAAAAATGTTAATTGAGTAATACTTAATCGTACATTACATATAAAAAAGAGGCTAAAATCATTTAGCCTCTTTTTTTGTATTTATGTTTTTCTAATCTTATAGCTTTGTTCTTAAATAAAACCTGCGCAGGTTTTACTCAAAAGCAGCGTAGGTTTTTTATCGAACCCTATATTTAATAAACCAAAAAGCATCTTCAAGACTATTGAAGATGCTTTTTAACGTGTTATGACGTACTTTTCTTTTCTAAATTAAAAGGAAAAATCTTTTAATAAATTAGTGTATCGTTCAATTCCATGTTCTATTTCTGATAGATAAATGTATTCGTCAGGAGTGTGCGAACGAGCCGAATCTCCAGGTCCCATTTTCACTGTTTCAAAATTCATCATGGCTTGATCCGACATTGTTGGAGAGCCGTAAGTGGTACAACCTAACTCGATGCCTTTTTGCACGATCGGGTGATGTTCAGAAATACGCGAAGAGTTTAATCGTAACGAACGGGCTTTTACTATTGCTTTTGGCAAACAATTGGAAATAATATCAACGACTTCTTGGTTAGAATACAATTCGTTTACTCGGCAATCTACAACCAAACGACATTCATCAGGTACAACATTATGCTGTTTTCCTGCTTCGATTTGTGTAACCGTCATCTTTACAGGTCCCAACATATCAGACACCCTTTCGAATTGATAAGACTTGAACCAATCCATCACCTCAATTGCTTCGTAAATGGCATTCACACCTTCGTTTCGGGCAGCATGTCCAGTTTTTCCTTTTACAATTACGTCCATTACAACCAATCCACGTTCTGCAATTGCCATGTCCATTTGCGTTGGTTCTCCTACAATTCCCAAATCTATTTTTGGTAAATTAGGTAAAATACTTGCAACATTTAGTTGTCCAGAACTTTCTTCTTCGGCTGTTATAGCCACAATTAGGTTATAAGGTAGATCCTCGTTTAGAAAATTGATATAAGTTGCCAATAAGCTTACTGCAGATGCACCTGCATCATTACTCCCTAAACCAACTAATTTATCTCCTTCGATTGTCGCTTTCAAAGGATCATATGTCCAAGATGAACCAAATTTAACGGTGTCGTGATGAGAGTTTAATAAAATTGTTTTTTTGTTTTCGTCAAAATTTGGATGAATACTCCAAACATTATTATCTTGACGATGAGCCGTAGCACCATGATCAGTTAAAAACTTAAAAATAATGTCGGCTGTTTTGTCTTCTTCACTTGAAAAAGATTGAGTTTCGATTAATTGACATAATAAATCGACAGCTTTCTTTTTGAGAATAGCTAATTCTAACATAAAATTGTTTTAATCTCTGAGTTAATGTTGCGCGCATGTACTAAACATACATTTTTTACACCCGCATTGATTACTTTGAATGAATTGTCTAATTTCGGAATCATACCTTCGAAAATTACACCTTCTTCTTTTAATTGCAAATATAAAGTTTCGTTAATAGTTGGTATCAAAGTTGAGTCATCATTTACATCGCGAAGTACACCTATTTTATCGAAACAAAAATTAAGCTCAACTTCGTTTTCTTTCGACATCGCTACTGCAATTGTAGAAGCAATTGTATCTGCATTTGTGTTTAATAATTGTCCATTTCCGTCATGCGTAATAGCACAAACAACAGGCGTAATGTTGTTGTCGATTAACAATTGAAACAATTCTTTATTGATACTATTATCATTCAAATCACCTACAAAACCATAATCAATAGTTTTTACAGGACGTTTAGTTCCTTTAATTGCATTTCCATCTGCACCAGATAAACCTAAAGCATTACAGCCAAATGCTTGCAATTTAGAAACAATGGTTTTGTTCAAGTTTCCTGCATATAAACCTGTCACCACATCCAAGGTAGGTTTGTCTGTAATACGTCGTCCTTCAATCATTTTAGGCTCGATACCTAATTGATTTAACATTTTTGAAGCGCCTTTTCCACCTCCATGTACCAAAATTTTTGGTTCTTTGATTTCCGAAAACGTTTGTAAGAATTGTTCTAATTCTTGCTCATTGTCGATAATTCCGCCTCCTATTTTTATAATTTTCAACATTTTAATAAATATGTAAATTTTGTTTGCTTTTTTTTGGTGTTACAAAAATATAATATTTAACTTTGCATCTCAGTATAATAACTGAATATCTTATTGATTAATGGAAGAAATTACTGAAATTATTCTTCTCAATTATGAGAGAAGCTTTCTGATAGAAAGCAAGCCAATAGGTTCTCATATTTTACTTAAGTGTGATGACAACTGGTCATCTTTTCTCGATTTTTTATCATTAATCAACTTTCCCTTAAATTATGTATGTTAGAATAGCAAATGCAGACGATGCCAAGTACACAGAATTGTTGTGCGAATGGTACGAAGAATCAGCTCGTATGAGAAAAACGGGTATTGCTAAACGAAATCCAGTTTATTTGGAGCGCAAAATGCGCAACGGAAACGCTGTGATCGCTTTTGATGATAATGATCAAATCGCGGGGTTTAGCTACATTGAAACTTACGAAGAAGAAAAATTCGTTGTAAACTCAGGTTTAATTGTACGTACAGATTTAAGGAGTTCAGGAATTGGGCGCGAAATAAAACATGCAGTTTTTGAATTGTCTCGTACAAAATTCCCAAAATCAAAAATCTTTAGTATTACAACTTCTTTAGCTGTAATGCGTATGAACACAAAATTAGGATACAAGCCAGTAACTTTTTCGGAATTAACACAATCGGATGAATTTTGGAATGGATGTAAAAGTTGTAAAAACTATCACATCTTAATGGATAATGATCGCGAGCGCTGTATTTGTACAGGATTGGTTTATGATAACCTTGATGACAAATATGCTCAGCAAGCAAAACAAAATGCGGATAAAAAAGAAGATGAATAAATATACGGACTAAGGTTTTTTTTTGTCTAAAATGAGTATATTTGCATAAAATTTCGAATAAATATTCAAAATGAGTAATAAAAAATACAGATTCCAGATTATAAAAGATTTAATAACAGATCAAGAAATCAATAATCAAGACGAATTATTAAAAAAATTAATCGATTTAGATATCTCAGTTACTCAAGCAACTTTATCCAGAGATTTGCGCGAATTGAAAGTTTCAAAAGTTCCTAATAGTTCGGGACAATACATTTATCGCCTTACAGAAAGTGTTGCGCCAACTGCAACGGTTACACATAACGAAAAAACAAGTTTGATTTTCTCTAACAATTTAGGGGTTATTAAAACAAAGCCAGGTTATGCAAACAGAATTGCTTTTGAGATAGATAACACACATTTCAATACAATAATTGGAACAATTGCTGGAGACGATACGGTGTTGATCGTATTGAAAGAAGAGAGTAGCCGAGAAGAGGTTACCAATGAATTAAGAAGAATTATTCCCAATATAAACAAATAAACAAACAATGAGCAACAAAGCAGTTTTAGCTTACAGTGGAGGTCTAGATACATCGTACTGTTTGGTTAACTTAACAAAAGATCAAGGAATGGAAGTGCACACCGTAATTGTAAATACTGGTGGGTTTTCTGAAGAAGAGTTAAAAGAAATCGAAACTCGTGCCTACGAATTAGGTTCATCTAAACACGTAACAATTGATATTACAGATAAGTATTACAACGATTGTGTCCGTTTTTTAATTTATGGAAATGTATTAAAAAATAACACATATCCTTTATCTGTGAGCGCAGAACGTATGTTCCAATCAATTGCTATTGCTCAGTATGCAAAAGATGTAGAAGCAGAATACATTGTACACGGCTCTACAGGAGCAGGAAATGATCAAATTCGTTTTGATGTGGCTTTTGCAGTTATTTCACCTCAATCAAAAATTATCACACCTATTCGCGACGAAAAATTATCTCGTCAACAAGAAGTAGAATATTTACAAGCAAATGGTGTAAATTATAGTTGGGAACAAGCAAAATACTCTATTAACAGAGGAATTTGGGGAACATCTGTTGGTGGTGTAGAAACATTAACATCTAACCAAGCATTACCAGAAGAAGCTTATCCAACTCAATTATCAAGAACAGAACCATCTGTAATTGAAATTGAATTCGAAAAAGGGATTCCAACTGCTTTAGATGGAAAAAAATTATCTCCAGTTGCTTTGATCCAACAATTAAACGAAATCGGTGGGGAATATGCTATCGGTAGAGATATCCATGTCGGAGATACAATTTTAGGAATTAAAGGACGTGTAGGTTTCGAAGCTCCAGCTGCTTATCTATTGATCAAAGCTCATCATTTATTAGAAAAACATACCTTAACAAGATGGCAATTGTTGCACAAAGATTCTTTATCTAACTGGTACGGAACTTTATTGCACGAAGCACAATATTTAGATCCTGTAATGCGTGACATCGAAGCATTCTTAGAATCTTCACAAGAAAAAGTTACAGGTAAAGTAAAAGTTCAATTAAATCCTTACCATTTCTCAATGATTGGTATCGAGTCTCCTTATGATATGATGCAATCTAAAGTTGCTGTTTATGGTGAAGAAAACGATGCTTGGGATTCGAGAGATGCAAGAGGTTTCATCAAAATATTCGGTAATCAATTAAAGATTGTTCATAGTTTCGATTAATTGATTCGTTAAAGTGGGTTCATTAAATTGAATCCACTTTATTTCAATATTAAATTACAATAAACACGCGCAAAAAATATCAAATGTCAAACAAAATTAACGTAAGCATTGTAGGAGGTGCTGGATACACAGCAGGCGAATTGCTAAGAATATTAATTCATCATCCGATGGTTACTATTTCGTCTGTGTACAGCACATCGAATGCAGGCAACCCCGTTACCAAAGTGCACGACGATTTGTTTGGAGAAACTGACATCGTATTTTCGGATAAAATAGACGAAAATGCTGATGTCGTTTTTTTATGCCTTGGTCACGGAAAATCAGCAGAGTTTTTAAAGAATAATACCTATTCAGCTCAAACAAAAATTATTGATTTGAGTAATGATTTTCGATTAAATGCGAACCATATTTTCGAAGATAGGACGTTTGTTTACGGTTTACCAGAATTGGACCGCGAAGCAATCAAAACGGCTCAAAACATAGCAAATCCTGGTTGTTTTGCAACAGCTATTCAATTAGCATTATTGCCTTTGGCTGCAAAAAATGAAATCAAAAATGATATTCACATCAATGCGGTAACAGGATCTACAGGAGCTGGGCAAAGTTTGTCGGCTTCGACGCATTTTAGCTGGCGAAATAATAATGTTTCTTTTTACAAAGAGTTTACACATCAACACGAAGGAGAAATTTATCAAACATTGAATCAATTAGAAAAAGATTTCAATAACAAAGTTTATTTCTTACCAATGCGAGGTGATTTTGCGCGCGGAATTTTAGCTGGTGTTTATCTTAAATCTGATTTGTCAGAAGAAGAAGCAAAAAATATTTTTAACGAATATTACAAAAACGAACCTTTTACGTTTGTTTCTAATGCGCCAATTGCATTGAAACAAGTCGTAAATACCAACAAATGTTTTTTACATATCCAGAAACAAGACGATGTATTATTGATAACTTCTATTATCGATAACCTTACAAAAGGTGCTTCTGGACAAGCTGTAGAAAATATGAACTTGATGTTCGGTTGGGAAGAAAATTTAGGACTTAATCTAAAAACGGTAGCGTTTTAATTAAGTTATGAGTATTGAGTTATAAGTTTTGAGATTATGCAAGACTACAGAAAATTAACAGTTTGGAATCGTTCACATCAATTAGTATTAGATTTATATAAACTTGTAAATCTGTTTCCTAAAGAAGAACAATTTGGACTAATTTCTCAAATCAAAAGAGCAGTATCTTCCATCCCTGCAAATATTGCAGAAGGTTGTGGAAGAAACTCAAATAAAGACTTTGCTCAATTCTTAAATATAGCTTTAGGTTCTTTGAATGAAGTTACATACTTTATTCTATTAGCCAAGGATTTAAAATACATTAATATTGAAGATTATTCAAAATTAACCGATGAGTGTAATGAAATAAAAGCCATGTTAATTTCACTAATTAAAAAAATTAGAGAAAAAAACTAACTCATTACTCAAAACTCATCACTCAAAACTTTTAATATGAAACTATTCGACGTATATCCATTAATGAATGTAACTCCGGTTAAAGCCAAAGATTGTATCCTTTGGGACGAAAACGGAAAAGAATATTTAGACTTATATGGTGGTCACGCAGTGATCTCTATTGGGCATGCACACCCGCATTATGTGCAAAAAATTACAGAACAAGTAAACAATATTGGATTTTACTCTAACTCAGTTCAAATTCCAATTCAAACAGAATTAGCAGAGAAATTAGGACGTTTATCAGGATATGAAGATTATACATTATTCTTATGTAATTCTGGAGCTGAAGCAAACGAAAATGCAGCTAAATTAGCTTCTTTTCATACAGGAAAAGATCACATCATTGCGTTTAACGGTGCTTTTCATGGACGTACATCTGGATCTGTTGCTTTAACAGATAACCCAAAAATTGTAGCTCCTTTTAATGCGCATCACAAAGTTTCTTTTGTAGATTATAATATTAATGCTATTAAAGAGATTATTGCTGGAGGAGATGTTGCTGCTATTATTTACGAACCTATACAAGGAGTTGGTGGAATTATTTTACCATCAGATGAATTCGTTCAAGAATTAAGAAATGTTTGTACAGAAAACGGCGTTATTTTGATCGCTGATGAAGTACAATGTGGATATGGTCGTTCGGGGAAATTTTTTGCACATCAACATTCTGACATCAAAGCAGATTTGATCACAATGGCAAAAGGAATGGGGAATGGATTTCCAATCGGAGGAGTTTTAATTTCACCAGAATTCAAAGCGTCTTATGGTTTATTAGGAACAACTTTCGGAGGAAATCATTTAGCTTGTGCTGCTGCTGTTGCAGTGTTAGATGTAATCGAACAAGAAAACTTAATTGACAATGCTAAAGAAATTGGAAATTATATCGGAATTCAATTAAACAAATTTCCAAAAATCAAAGAGGTTCGTGGTCGTGGCTCAATGATCGGAATCGAATTTGATTTTCCAATTGCAACGTTAAAAAATAACTTATTAACAAAACACAATATTTTTGTAGGTTATGCAGGTACAAATGTTATTCGTTTATTGCCTCCACTTACAATTACAACACAATACGTAGATAAATTCATATCAGCATTAGAAACTGAAATTAACATTATCATCAATGGATAAGACAGTAAAATTAGTATTCCAAGACGGATTAGAAATCGAAGGAAAATCTTTCGGTGCATATACTTCTGCCGCAGGAGAAGTAGTATTTAACACAGCTTTGGTTGGGTACAATGAAAGTTTAACTGACCCTTCATACAAAGGGCAGATTATGGTGATGACAGCTCCAATGATCGGAAATTATGGTGTTCCTGATGATAAAGCGATGATCGAATCAATCGAAACTTGGATGGAATCAAATAAAATTCAAGTTACTGGTTTAGTTGTTTCTTATTATGCAGATGATTATTCGCATTGGAACGCTATCCAAAAATTAGGCGCTTGGTTAGAAAGCCAAAATATCCCAGGTATTTACGGTGTTGATACACGTATGATTACAAAAAAATTACGTGATCAAGGTTCTACTTTAGGAAAGATTGTTGCAGATACAGATGTAGAATTTTACAATCCAGATTTAGATAATTTAGTGGATCAAGTATCATGTAAAGAAGTAATTCGTTACAACGAAGGAGCTGATGTGAAAATTGTTTTAGTAGATTGTGGGGTGAAAAATAACATCATTCGTTGTTTTGTAGATCGTGGTGTTGAGGTTGTTAGAGTACCTTGGGATTATGATTATTCAACATTAGAGTATGATGGTTTATTTATCTCAAATGGTCCTGGAGATCCATCGATGTGTGTTGCTACCATTAATCATATCAAAGAATCTTTGCAAGAAGATAAGCCAATTTTTGGAATTTGTTTAGGAAACCAATTGGTAAGTTTAGCTGCTGGTGCGTCTACTTTCAAATTAAAATATGGACACCGTTCGCATAATCAGCCGGTACAATTAGTTGGAACAAAAAGATGTTTTATTACATCTCAAAACCACGGTTTCGCAGTAGATGATTCGAAATTACCAGAAGGGTTCAAAACATTCTTTACGAACTTAAATGATGGAACTTGTGAAGGAATTCGTCACGAATCAAAACCATTCTTCACCGTTCAATTCCACCCAGAAGCTATGGGAGGACCAGTCGATACAGAATATTTATTTGATGAATTTATTGAAGAAGTAAAAAAATATAAAAGTGTAAATTAATTTAGTTAATCAATTTATTTAATCGCAAAGAAGCTAAGATTACGCAGAGAACAAAGAGTAGAGATTAATAAAAATATAAGAGATTTTAATCACTTATTCTTTACGTAAATATTTGAGTTCTCTGTCATAAAAATTGGTTAAATTAGATTGTAAATCAATAATAACAGAAGAAAACTTTGATATTCAAGAGTATGATCATAGAAAATGAAATAGCAACTAAAATCATAGGATGTGCAATCAATGTACATTCAGCTCTTGGACCAGGACTTTTAGAAAGTGCATATAAAGAGTGTCTTTATTATGAATTAAATCAAAATGGTCTGTATGTAGAAAAAGAAAAGCCAATGCCTTTGGTTTTTAAAGAAGTAAAGTTGAATTGTGGTTATAGAATTGATTTATTGGTTGAAAATAAAATTGTGATAGAAATAAAAGCGGTTGAGGGATTAAATAACGTTCATTTGGCGCAAACTCTAACCTATCTCAAATTGGGAAATTATAAATTAGGTTTGTTAATGAATTTTAATACTTTTCGTTTAAAAGACGGATTGAAAAGGGTAGTAAATCAACTTTAAACTTCAAATTCTTTGCGAAATCTTTGTGATCTCTGCGGTTAAGAATTAATTAGATTAAACAACAAAAAAAAAAAATAATGAAATCACATATAAAAAAAGTATTAGTATTAGGATCAGGAGCACTAAAAATTGGTCAAGCTGGAGAGTTTGATTATTCTGGTTCGCAAGCGTTAAAAGCGTTAAAAGAAGAAGGAATCAAAACAGTTTTAATTAATCCAAATATTGCAACTGTTCAAACTTCTGAAGGAATTGCAGACGAAGTTTACTTCTTACCTGTAACTCCATATTTCGTAGAAAAAGTAATTCAAAAAGAAAAACCAGACGGAGTTTTAGTTGCCTTTGGAGGACAAACAGCTTTAAACTGTGCGGTTGAATTAAATAAAGAAAATATTTTCGAAAAATACGGTGTTGAAGTTTTAGGAACACAAATTCCTGTGATTGAAGCAACAGAAGACCGTGATATTTTTATCGAAAAATTAGACCAAATTGGCGTTTTAACTGCTCGTTCGGAAGCTGTTGATACAATAGAAGATGCGATGGCAGCGGGTAAACGTATCGGTTTTCCATTAATCATTCGTGCAGCATACGCTTTAGGTGGTTTAGGTTCTGGTTTCGCAAACAATGAAGAAGAATTATTAGAATTAGTTGATAAAGCATTCAATTATTCTTCTCAAGTTTTAGTGGAAGAATCTTTAAAAGGATGGAAAGAAATTGAGTACGAAGTGGTACGTGATGCGTATGATAACTGTATTACGGTTTGTAATATGGAAAACTTTGATCCGATTGGAGTTCATACAGGTGAATCGATTGTTATCGCTCCATCTCAAACATTAACAAATTCAGAATACCATAAATTACGTGAAGTTGCCATTCGTACTATTCGCCACCTTGGTGTAGTTGGAGAATGTAACATTCAATATGCTTTCGATCCTGTTTCGGAAGAATACCGTGTAATTGAAGTGAATGCTCGTTTATCTCGTTCTTCTGCTTTAGCTTCTAAAGCAACTGGATATCCTTTGGCTTTCGTTGCAGCAAAATTAGCATTAGGTTACTCATTAGATGAATTAAAAAATAGCGTAACGCAAACTACATCTGCGATGTTCGAACCAGCATTAGATTATTGTGTAGTGAAATTACCTCGTTGGGATTTAAATAAATTCTACGGTGTTCGTCGTAACATTGGTTCTGCAATGAAATCGGTTGGTGAAGTAATGGCAATTGGACGTTCTTTCGAAGAAGCAATTCAGAAAGGAGTTCGTATGTTAGACATCGGACACAGAGGATTTGTCGCAAATTCATTTACAATTCCAGAAGGAGAGTCATTAGATACATGGTTAGCTGAGCCAAATGATGAGCGTTTATATGCGATCACAGAAGCGTTCAAAGCTGGATATTCAATCGAGAAAATTCATGATTTAACGAAAATTGATTTATGGTTCTTACAACGTTTAGAAAGAATTTTCAACATCTCTAAAGAATTTGAAGCGTTAGAAAGATTTGAACAAGTAGATGCTGACTTAGTGAAAAAAGCAAAATTAGCTGGTTTCTCAGATCAACAAATCGCTGTTTTAGTTAAAGGAAATGTGAATGTACACAGAAACGAATTAACTGTTCGTGAATTACGTAAAAACTTCGGAATTGTTCCTGTTATAAAACAAATTGATACGTTAGCAGCCGAATTCCCAGCGCAAACAAATTATCTATATGTAACTTATCACGGAACTGAAAATGATATTGAAACTGAAACAGAGAAAGCAGTTTGTATTTTAGGTTCTGGTGTTTACCGCATCGGATCTTCTGTAGAATTTGATTGGTGTTGTGTAAATGCAGCACAAACAGCAGCTAAAAATGGTTACAAAACGATTATTATCAATTATAATCCAGAAACTGTTTCGACGGATTATGATGAGTCAGATCGTTTATACTTCGAAGAATTATCGTTTGAACGTGTAATGGATATCTTGGATTTTGAGCAACCTGAAGGAACAATTATTTCGACAGGAGGTCAAATTCCAAACAATTTAGCAATGAAATTGTACGACGAAAAAATCAATGTTTTAGGAACTTCTCCTTTACGTATTGATGATGCAGAAAATCGTCACAAATTCTCTGCTATTTTAGATGAATTAGGAATTGATCAGCCACGTTGGAAGGAACTTTCTTCTTTAGAAGCAGTTCATCACTTTGTGGATGAGGTAGGATTTCCAGTTTTAATTCGTCCTTCTTATGTTTTATCTGGAGCAGCGATGAATGTGGTATCAAATACGGAAGAATTAGATGCTTTCTTGAAATTAGCGAAAGAAGTATCTCCGGATTATCCAGTTGTCGTTTCAGAATTCGTTCAAGGAGCAAAAGAAATCGAATTGGATGCAGTTTGTCAAAACGGAGAAATTATTGACTATGCGATTTCTGAACATGTGGAATTTGCGGGAGTACACTCTGGTGATGCGACAATGTATTATCCACCTCAAAAAGTATACATCGAAACAATTCGTCAAATGCGTAAAGTTGCGGCGAAAATCGCAAAACGTTTCGAGATTTCTGGTCCAATGAATCTTCAGTTTTTATCGAAGAATAATACAGTTCGTGTAATTGAAACGAATATTCGTGCTTCTCGTTCGTTCCCATTTGTATCGAAAGTAGCAGGAAATAACTTAATCGAAAAAGCAACAAAAGTATTATTAGGATTAGAAGTAGAAAAAGGACACTCAGAAGTAGTTTACGATTTAGATTACGTAGGAGTTAAAGCTTCTCAATTCTCATTTACACGTTTAGCTGGTGCCGATCCCGTGTTATCAGTGGATATGTCGTCTACAGGTGAGGTTGGATGTATTGGAGATACAGCTGAAGAAGCTTTATTAAAATCGATGTTATCTGTAGGATATGAAATTCCAGAGAAAACAGTATTGATTTCTGGTGGACCAATTGAATCTAAGGTTGCTTTATTAGGACCTGCGAAACAATTAATTGCAAAAGGATATAAAATTTACGCAACAGAAGGAACACATAAATTCTTTATGGATAATGATGTCTATTCAACATTAGTGTATTGGCCATCTGATAAAAAAGAACCAAATGTAATGTCTTACATCCACGATAAGAAAATTGATATGGTAATCAATATTCCGAAAAACTTAACAAAAGTGGAATTAGATAATGATTATCAAATTCGTCGTACAGCAGTAGATTTTAACATTCCATTGGTTACAAATGCACGTTTAGCTTCAGCTTTCATCAATGCATTTACAACCCTAACAATGGATGATTTAAAAATCAAAACTTGGAATGAATACAGAAATAAGTAATACGTTTAAGTATTAAGTTATAAGTTCAAAGCCTCGCAATTGCGAGGCTTTTTATTTGTTATTAGTGTGAACTTTTTCGTTTTTCCGCTTCAATACTCTTTTGACTAATTTACAATATTTATCCATACAAAAAATCCACTTCTCTCAAAGTGGATTTTAAAATATGTAGAAATTAAATTTTCTTAAAACTCAGCAAAAAAAGCTTCTACTTTTTCTACGCCGTTTGCATCAAGAGCTTCTAATAATTCTTTCTTGATTTCCGTTAATTCTTTCTTTTTCGCTTTTTTCAGAACTGGTTTAGCCGTTTCTAAAAAGTTTTCGATTTGTTCTAATCCTCGAGAGCTTAAGAATTTTTCATCTGTTTTTTTCAATTTAGCATACACTTGCACCAACATTTTACATTGTTCTAAAGCCAATGCATATTCTTTTACAGTTTCTAATGTAATCATGTAATGCAACATCAATTGTACAGAAGGCATATTGCGTTGATGACCAAATTTTGTGTATTTTTCTAATGCAATTCCGAAACATTCTTGACTACGTTCGATGTTTTTATTTAAAGCTGCAGAAATGACAACATTAAACCAATCGTCTGAGTTATCTGAATTCTGAGCTAAATCAAAGAAAGCATTGTCAGCATTTTCAAAATCTTGTAAGCTATAATAGGATAAAGCAATCAATTTTTTTGCGTCATATAATTGTTTTGGGTCTTTTGCATCCAATAAACCTTCACAAACTTTGATACACATCTCGAAATTACTATTTCCAAATAAATCTCTCGCCGTATTCAACAACGAATTAGTCGCATTCTGCTCCAACGCCTGCTCGTACATAAATTGACGTGCTCTCAAAACATCTTCGTATGTGATATAATCGTAATTGATTTTCATTTTTTTAGTCTCTTTGTTAATTTGCAACTAAATTACTTAAATCTTTAAGAAAGTAGTTAATTATTTATCATTTTTTAATAGATGTCGAATCACTGTTTCAGCAGCATGCAACCCGAATAAACCTGGCATCCACGAATTGGTTCCATAAAAAGATTTTTTATAGTTTTTACCATCCGTTAATTTTACCGATAATTCATCAGGAACTTCTGTTGAAAAAACAGCTTTTACACCTTTATTAATGCCTTCTTTTTTTAATCGTTTTCGTACATTTTTTGCCAAAGGACAAACATCTGTTTTACTAATATCACGCACCTGAACTTTACTTGCCAAATATTTTCCTCCTGCACCCATATTACTAATTACTTTCACTTTTTTGCGTTTTGCAGCTAAGATCAAATTAATTTTTGGGGTAACAGAGTCGATACAGTCTAAGACATAATCAAAATCGGGTGTAACGATTTCGTGTGTACGTTCTGGACTCAAAAATTCGTTGATACGTGTTAAGTCTAATTCAGGATTAATATCCATCAAACGATCACCAACAATATCTACTTTATGTTGTCCAATTGTCGAATGTAAAGCGGGTAATTGACGGTTAATATTTGTAATATCTATTGTATCGCCATCCACAATTGTCATTTTACCAACGCCTGCACGTGCAATAAATTCTGCGGCAAAAGAGCCAACACCTCCTAAACCTACGACTAAAACGTTAGAATTTTTAAGGTTTTCTAAACCTTCTTTTTTGAATAATAATTCAGCTCTTTCTTGCCAAACTGCCATTGAAATATATTTTATTTTGATTGAACTTCGTAACCGAAAATCGTTTTCCAATTTTCTGCTTGTTGAAGTTGTAATTCTTCGATTGTTATTTTTCTCAAATTTGCTGCAAATGCATAAATTTCTTTTATCGGAATTTCGCTTGCATCATTTTCTAAAAAGAATTGATTTGCAGAAATTTTTGCAAATATAATTTGTAAGTTTTTGTTAGAAAGAAGATTTTTACCAAAAGATACAAAACAATTTTGCACCAAAATCTGATGGAGTAATTGTTCGTTCTTGTTGAAACCATGAAACATAAACGGAATCGTTAATTTCATTTTTTTGCGAATCTGTAAGATTTCTTGATAAGCACGAACCGAATGTATAATCACAGGAATTTTAAATTCTTCCGCAATCTTTAATTGTTGTTCAAAAACCTCGATTTGTAACTTAAAATCTGTTTCGCACAATTTATCTAAGCCAATTTCTCCGATTGCTAAACAATTTTTATTTGAAAGATTTTGTTTAATAAGTCTTATTTCTTCTTCTATTGATGAGGTTTTGATATAAGCTGGATGAATTCCAATAGAAAATAGCTTTACGCTATTATTCAGCTTATTCGGAAATTGATTGTACAATTCTAAAACCGTTGAATCGTTAGATAGATGATGTGTATGCGCGTTGAGAAACATGTTTATTGCTATAATAATTACAAAATTAAGTATATCTGTATGATTATGGAATTTTGTTTTAAAATAAAATTTTGTTTTTATATCTTGCTTATAATTAGTTCAGTAAGTGATTGTAATTACTTAAAATAAATGGAGTTATTATTTAGTTTTATAGTTGTTAAAGTTTTAAATAATAATATATTAGTGTTTAAATCACAAAATATGAAAAAAACACTATTTACAATTTTCTTAACTGCACTAATGACTGGTGTACCTTTATTTGGGCAAACTGGAAAAGCACCTAATTTACTTGAATCATCAATTCAAAAAGAGTTAACAAATAAAGGAACTGAAAATTTTCCGACTACTGAATGGATAGACTTTACAGATGTTAGTTGGTACAATTCTACTTCAACATCTTTTACTTTGAGTAATGCGGAACAGCTTTCTGGTTTAGCTAAGTTGGTGTATGATGGAAATGATTTTTCGGGAAAAACGATAATACTTTCGAATGATATTGATGTCGGAAAACATTTATGGACTTCGATTGGATACTCATATCAAAAACCTTTTTCAGGGATATTTTTGGGGAATAATCACACCATTAAGAATGTTTTTATTAATAGGCCAACGGGAGATTTTGTTGGTTTCTTTGGTCAAGCATTCAAAGCTTCTTTAAAAGATTTAAAACTTGATAATGTAATCATAAGAGCCAAAGGAACAGCTGGTTGTTTTGTAGGAAATCTTTCTACGAATAGCTCGGCAGAGAATTGTCACGTTACTAATGGAGAAATTATAGGTACAGATTATAATGTAGGTGGATTTGCAGGAAGCCTTTTAACAGAGTCTTTTGCAACTAATTCATCTTTTGAAGGTTATGTAGAAGGGATTAATCAAATAGGTGGATTTACAGGAAGTTTATGGGACAAAGCTACTGTTACAAAATCTTTTGCCAAAGGAACAGTTAAAGGAGAATATATTATTGGAGGATTCGTAGGTTTTACAACGATGGCATTTGGTCCAAATAGAACGAACGTAGTTAAAGATTCATATTGTATTACAGATGTTGAGGCAAATATTGAAAGAGCTGGTGGTTTTGTAGGATATGCGCAATTTGCTTTGAATGTAGAAAATTCTTATGCTGTAGGTAATGTTGCTTCACCAATAGCTGTAGGTTCTTTTGCTGGAATGGTAGGGAATGCAGAGTTTAAAAATGCACATTTTGACAAGACAGTTTCCACTATTGATGCGGTTGGAGTTTTAGAGATGGAAGGTATGTTGGTTGATATTACTGGAAATATAACTTCTGTAATGAAAAATGAAACTTTCGCTGAGATATTAAATGCTTCAAATTCTGATAAACCTTGGCGAATAGTTAATGGATTAAATGATAATTATCCAGTACTGAATTTTCAAAATTTGGGTATTCAGGAGTATACATCCAAAGAGCTTAATCTTAAAATTTATCCAACAATAACAGAGAAGTTACTACATATACAATCAAATGCGAAAGTGTTAGATTATAAAATTTATGATATTAATGGACGAATAATTCCAATTAATAATAAAAAAATGAAAGAAATAGATGTTTCATCTTTTACCAAAGGAGTATATATTATTTCTGTTTCTACAATCGAAGGAACTAAAAATTTGAAGTTTATTAAAAAATAAATTATAGAAAAAAAAGGCCTAAATATTTTAGGTCTTTTTTAAAATCGAACAAGGAAGTAAATAGTAACTAAAAAGGAATAGAATTTGCTACAATGACCACAATGAATTCTAATCATATTTTAAATCCAAAAATGTTAAAATATTTGCCATGGCTTGGTGCGATGGCAATTTTTATGCAATCTTTGGATGGTACAATTTTAAATACCTCTTTACCTACAATTGCCAAAGAATTAGATAAATCTCCTTTAGAAATTCAATCAATTATTGTGGCATATACGTTAACAGTAGCCTTGTTAATTCCTTTGAGTGGATGGCTCTCAGATAAATATGGAACAAAAAAAGTTTTTCAATCCGCGATTATTATTTTCACCATTGGTTCAGCTTTATGTGCGTTTGCAACAAGTTTACCTTTTTTAGTTATTTCGAGGATTATTCAAGCAATAGGTGGTGCAATGATGGTGCCTGTTGTTCGCTTGGCGATTTTGTACGCTTATCCTAAAAGTGAATTGTTGAAAGTAATCAATTTTATTACTATTCCTGGTTTAATTGGACCTCTTTTAGGTCCTACTATCGGAGGTATTTTAGTTGAAATATTATCTTGGCATTGGATTTTTATCGTGAATATTCCATTTGGAATTTTAGCTCTTTGGATGACAAGTTTTGCATTGCCTGATTTTAAACATCCTGTATTCAAATTTGATATCAAAGGTTTAATACTTTTCAGTGGAGGTGTTACAGTTCTAACTTTGATAATGGAACTTACTTCAACTCGGGTGATTGGAATACAAACAGTGTTAGCGTTAACTGTTGTTTCTATTTTTTTAATTGGATTATATATCTATCATGCGAAACATAAACAACATCCTTTAATAGATTTGAATTTGTTTAAGATAAGAACGCTAAAAATTGGAATAATCGGTAATCTAATTACACGTTTAGGAATTGGAGGAATACCTTTTCTTATTCCGTTATTGTTGCAAGTAGGGTATGGGTATACTGCTACTGTAGCAGGATTAATCATGATTCCAGCTGCAGCAAGTAATATTATTGCAAAATCTTTTGTAGTACCAATTGTAAATAAATTTGGATACAGAAATACGTTGATAGCAAATACGATTATTTTAGGGTTAATTATTTGTCTGTTTTTCTTTTTAGAATCACAATCGCCCATTTATTATATTATTCCATTGATGATTTTGAACGGATTTTTCAGTTCGATTCAGTTTACAGCTATGAATACCATTTCTTTAGCCGATTTGAATGAAAAAACCTCAAGCGAAGGAAATAGTTTGTTAGCCGTAACACAACAATTATCGTTGACTTTTGGAATTTCTGTCGCAGCTCTAATATTAGGTTTTTTTAGAGATATGAAAGGGTTAACGAATGGTGTAGAAGTACAAGCCTTTCGTTATTCATTTTTAGCAATGGGTGTAATGACGATTCTATCAACCTATATCTTTTTCAAGTTAAAAGAATCTGATGGCGCTTCGATGTCAGGGAAGAAATAATGAACATAAAAATCTCTACTTTGTAGAGATTTTTATGTTGATATCATTTAAATTAATCATTGTAAAAATGATGACGAAGTTCTCCTTTCAGATTTGTTTCGTATTGTTTTTTAAATTCTTCTTTCGAGAGGTTTTGTCCTAATAAGTAAATCGCTTTTGTAATAGCAGCTTCCATAGTTAAATCAAAACTCGAAATTGCACCCATATTCAATAAAGCATCACTTGTTGCGTAACGTCCAAGTTCTACCATTCCACCTGCACATTGCGTATTGATGATGAGATGAATTTCATTATTGGTAAGTTCTTTTAATAATTCGATGAACCAATCGTCAGTGAAAATATTTCCAGTTCCAAAAGCTTCAATAATAAACGCTTTCATATTTGGCGCTTTCAAAACACTTTCGATAAAAGAGCGATTCATACCAGGGAAAATCTTTAATACACCAACATCAGCATTAAGATTTTTATTGATACTAAGTTGATCTGTAACTGTATTTTTAAACAATAAATCTTCTTTAACTTCTAAATGAACACCAGAAACTCCTATAACTGGATAATTAGGTGATTCGAAAGCATCAAAGTTTTCTGCATTAATCTTAGTTGTTCTATTTGCACGGAATAATTTGTACTCAAAATACACACATACTTCTTTGATGATTGGTTGATTATCTTTTTTCAACGATGCTAATTGAATAGACGTGATCAAATTTTCTTTGGCGTCAGTTCGCAAATCTCCAATTGGTAATTGAGAACCAGTAAAAATGATTGGTTTCTCAAGATTATCAATCATAAAACTCATTGCAGATGCCGTATACGCCATCGTATCTGTACCATGTAATACAACAAAACCATCATAGTTTTCGTAATTTTGCTGAATTGTTTCGGCAATTTCTATCCAATATTTCGGTTTCATATCAGAAGAATCAATTGGCGTTTCGAAACTATGATAATCGAAAGAACAGTCCAAAAGGCTTAATTCTGGAATTCTCTTCAATAAATTATCAAAATTAAAAGGTTTTAAAGATTGATCGCCATAGTCTTTGGCCATTCCAATTGTACCACCTGTATAAATCAATAAAATTTTTGTCTGCATGGGGTTTTGATTAATTTCTGGATAAAATTAACCATTCTAAAAAATCTGTACAATACCTTTTCAAAAACGCTCATAATTTGCTAAATTGGGTAAAATAATTGTAAATAGAACTTTAAAATATAAACTTGATGAAAACATTACTTTTAGCCATTACAACTTTGATTACCTCTGTCGCTGTTTTTGCACAATCTGATGAAGGATTATTTGAAGTAGAATATGAAATGAATGGACAAGATTTAAAATCATTTGCTTTTTCGACGGATAATTGTGCTCAAAGTTTGATTGTAAAATCGTGGGAAAATTGGGTGACAAACAAAGAAGGAGCTTCAGGATTTCTTAAAAAGCATGAAGCCAATAATATCAAGTTCAAGAATTCGCAAGATGTGTATAAATCAGTTATTAGCTTAGTGGAGGAAGAAAATGGGAAAACAACTGTGATTAATACATTGACAGATCAAAATGGAATGACATTTAATAGTCATTCTGCAGAATTTGATTTGATTTATAATCAATTACAGGATTTAGCCATCAAAACAAAACAAAGTTGTGTACGAACTGAATTGAAATTAGCAAATGAAAATATGATTCGTTTAACAAAAGAGAATGCGGATGCGCAAATAAAGAAAGGAAGCTCGATCAAATCATATTTAAAAAATAGTAATACACTTCTAAAATTAGAAAGTAAAAAGCAAGCCTTAGGCGATAAATTGGATTTAGTTGTGAATCAATTAGAACGAGAATCTGATGATATAATGATGGATGGATTGATGAAGAAAAAAATTAAAACTGAAAACGCTTTGCGTACAATTGAAGATCAAGTTGTTTCATTGAACGGAAAAATACAAATAGAAGAGGATAAAGATAAAGGACTTGATGCAAAGATTAATCAATTAACAACTCAAATTCAACAACAGCGATTGATGAGCGAAAATTTGAAAAAGAAATATTCATCAATTGCACGATAATTGTAAGAGAAATAGTATACTTACTAAAAATCAACAAATAAATATTATTAAAATCAACTCACTATGGGATTATTTTCATTTATTAAAAATGCCGGAGAAAAAGTCTTCGGAGGAGCGGAAACTCCAGAAGAAAAAGCAGCTAAAGTAAAAGAACAAGTAGCAAAACAAGGTTTTGATTTATCAGGAGTTACATTTTCTGCTGATGGAGAAAAAATTGTGGTTTCGGGACAAGTTCTGGATATCAACGAAAAACAAAAAATCTTAGCAACAGCAGGAAACATTGATGGAGTAGAAGCAGTAGAAGATCAATTAACGTTAAAAACACCTTTAAAAATTGAAATTCCAGATATTTCTAAAACAATGTACACTGTGCAAAGTGGAGATTCTTTATCTAAAATTGCCAAACAAGTTTATGGAGATCCAATGCAATATCCAAAAATTTTCGAAGCAAATAAACCAATGTTAAAACACGAAGATAAAATTTATCCAGGTCAAGTGTTGTATATCCCTCAGGATTAATAGAATAGGGTTTAGATAAGATATTAAAACTCCTACAACCTTACGATTGTGGGAGTTTTCTATTTTTACAGCATGGTTTTTGAGGAATATTTAGTTCCAATAAAAAATAATAACATATATTCGTATAACTGAAATAAAAAAATAATTATGAAAGTTTCAATTTTGCCAGTAGCGGTTATCGCTGCTTCAACTTTATTTAGTTGTGTGAGTCAGAAGAAGTATGATGAATTACAAAATAAATTCAATTCTGCTTATTCTGAGAACCAAGGATGTCAAACAGAATTAGCTGTAGCGAAAGCCAAATTAGCTAATTACGAGGCTAATCAAGATCAATACGAGAACACAGTTCAGAGTGAAAGAAACCAAATTAAACAATTACAAGAGCAATTGAAAAATTGTATTAATGGTGGTTCTAAAAATGTGTCTGAATTAGTTAACGAGATCAATCAATCGAATAAATACATCAAACACTTGATTGATGCAAAAAGCAAATCAGATAGTTTGAATATGGTTTTAACAAACAACTTAACTCGTTCTTTATCAAGCAACGAAGCAAAAGATGTTGATGTAAAAGTATTAAAAGGTGTGGTGTATATTTCATTAGCAGATAATATGTTATATAAATCTGGTAGCTATGAGATTTCACCTGCTGCAGGAGAAACTTTAAGTAAAATTGCAAAAATCATCAATGATTATAAAGACTACGATGTATTGATTGAAGGTAACACAGATAATGTGCCAATTTCTAAACCAAACATCCGTAACAACTGGGATTTATCTGCTTTACGTGCATCATCTGTTGTACAAGCATTACAAAACCAATACGGTGTAGATGGAAAACGTTTAACAGCTGGTGGTCGTGGAGAATACAACCCATTAACTACGAACGCTACAGCAGAAGGTAAATCTCAAAATCGTCGTACACAAATTATTATCTTACCTAAATTAGATCAATTTATGGATTTAATTGGACAAGCTCCAAAAAACTAATTAGATAAATAATTCAAATTATTATAAAAAGAGCCACTCTAAAGTGGCTCTTTTTTTGTAACTTTTTCAAAATTTTTAATCAACACCAATGGAACTATATTATTCTTTTTCGGTTCTTATTGTTCTTGCAGCATTATTTTCTTATGCGAATCTTCGATTCTTGAAATTACCAGGGACAATTGGAATTATGATTATCGCAATGCTAGTTTCTGTCGCCATTCGTCTATTAGGTGATAGTTATTTTCCAGATGCAACAAAAGACTTTTTTCAATTATTTAAAAGCCTCGATTTTAATGAAATATTAATGGGGGCAATGCTTAATTTTTTGCTTTTTGCAGGTGCAATGCATGTTAATATTCTTGATCTTAAAAATTTGAGGTGGACTATTGCGACCTATGCTACAATTTCGGTAGTGATATCTGCCTTTATCATTTCAGCAATTTTATATTACATCGCACCATATTTCGGTATACAAATTCCGTATATCTATTGTTTGTTATTCGGAACATTGATTTCTCCAACTGATCCAATTGTCGTTTTAGGAATTTTAAAACAAGCAAAAGTTCCTAAAATTATCGAAACAAAAATTACAGGAGAATCGCTATTTAATGATGGTGTAGCGGTAGTAATGTTTGCTGTAGTTTTACAAATTGCAACCAATCCAAACTTTGATGCAGATTTTGTAAGTGTTTCTAAGTTATTTTTAATGGAAGCAGGTGGAGGAATTATACTTGGACTTTTATTAGGTTTTACAGCTGCCAATTCGATGAAAAAAATCGATGATTACAAAGTTTCAGCTCTGATTACACTATCTATAGTAATGGGAGGATTTTTAATAGCTAAAGAACTTCATGTTTCAAGTCCATTGGCAATGGTAATTGCTGGTTTAATTATCGGTAATTATGGAAAAAAAGTGGCAATGAGTAAAACTACTCAAGATTATCTTGCTAAATTTTGGGAATTGATCGATGAAATAATGAATGCAATTTTATTTCTTTTTATAGGTTTCGAATTGTTATTAATAGAAGATTTGATGGGGCAGATTTTACTTGGAGTCGTAGCTATTTTTATTGTTTTATTATCGCGAATGTTATCCATAATAATTCCGGCGCGTACTATTTTACGAAAGAACACCTATTCAAGAGGTTCGTTAATTGTATTGGTTTGGGGAGGAATTCGTGGTGGAGTTTCCATTGCATTAGTACTTTCGATGCCAAATTCTGAATGGAAAGATTTGTTATTAGAAATTACATACATCGTTGTTTTATTCTCGATCGTTATACAAGGTTTGACTGTTGGTAAAGTCGCAAATCGTGTATTAAAGGAAGAGGTAGATGAAGCAAATAAAGAAGAAATGGATGAATATCTTCATTCGTCAAAATTATAGATCTGAAAAATATATTAATTAAACAAACAAGCGCATCCATAGATGCGCTTGTTTGTTTAACAGAAGTTTAGAAATTAAAAAGATCTAGTTTGTGAATTAATCTCTATTTTTAATAGAAATTAGAACAAACCACAAAAAATGAAACTAAAAGATTTATCTAATCAACTCGAAATATCTTTAGGAAGTTTACAAAATTTTATCAATGATTTTAATATTGATTTGAGTTTTTGTATCGATGAAAATTTTAACGTAACACAAAACTTTCTTGATTTTTCGGAGAAGAACAAAGATTTTCTGAAAAAATATGCCGAAGATTATTCTAAGGAGAAAACAATAGAGGAAATAGCTAAAACAATTGGAGCTAAAGAAGAAGATGTTCTTCATTTTTTTGTTTCAAACGGGATTCCAGAAAATGTTGCTAAACAAATGAAAACTGGAGTTTCAAGTTATTTGATACATTCTTACATTGGAGGAAAATATCCGTTTATAGAAAAAGCTTTTCCACAGTGCGAAGATTTTTCTGGAAAATCATTAGTCGGTTATACCGATTTATATTTTTATTTAACAGATATGTTAGATCCTTTTATCAGTAAAGATCAAGTGGAAAGATGGGGGATTTCGAAACCTGCAGGAATGGTTTTATATGGACCTCCAGGAAGTGGAAAAATATATTGGGCAAAGAAAATAGCGGATATGATTGGTTATGATTTTGTACATGTTTTTAACGATTATTTAATTGGAAATTTTGATTCTAAGAAAAATAAATTTTCTGATTTTCTTTCGAAAAAAATGAATCAACCCAATACACTTTTGTTTATTGATTCGTTTGATGAATTGTTGCATTCTTCGTCTGATAACAGTATTTCTCCAGAAATGATAGATTTATTTTATTCAGTTTTGAGACATATTCAGAAGAACGATAGACAAGAATTATTGATTGTAGGAGCGGTCGAATCATTGTCTACTTTGAATGATGAAATTGTAGCTCCAGGACGTTTTGATATGCATATTCCAATTTTTCCTCCAACTTTAGATGAACGAATTCAATTGATTTTACATCATTTGACGGCTAATTTAGCATCGGATTCGCCGTTGTTAACTATTTTGAAAAATCAAAATGCATTGAACAAAGATTTTTGGACTCCTTATGCTGCAGAAATGAGATTGTTTTCGAATACAATGTTGATCGATTTTACTCAATCCTTAAAAAAACGTTTGTATGCTTTGTTTAGAAAAGATGAAACGAAAAATATTATGATGACAGAAAAGGTTTTGTTTTCAGCTTTTCAGGAAGCAAAGTCAAAATTAACACCAGATTATTTGAGACATTGTGCAATTTTTGTAAATGAGGCTAAGCAAAATGTTGGACAAGATTTTCCGCATCGTTTGATTGAATTGAATGCAGATTTAGAGTTTTATTTAACGACAAAAGAAATACCAATCACAAAAATTGGTTTCAAACAAAGTGATGAATCAGTTGAATTAAATACAAATCAATCCTCAGTAGAAAATAATGAAGTATAAAAAAAGCTCCCAAATTTGGGAGCTTATATTTCTAAAAAACTAAATCGTTTTAAATTTTAATAATAAAATATTGCCTTTGTAAAGATGTAATTCCTTTCCAGAAATTTCATAACGGTTTACGTTTTTCAACATCGATAAAAATGCTTTTTCTTCTTTTAAATTTGGACAAGCCATTTTAGTTTCAGAAAAATTTACAAAGCTTGTTACGCCACTAACTTTTGTAAAAGAAGCATTGAAATTATTGCAACCCGCAAATCCACTTACAGTAGAATTCGCTTCGTCAATTAGTATCATCACATCTTTTTCGTACAAACCTTTTACGATATTATTGTCATTCATCAAATACCAGTTTTGATTTGAAATCGAAACATCTCCTTTTGATTTTAATCTTGCAGTGTTAGTTGTAGAACATGAAGTTACTACAAAACTCATTAAAATAGTTGCTGAAATTAGGGTTACAATCTTTTTCATTTTTCGGAATATTTTATCTCAACTCAGCGTTGAATTTTTCTTGATACAATTTGATTAATTTATTCATTAAACCATCAATTTCTTGATCGTTCAATGTTTTATTTTCGTCTTGAATCATAAAACTTAACGCATATGATTTTTTACCAGCAGGTAATTTATCACCTTCATAAACATCGAATAAATTAACCGCTTTCAATAAGTTTGTTTTAATTTCTTTCGCTGCTTTAAAAAGATCGTCATACTTCACAGTAGAATCGATTAGCAACGCTAAATCTCTACGAGAACCAGGGAATTTAGAAATTTCTTTGTATTTTAAATCGTGTTTATTTGCTAACGCAATCATTGTATTCCAATTTAATTGAGCAAAGAAAACATCTTGATTTACACCTAATTTTTTCGCTAATTTTTTGTTGATGATTCCAAGCTTTCCTAATGATTTTTTACCAGAAATAAATTCAATCCCATCCAAGAAATTATCATCTTTTGCAGGCACTTCATCCGTTACTTGAATATCTAATCGAACAAAAATTTGTTTGATTAATCCTTTGATATCAGCAAATGAAGCTTTACGTAAATTTCCAGTCCAAGATTCGCTATTAAAGTTTCCTGAAAGAACGATTCCTAAACATTTATTTTCTTCATAAATACCATCAATTTTACGGTAAACATTTCCGAATTCGAATAATTTAACATCCGAATTACGACGGTTAATGTTGAACGCTACATTTTCTAATAATCCATTCAATAATGTACGGCGCATAACTGCTAAATCAGCTGAAAGCGGATTTAACATGGCAACACTTTCTCCTTCTGGATAAAAGAAAACTTCTTCGTATTCTTTCTTCGTTAATGAGTTATTCATCGCTTCATTAAATCCGAAAGAAATCAGTTGACGTGCAATAAAATCTTCTATTTTATCTGGGCTAACTTTTTGATTTGGAACGTAAGAAAAAGAGAATTTAGAAGGGATTTCGATGTTGTCATACCCATAAATTCTCAAAATATCTTCGATCAAATCCACATCACGTAAGACATCTACACGATAAGCAGGAACTTCTAAATTTAAAACGTCATCATTTTCTGATAAGATTTTGATTTCTAAGTTCTCTAAAATTGTTTTGATTTTAGCTTCAGGAATTTCAACGCCTAATAATTCGACAACTTTTCCTAAACGTAATTTTACGTTAAAGTTTTCTATTGGATTTGCGTAAATATCATCAATATTTGAAGCAATTTCTGCTCCTGTAATTTCAACTAACATCAACACTGCTTTTTTCAATGCATCAACTGTGATATTAGGGTCAATTCCACGTTCAAAACGGAAAGAAGCATCTGTATTCAATCCATGTGCTTTTGCACCTTTACGAATTGTTACAGGCTCGAAATAAGCTGATTCTAAGAAAATAGAAGTTGTTGTTTCAGAAACGCCTGAATCTTTTCCTCCAAAAACTCCCGCAATACACATTGGATTGTTTTCGTTGCAAATCATCAATTCGTGTCCTTTTAATGTTCGCTCAACGCCATCTAAAGTAGTGAATTTTGTTCCTTCAGCTAATTTCTGAACAATGATTTTATTTCCTTCAATTTTATCAGCATCAAAAGCATGTAAAGGTTGACCTAAATCGTGTAAAATATAATTGGTAATGTCCACAACATTGTTAATTGGAGATAATCCAATGACTTTCAAACGATTTTTTAACCAATCAGGTGATTCGGTAACTTTTATATTTTTCAAGTAAACACCAGCATAACGCGGTGCTGCTGCTGTATCTTTTACTTCGATAGAAATTGGGTTTTGACCTAAATCCGTTGTAGGATAATTAGATACATTATACGTATTGAAGGTAGAGTCAATTTTACGTGTTTTAAGCGCTGCGTGTAAATCACGAGCAACACCAAAATGAGACATTGCATCTGCACGATTTGGTGTTAAACCAATTTCTATTTCATGGTCAATTTCATCATTTTTTCCGAAAAGATCAAATGTAGAAGTACCTGGTTTTAATTCTTCTGGTAAAACTAAAATTCCAGAATGATCAGTACCGATTCCTAATTCTACTTCAGAACAAATCATTCCAAAAGATTCTTCACCACGAATTTTAGCTTTCTTAATTTTAAAATCTCCATCTGGAGAAGGTAAAACTGTTCCGACAGTTGCTACAGGTACATTTTGTCCTGCTGCAACATTAGGAGCACCACAAACAATTTGTGTTTCTTTTCCGTCTCCTAAATCTATTTTAGTAACTTTTAATTTATCTGCATTTGGATGAGGTACAGCTGATAAAACTTTACCAACTAATACAGTTTCCAAGTAATTTTTAGCTCCACCTACTTGTTCTACTCCTTCTACTTCTAAACCTGTACTTGTTAGTGTAGCAGATACTTCATCAAGTGTTATATTAGTATCAATGTAGGTTTTTAGCCAATTGTATGAAATTTTCATTGTATTGTAAAAATGAATTTTATGTATTCTTGTTCATTATGCGTTAAGCATAACTGGCATAACTAACATTAAGATTTCTTCGCCATCCTCAAGTCCATCAACCGGTTTGATGATTCCTGCGCGATTTGGTTCAGACATTTCTAATGTTATTTCTTCTGATTGTAAATTATTTAGCATTTCAATTAAGAAACGAGAATTGAAACCGATTTGTAAGTCAGTTCCGTTATAATCACAAGGAAGTCTTTCTTCTGCTTTGTTTGCAAAATCGATATCTTCCGCAGAAATTGTTAATGAATTTCCGACTAATTTTAATCGAACCTGATTGGTAGTTTTGTTCGAGAAAATAGCCACTCGTTTTAATGATGTTAAGAATAAATTTCTGTTAATCGTTAATACGTTTGGATTTTCTTTTGGAATTACGGCTTCATAATTTGGATATTTACCATCAATTAAACGACAAGTAAGCACGATATTCTGAAAAGAGAAACGTGTATTTGTATTGTTATATTCGATGATCACATCGTCATTATTTCCTCCTAAAATATTTTTCAATAAGTTAAGTGGTTTTTTTGGCATTATATAATCTGCAGCTTGTAAATTGTCTAAACCATTGCGTGTATATTTCACCAAACGATGGGCATCTGTTGCAACAAAACGGAAAATATCTGCACTTGCTTGGAAGAAAACTCCCGTCATAATAGGACGTAATTCGTCGTTTCCAGTCGCAAAAATTGTTTTGATAATTGCTTCTGATAAAATGCTTGCACTAAGTGTTGTAGAACTTGCATCTTCTATATCTGGTGTTTGTGGATATTCGTTTGCGTCTTCAAATGCTAACTGATAATTTCCTTGTTCTGAAACAATTTCCAACGTATTTCCTTCTTTCTGGATAAAAGTAAGTGGTTGAGCTGGAAAAGTTTTCAACGTATCTGTTAAGATTTTTGATGGAATAGCAATTTTTCCGTTGTCATTAGATTCAACTTCTAACGTCGTAGAAATAGTCGTTTCCAAATCAGAACCTGTGATCGTTAATTGGCTACCGTCCAATTCGAATAAAAAATTATCAAGGATTGGTAAAGTATTATTAGAGTTTATTACTCCTCCGATTAAGTTAACATTTTTTAATAACGTGTTGCTCGATACAATAAATTTCATATGAAGAATCTTTCCTTAAAATATCTAACAAATGTAATAAATAATCAAGTAAAAAACTCATACCTATACATTAAATATTATATCGAAGGGTTTGTTGTTGATAATCAATTAGAAAGCTGATTTTTAAAAGAATATTTTTATTTGTATCAATTTTCTTTGATTAAAAAACTTTTCGACCTTAAATTTGTCTGGTATTTATAGATATTTAACAATTATTAGGGGCTTTATCTCATCTAAAAAGAGTAATTTAATCTCAAATATAAACTGCAATGAAGATCGAATTAAATTTAGAAGGAAAGAATGGCGTTTTTGTTATGACTGACGATAACAACAAAGAGGTAGGCGAGCTTACTTTTATGTTGAAAGAGGAACAAATGATTGTCAATCATACTGGTGTTAATCCTGGATTGAGAGGGAAAGGTTTAGCCGAAAAATTAGTGTTAGAAGCTGTAAAATACGCAAGAAAAAATCAGTTGAAAATCATACCGTTTTGTAGTTATGTAAGTGTTTACATTGGTAAGCATCCCGAGTTACAAGATGTAATTTAAAAAATTATGAATTTAAAAAAAGTTTTCGAACACAATCAAGAATGGGTTAATAAACGTTTAGGTCAAGATGAACACTATTTTGATAAACTTTCGGCAGGACAAAATCCTGAAATTCTTTATATTGGTTGTTCGGATAGTCGTGTTACAGCGGAAGAATTATTAGGTGCTGAACCTGGAGAAGTCTTTGTTCACCGTAATATTGCAAACATGGTCATTAGTTTGGACATGAACACAACGTCGGTTTTGGCTTATGCGGTAGAGCATTTAAAAGTGAAACATATTGTGGTTTGTGGGCATTACAATTGTGGAGGGATTAAATCTGCCATGATTCCAAAAGATTTAGGAATTATGAATCCTTGGTTAAGAAATATACGAGATGTGTACCGTCTACATTCAGAAGAATTGAATGCAATTGAAAATGAAGGAATGCGTTACAACCGTTTAGTAGAGCTAAATGTACAAGAACAATGTGTCAATGTGGTTAAAAATCCTTTCGTGCAACGCGCCATGGAAAATGGATTAATTGTACACGGTTGGGTGTTCGATTTGTTTACAGGGAAATTAATTGATCTGAATCTTAATTTCGATTTAATTCTTGAGAACATCAAAGAAATTTACGATATCAACGAATAGCTTTTAACATTTTATTAAGTTTGGTATAATAATTGTCTTTTTACGTTGTTAACCAAACTATATCAATGAGTAAGAACCGTTGGATAAAAAAAATAAGTATCGCGCTAATATCTATTATTGCGATACTTTTTATACTAAGTTTTTACATTACTTATTTTCTCAATAATCGTCTCCCAAAAATTATTGCCGAAAAAAATGATACAGCTTACAATCTGACCTACGAAGATTTAAGTTTCTCTATCTTTAATTCGTCTCTTTCACTTAAAAATGTCGAAGTATCTCCTAAAGATTCTTTGATGATAAAGGATTCTATCGAAGCAACCGGAAAAGTTAAAGAGATTAAAGTAGTTGGTATCAATTTTTTCAAGTTAATCACCCAAAAAGAAGTTGCTGCACTTTCGCTCAATATCCACCATCCTTCAGTCAATTATTACTTAAAAGAAAAAAAAGATTCCGTCAAAAAAGATACGATTCATTCAAAAGTTGGACAAAGCATTGATGTGTCTAATGTAAACATTAAAAACGGCGAATTTAACTTGTATTCACAATCAGGGAAAAGACATCTCGCAAATGTTTCTAATTTTGATATTGATTTTGATGGCGTTCGTTTCAACGAAAGAACAATCAATAAAAAAATACCATTTAAATACGCTGCATTTGATATCAAATTAGATTCGATGTTTTTTGTATTGAAAGAGAAACAATTAATTCGAGCAAGAAAAGTTCAGTTTAATCAAACCGATTTTGAATTGGATGATTTTTCGATGAAACCACTTAAAATGAATGGGAAATTATATGTTCCAAATGATTCAGAAAATGATTTATTGGACATAGCATCTCCTTTGCTTTCACTTTCTAATATGGATTGGGGATTTACTTCGGAAGATAAGTTGTATTTTAAAACGGATTTAATTAAATTCAAACAACCACGAATTACCATTATTCAAGCAAAATCTGAAAATAAGATAGCCGATAAATCAGTCAAAAAAGTTACCCTAAAAACAGATGATGCTGAATTGATCAACATCAAAAAACTGCAAATAGAAAATGGAAAAATTCGTTCACTTTTTTCGAACGCAACAACTGTAAAATATGCGGTGAATAATGTTGTGTTGAATATTGAAGGAATAAAAATGAACGAATTAACGCGCACCAATGAAATACCTATTGATTATAAAACGTTTCGTATAAAGTTAGATTCGATGTATTATCGCTTAAATGAAATGCATACGTTAACGGCTTCTAATTTTGATTTTACAGAAAAGAAATTGATTCTGAAAAACTTTAAAATGAAACCAATGATCTCTAAAAATAAATTCAATAAAAATCACACAAAATCAAATACGTTATTGGATGTTGAAGCACCTATTTTAACCTTAAATAAGATCAGTTGGGGAATGAAAAATAGTGAATTTTATTTTCATACGAATTCAATCAAATTGGATGAGGTAAATGTGAAAATTATCGATCAAAAAAATCAAAAAAATATAGCGAAGAAAGCTGAAAATGCAACTCAAAAATTTTTAATCAATTTCAATCTTGGTGTAGATACAATTCAAATTAAACAATCTCGATTTATCGCTTCGCAAAAGTTTGATTTCAATCATGTTAATTTGACTGTTTTAGGTCTGAATAATGAGTTTGGGAGAGAACTTCGAATTAATCATATTCTTTTCAAAAATCCAAAATTCACGATTTATGGTCAACCTAGACGTGTTGCTCAGCGCGAAGGAGAAACTTCTAAGGCATTTAATGATATTATAAAAGTAGATAAGGTTTCGTTGGTAAATGGTCATTTGGAGGTGATTCCTTATCAACAAAAAATACCAAACTTATCCTTGAAGCAAATTCAATTGGTATTCGATCAGATCAATGTAGATCCAAAAACGATTCAAGAAGCCATACCTTTTTCCTATCATTCAGTTTTATTAAAATCTTCAGGAATAGAGTATGATTTAGGAAAAACCTATCAATTAAATACGGGAGCATTACAATTTTACAACGGGAATTTAACGTTAAATCAAATGAATTTAACACCGAAAGTTTCTCGAAAGGCGTATACAGCATCTTTGCAAAAACAAGCAGATTTGTACACCGTTTCTGTCAATCAAATCAATGGAAATGGTATAAAATGGGGAATTTCGCCCTCAAAAGATTTCTTTTTGAAAGCGAATCAATTGAAATTAAATCAACTTTATGCAAATATTTACAGAAGTTTAGTTCCGCCTGATGATACAAAACGTAAAACAATGTTTTCAGAAAAATTACGGGAGATGAAGTTTGATTTAGGTGTAAAGGAATTGCAATTGGTGAATTCGAAATTGGAGTATGAAGAAGAAACTGAAAAAAGTATTGGAACTGGAAAATTAACTTTTTCGTCGATAAATACAACCGTTAAAAATGTCAATTCTGGTTATCGTAAAAAATCATTACCAGATGTCAATGTTGATTGGCGTTCCGAATTTATGAAGGGAGATTTGCGTGCGAATTGGACATTTAATCCTATGAATCGTACTGAAAAATTTAATATTAAAGGCGGAATAACAAAACTACCTGCAAAAAATCTCGATCCTTTTGTAAAACCATATCTTAAAGTTTCTGTTGATGGATTTTTTAATCAAATAAAATTCGATTTTGATGGAAATGATAAAGTTGCAAGTGGTAATTTTGGAATTGATTATCAAGATTTGAATGTAAATGTTTTGCGAGATGATGGATCGAAACGCAAGCTTTTATCAGCAGTTGGAAATACAGCAATTAAAAATAATTCGCGAGGAGAAATACGAGAAAAAAAAGTAGAAAATGTTGAACGAAAACAGGATAAATCATTTTTTAATTTCTTTTTAGCTTGTATCTTAGACGGTTTTAAAAAAGCACTTTTAATTATTTAAGAAAATGAAAAGAACAGTCTTCATTACCGGAGCAACATCTGGCATAGGAATGGCGACAGCAAAGAAATTAGCACCAAATTACCGTTTAATTTTATGTGGACGTCGTCAAGAACGATTAGATGAAATTCAAGCAGAATTGAGTCAACTAACTGAAGTGAAAACCATTCAATTTGATGTTCGTAACAAAGAAGCTGTTTTTCAAGCAGTAGAAAGTTTAGAGAACGAATGGAAAAATATTGATGTGTTAATTAATAATGCAGGAAATGCACATGGGTTAGCACCTTTCGACTCTGCTGATGTAGAGGATTTGGAAGCAATGATTGATATCAATGTTAAAGGATTAATTTATGTTTCTAAAGCGATTATTCCATTGTTAAAACAATCAAATCATGCACATATTGTCAATCTTTCTTCAATCGCAGGAAAAGAAGTTTACCCTAATGGTGGCACATATTGCGCGTCTAAAGCAGCAGTAGAATCGTTGAGTAAAGGAATGCGTTACGATTTGTTACCTTACGGAATAAAAGTTTCAAATATTGCGCCTGGAGCAGTAGAAACAGAGTTTTCTTTGGTTCGTTTCAAAGGCGACGAAGAAAAAGCAGACAATGTATACAAAGGATTCGAGCCTTTACAAGCAGAAGATATTGCAAATACAATCGAGTATTTATTGCAACAACCAGAACATGTGCAAATTGCAGATGTGACTATTTTTCCAAAAGCTCAAGCTGGTGGAACAGTTATTTTAAAGAAATAATTTTTCTTTGATCATAAATTTTTTAAAATGAAAAGCCTCTGTTTTAGAGGCTTTTCATTTTAAATCCTATTTTGTTCTGCTGTTTTTTGAACTTGTTTCGCATCCTTTACTTTCTGATTTCCGAAATTGTATTTCAAATTCAACATAAAATATTGTGTGTCGCGATAATCTTTGAAAACCTGATTCTGATTTGCATATTTTGTTGAAATAGTATTGCGATCAGTTCTGAAAATATCATTAAATGTTAAACCTATTTCGAAACGTTTGTCCCATATTTTTTTATTCAAAATTAAGTAGGTATTTTGGGAAGAGCTGATGTTAAACGAACCTTGAATTGCTTTTGAATTGTATTGATAGCCAGCTGAAATGTTAAAGGTTTTTTCTTTATCCAAATCCAGTTGTGTATTCAAATTCAAGTGATAAAAAAATACTTCATTTTTATATTGTTGTTGTTCTGGTACAAAATAATAGTTTTGATTGTATTCGCCCATTGCAAAGAAATTTAGTTTCCACCACGACTTTAGATTGAAATTTTTCGAAAAATTTGCTCCAAAAGCTTCTCCATTTTTGATGTTCGTAAAATGATAAACCGTTTCGAAAGTTTCAGGATTTTGAATTGAAATTTCCATTGCAGGGTCTTTCTCGTAGCGATAATACATTTCAAAATTCCAATCTTTTAAAGTGTAAGATAAACTCAAATTGTGAATAATCGTAGAAACTGCGTTTGCATCGCCTTGAAAATATGAAAATAGATTGTAATACGATTTCGAAGGATTCAAGAAATTATAATTTGGTCGATTAATTCTTTTACCATAATTCAAACCAATTTGTCCTGCGTTTTCAAAACTGTACATCAAATATATTGTTGGAAATAAGTCTGTATTTGTTCGTTTATTATGATTAATTGGGTGATCAGAAATCGTATTAATCCAAGTTGTTTCAGCTCTCAAACCAGCTTTTGCTTCCCACTTTTTCCAGTTGTAATTTCCAGAAAGATATAAGGCGAAAATCTGTTCTTTGTAATTAAAAACATTACTTTTTTCGGGTTGATATTCGATTTGATTTTGAATTGATTCAAAAAAATCTAAATCATTGTCATTTTTCACAAAACTATGTTTTGCTCCAGCCTCCAAACCAAAATTTTCATGAGTTAAACTATAATCAATTTGAGTAGAAAATAAATTCAATTTTTGAAGTGCAGTACTTAAAAAACGGTTTTCTTCATAAGGTTTATCTTTGAAATTTAATTTCGTTAAAACATCTTGATTTTCTTTGTAATAGCGATGACTAAAATTGTTGCTCCAAGTTAAATTGTTTTTTCTAAACTTTTTATCATAAACCAAATAGGTATTGAAATTATTTGAAGCTTCGCGACGATGATTTTGTGTTTTATAAAATGATTCGAGTTGATTATTCGTTGTATTGTAAATATTTGTCGGAACATTATAATTCCCAATTGATGCAGGGTTTCTTGATCCATTTATTCCGAACTGAAAATTTTGTAAACTATCGATTGAATATTGAGTAGCAAAATTGTAGAGATGCTGCTGTTTCGCAACTGTTCTGCGAATCATGTCGCTCTCCCAACGTGTTTTATCATCTTGAAAAGTTACAACATCAAAATTTTTGCGAACATATTTTCCATTCACAAAATAATAATTTCCTGTCAATTGCCATTTTTCTGTATTGTAAGACTGTGTTGTTCCCAACATTCCTTTGCTATAAATCGATTGATGATAACGCGTAGCGATTTGTCCTTTGTAACCAGAAAGTACATTTTTCTTCATTTTGATGTTGATAATCGCACTTCCAGACGCCTCATATTTAGCAGGTGGATTTGTAATGATTTCAACCGAAAAAACTGTGACACCATCTGTATTTTCTAACAATTGTTTCAATTGATCTTCCGTCATCAAAGTTTTTTTATCATTAATCGTGATCAAAATTTGTGTGTTTCCTCTTACGCTTAATTGATTATTTTTTAAGAGAACATTTGGTGTGTTTTTCACGATATCCCAAGCGCTAAGATTTTGTAAAGGCGTATTTTCTACATTAAATTCTATTCGGTCAATTTTTCGTTTCAACAAAGGTTTTTGAGCTGAAACAACAACATCTTTTAGGTTTATTGTTTCATCTTTTTTAATTACAATTTGAATAGATTTTGTATTATTAGTTTGATAGGTTTCTTCAAATTCTTGGTAGCCGAATTCTTTAATATATATCGTAAATAATTTTGCTTGATGAAGTTCAAAACTGAATTCGCCATTTTCATTCGATTCAGTTATAATAGAATCTTGTGAAGGAATTTCAACTTCAATTGAACTATTTTTGATGGGTTGATTTTGCTCATCCATCAATTTTCCAGTTATCACCTGTGCAAAAATTATGGATGGAAATAAAAGTAAGATATAAACAATTGTTTTCATTCAAATAGTTTTAGCAAAGTTGATTTTAAACGTCGTTTTTTTCGGTTAATGAACGGTTAACGATGCGTTAATGTGAGTTTTGTGATGAAAAACAATGTATTTTTGAGTATGAATCTTTCTAAAAAATATTATTCAATTTTATTTGCGTTTGTATTGTTGATTTTAGTCGCTTTGCAAGTTTATTACATTTACAATTCGTATCGGTTAGTGGAAAAAGATATGAATAAAGAAGCTGCTGAAATTGCATTGAAAGTAATGAATGAAATGAACGAATTTCAGAAAGCAATAGATGAAGATAATTTGATCAATAGTTTTAAAAAATTATCGCACGAAAAAGGAAAACAGTTTGATGAACTGAATGTTATTCGTTTGAACATAGATAATAATCATCAACTATTTACATCAAAAGTAGATTCGTTAATTGATTTTTATTCCAAAGAAAGAAATTATCAAATTGCGTTAAAAATGGAAATTAATTCTGTTTATGATGAAATCAATCATGTAGAATTATTACCCCAAAAACCGTTGGTCATGTATCGTTCATCGACCAAAATAATTCATCCAAAATCGATTAATCAAAGTGTTTGGAGTTCTGATGATATAAGTAATCAAACAGATTCAGATTTAGGAATTGATAAAAGTGAGCGACATAAATACAAAATAAAATCACAAACTAACTATGAATTATTGAATTTGAATTTTTTAGTGCTCAAAAAAATAATTCCTTTGATTGTGGTGAGTTTACTAATTATTGCATTAATCATTTTTTTATATTGGAAATCGATTCAAAATTTATCGAAACAAGAAGAAAAAATCAATCAACTGCATTTAACCATCGACTCAATTGCGCATGAATTGAACACACCGATTACGACTATGAAATTTGCTTTACATCAAGTTCAACATAACGAAATCAAAGAAATGATAAATCGTCAAATTAATCGTTTGGAGAATACAGTTGATTCAATTTTTGTAAAAAATGATGAAAATAATGAATTGTTAGATGAAGTGATTTTAAATGAGATTATTCAGAAAATACAATTGCAATTTCCAGCAATTAATATCACGCATCAAATTATTTTTGAAAAGAATGGAAGATTGCTAACGAAAGATTTTCAACAAATTTTCCAGAATTTAATCGAAAATTCTATCAAATATGGTGCTTCTGAAATTTTATTAGATTTTAAATTTCAAAAAGAAATAACATTGAATTTTTCAGACAATGGAATAGGAATTCCTATAAATGATTTGCCTTTTATTTTTGATAAATATTATCGAGTCGATCGCTCAATCAATCAAAATGTAAGTGGTTTGGGAATTGGATTATATCTCGTTAAAAAGATTATTGAACGCTATTTAGGAACAATCAACGTTGAGAATAATAAAGAAAAAGGTGTTCAATTTTTAATCGTTTTGCCGAATGAAAACTAAAATAATTTTAGTAGAAGATGATCAAGATTTGGGAACTGTTCTCAAACAATATCTTGAATTTTCTGATTTTGAAGTAATATGGTTCAATCATCCACAAAAATTATTGAATGATTTGTCGATTGTATCTTCAGCTCAATTGATTATTTTGGATGTAATGTTACCTGAAATTGATGGTTTTTCTTTGGCAAAAGAGTTGGTTAAAACGATTTCGATTCCTTATTTGTTTTTAACAGCAAAATCACAAAGCTTTGATCGAGTTTTAGGTTTAAAATTGGGTGCTGATGATTACATTACAAAACCTTGTGATCCTGAAGAATTGGTCTTAAGAATCAAAAATATTTTGAGAAGAAATTATCCTATTTCAGAAGAAATATTTCTAATTGGAACCTATGTTTTTAATCGAAATCAATTGACTTTATCTTTTAAAGATGAGTTTTTTCAACTCACAGAAAAAGAAACCGAATTGTTGTTTTATTTTATTCGAAATAATCAAAAATTGGTCACACGAAAAGAAATTTTAGAAACCATTTGGGGCGAAGATGATTACTTTATGGGACGAAGTTTGGATGTTTTTATGACACGTTTGCGCAAATATTTTCAGAACGATGAAACAATAAAATTCGAATCTGTTCGTGGAATTGGATTTAAGATCGAGTTACCTCTAAAATAAAAGCCTCTATTTAAGAGGCTTTCATAACAAACAATTTAATTTAAACTTAGTTCGAAAACTAAATATATAAATGGATTTTTTATTTATATTCCTTGCGCAATCATCGCGTCAGCAACTTTTACAAAACCTGCAATATTGGCTCCTTTGTAATAATTTATAGTACGTTGATGAGGTTCTTCTCCATACTTTTTACATTGTTGATGAATTTTTATCATAATCTCTTTTAGTCGATAATTTACTTTTTCTCTGTTCCAATTTTGACGAATCGAATTTTGAGACATTTCTAATCCAGATGTTGCGACACCACCCGCGTTTGCGGCTTTTCCAGGACCGTACAAAATATGATGATTTAAAAAATAATGAATCGCATCTGGAGTTGTTGGCATATTTGCACCTTCTGCTACTAACGTGCATCCGTTGAGATGCAACGTTTGCGCATCTTGTAAATCTAATTCATTTTCTGTTGCACACGGTAAAGCTATATCACAAGGGGTTTTCCAAGGTGTTTGATTAGGATAAAAATTGGCTTTAGGATAATAATCAATATAAGTAGAAATACGTGCGTAATCTTCATTTTTAATTTTGAAAATGATGTTTAATTTTTCTTGATCAAAACCATCTTCATCATAAATATACCCAGAAGAATCTGAAAGTGTTACTACTTTTGCACCCATTTCGATTGATTTTTCTGCTGCATATTGTGCAACATTTCCTGCTCCTGAAATTGTAATAATTTTCCCCTCTAAATTCTCCCCTTTTTCTGCCAACATACATTCTACAAAATAAAGTAATCCATATCCAGTGGCTTCGGGACGGATTAAAGAACCTCCAAAGTCTAATCCTTTACCTGTTAAAACACCTGTAAACTCGTTTCGAATTCGTTTATACTGTCCAAACATATAACCAATTTCTCTCGCTCCAACACCGATATCTCCAGCAGGAACATCTACATCAGCACCAATATGACGCGATAATTCTGTCATAAATGCTTGACAAAAACGCATGATTTCCATATCGGATTTTCCCTTTGGATCAAAATCTGAACCTCCTTTTCCGCCTCCCATAGGTAATGTTGTTAAACTATTTTTGAAAACTTGTTCAAAGGCTAAAAATTTTAAAATTGATAAATTAACCGAAGGATGAAAACGCAAACCGCCTTTGTATGGGCCAATAGCAGAATTCATTTGTACACGATAACCTTTATTGATTTGTATTTCTCCTTTGTCATCTACCCAAGTTACTCGAAATTGAATAACGCGTTCTGGTTCTGCAATTCGTTCCAGTATTTTAAATTTTTTATACTTTGGATGAGCATCAATAAAAGGTAATAAAGTTTCAGATACTTCTTCTACAGCTTGCAGAAATTCTTTTTCATTCGGATTTTTTGATTGGATTGATTGAATAAAATCGTCTGTGTAAAATAAAGTATCCATGATTTTTTGTGCTTAATTTTTTATAAAAATACAAGGAAGGTGTGTTTTTTTAATTCTTTAAATAATAAAAAGTTTCATATATTGTTAAATCAGTAATTTAGTTAGGTTAGATTGTTTAATTTGATAATTTTAGAAACAAAAAAAGCAGGAAATTTTCCTGCTTGATAAATTTTATATTTTTATTCAATTTAAGACATCGAATTATTTTTTGAAGAATCCGCCTAAAAATCCCATCGCATCTCCAAGTCCTAATTGTCCATCTCCATCTTGATCTAATAACTTTTCAAAACCTCCTAAGTTTACACCTCCTTGATTTGATTGTGTGGAAGTTCCTCCAACTAAACCGCCTAATAATCCAGCAATTCCGTTAGAATCTAAACCTTCTGATTGCTTTTGTTTTCCTAAATATCCCATTACAATTGGTGCTACCAAAGCTAATATTTGTGTTACTTGTCCTACACTTATACCAGATTGTTGAGAAATTGCAGACGCTACATTTTGTTGTTTATTACCTAAAACATGATTCAAAATTCCCAAACCATCATGTTGATTTCCTCCTTGTCCTAAAAATCCAGAAAGATTATCTAAAATACTACCATCGTGTTGCTTTAACGCATTCGAAATTCCTTCTGCGCCACCAGTTTGTGCATTTTTATTTAAAGCTGATAATAAAAAAGGTACAGCCGCAGCAACAGCACTTTGTGCTTGAGATTCATTAATACTTAATTGTTTCGCAGCAGATCCAACAACTTGTTGACCAATAGCTCCTTGAATTAAATTTGTAAAGTCCATAAGTTTAAATTCATTTAATCAAATATAGTATTTTAAAACATTAATTTAGATTAATATTATGAGTGCGGTAAAGTATTTCTATTTTTGTACTTTAATTTTATAAATGAAACAAATAAATCTTCTTTTAGTAATTCTTATTGCGATTATAGCTTTGTTGCCTATCGTATTGCCAGATCGGTTTGATGAAGAAATCGAGTATGAGTTTGATGCGCCTGTGGGATTGGTTTATGATGAATTTTATAATCTTCGACAGTTTTCTAAATGGGAAAAATTTACGGCAGCTGATTCATTGACTATCAAAAAGTTTACGAATACACAAGATGATGATGAAATTTCGGTTACGTGGGATTCTGATGATGCAGCAATTGCTTCGGGAAAAATAACGATTGATAATTTTGCAGTGAATCGTTTCGTGAATTACACAATAAAATATGATGGTTGGGAAAAATTAGATAGTTTGAATGTGAAATTTGATCAAAATGAAAGTGGTAAAACAATCGCTAAACTAAATTATTTGAGCCAAGAGATTCCCTATTTTTACCGTTATTTCGCTTATTTCAAAAATCCAGAATCCAAGTTTCAAGAATCATTAGATAATTTAAACGAACAAGTTAAAATACGTTTAGATAATGATAAAAAAGAAGGAAGACTAAATTATGGTGAATTCCGTATCACAGCTTTAGGAAGAACGAATTTATTAGCGATTAAAAAACAAGCTAAACTTTCTGATAAAGTGATTATGGAAAAAGTAGATGAATCTTTCGAAACCATTTATAAAGCTTTAATCAACAAGGAAGAAGGGGGGTACGATTTCGATTTAGGTTTTCCTTATATCTATTTTACTGATTTTAATAAAGAAAAAGCTCAGGTTACTTTTTTCTCAGGAATTCAATTAATAGAGGACTTACCTTTGCAAAAAGGAATGCAAAAAGTAGTTGTGCCTGAAGGTAATTATTTATTAACCTTGCATATAGGACCACGTTCTAAACGTCATCAAACAATTACGAAAATGAAAAACTACGCACAATCGAAAAAAATAGAATTAGGAAAACGACAATTAGAAGTGATGTTGAATGATCCAAAAGAAACAGATAGCTTAAAACTTGTTTCACGTATTTATATTCCGATTGTAAAATAATAAATTAGAAAGAATTAACAATTTTTAAAATAGACTAAGCCACAGAAATGTGGCTTTTTTTGTACTTTTGCAAATCTTACAAACAAACATGGACAAAGATTTTATTGAAGTTTACGGAGCTCGTGAACATAATCTAAAAAATATTGATGTTAAGATTCCTCGCAACGAGCTTGTGGTGATCACAGGATTAAGTGGAAGTGGGAAATCTTCGCTTGCTTTTGATACGATTTATGCAGAAGGTCAACGTCGTTATATTGAAACATTTTCGGCTTATGCACGTCAATTTTTAGGAGGATTGGAACGTCCAGATGTTGATAAAATTGATGGATTGTCTCCTGTTATTGCAATTGAGCAAAAAACAACCAATAAGAATCCGCGTTCTACAGTAGGAACAATTACAGAAATTTATGATTTTCTTCGTTTATTATATGCAAGAGCGTCCACAGCTTATTCTGTTGAAACGAATGAAAAAATGGTGGCATACACAGATGATCAAATTATTGAACTGATTCGTGCGCAATATGAAGGAAAAAAAATAGCTATTCTGGCACCAATTGTTCGTTCTCGTAAAGGTCATTACCGTGAAGTTTTTGTGACTTACTCTAAAAAAGGTTTTCTCGAAATGCGCATTGATGGTACGTTACAAGATATTGCGCCAGGAATGATGTTAGATCGTTACAAAACACATGATATCGAGTTGTTGGTTGACAAAATGATTTTGAATGAGAAAGTGAATGATCAACGTTTACGCTCAAGTATCGATCATGCAATGCAACAAGGAAACGGAATTACAATGGTTTTGGATTACGAAACAAACGAATCTCGATTCTTTTCTCGTTCATTAATGTGTGCTACAACAGGTGTTTCATATGCACTACCCGAACCCAATACTTTTTCGTTTAATTCACCAAAAGGAGCTTGTCCAACTTGTACTGGTTTAGGCGAATTGAAAGTAGTGAATCACGAAAAATTATTTCAAGATAAAGAGAAATCGTTGTTTGATAATTTAGAAGAATTATTTGAAGCCTTAAAAACTTCTTCTCGAATCGAAAAACAATTAGAGGCTATTTTTGTTAAATATAATGTAGATCAAAAGACTGCTTTCAAAAAATTACCAAAAGAATTAATTGACGATGTGATGAATGGTTTGAAAGAAACCTTGAACGTTGATTTGAAATTTGCATCAGTCAAAAAAACATATAAAATAGATTTTGAAGGATTAAACGAATTTCTTTCTGAAATTATGGAAGATAAAACCAATCCTTCTTCAAATTCGATTAGTAAAAAGTTTGGAAAAAAAGAAATTTGTCCAACTTGTGAAGGTAAACGCTTAAAGAAAGAATCACTTTTCTTTCGTATCGACGATAAAAACATTGGTGAAGTTGCCGAAATGGATCTTAAATCTTTACAGAAATGGATTGAAGAAGCGCCAGCTTCTATGTCAGCTAATCAACAACAAATTGCACATGAAATTCTGAAAGAAATTTATACACGTTTGTCATTTTTATTAGATGTCGGATTGGATTATTTGAGTTTGAATCGTTCGTCGAAAACTCTTTCTGGAGGAGAAGCGCAACGAATTCGTTTAGCAACTCAAATCGGTTCTCAGTTAGTCAATGTCTTGTATATTTTAGACGAACCAAGTATTGGTTTGCATCAACGTGATAATGTTCGTTTGATTGATTCTTTAAAAAAATTACGTGATATCGGAAATTCTGTTTTGGTTGTAGAACATGATAAAGACATGATTTTAGAAGCTGATTATGTAATTGATGTTGGTCCTAAAGCTGGGAAAAATGGAGGTCAAATTGTCTGGCAAGGAGAACCTGAACAAATGTTGAAATCAAATACATTGACTTCAAAGTATTTAAATAATCAATTACAAATAGAAGTTCCGAAAGAACGACGAAAAGGAAATGGAAACGAACTAAAACTTTTTGGTGCTTCAGGAAATAATCTAAAAAAAGTAAATCTTACTATTCCATTAGGTGAATTGGTTGTGGTTTCTGGAGTTTCTGGTAGTGGGAAATCTACGTTAATTAATGAAACGTTATATCGAATTTTGAATCATCATTTTTTCCGTGCAGAAAAAGATCCGATGCCTTATAAAAAAATTGAAGGTTTAGAACATTTGGATAAAGTAATCGAAGTAGATCAATCGCCTATTGGACGTACACCTCGTTCTAATCCTGCAACCTACACAGGTATTTTTTCTGATATTCGTTCGTTGTTCACAAATTTACCCGAAGCAAAAATTAGAGGGTACAAACCTGGACGTTTTTCATTTAATGTAAAAGGAGGTCGTTGCGAAACGTGCCAAGGTGCAGGTTTGCGTGTGATAGAAATGAATTTTTTACCTGATATTCATGTCGAGTGTGAAACATGTAATGGTAAACGTTTTAATAGAGAAACCTTAGAGATACGTTACAAAGGAAAATCGATTTCGGATGTGTTGGAGATGACTGTAAATGAAGCCGTAGAATTCTTTGAAGCTATTCCGAAAATTTATCGTTATGTCAAAATGTTGCAAGATGTAGGGTTAGGTTATATCACACTTGGACAACAATCGACAACCTTGAGTGGAGGAGAAGCACAACGTGTAAAATTGGCGACAGAATTAGCAAAAAAACAAACCGGAAAAACAATTTATATTTTAGATGAACCAACAACAGGTTTACATTTTGAAGATGTAAATGTATTGATGAAAGTCATCAATAAAATTGTAGAATTTGGAAATACAGTAATCATTATCGAACATAATTTAGATGTTATAAAATTAGCCGATTATGTCATAGATATTGGTCCTGATGGTGGTGGAAAAGGTGGTAAAATTGTTGCCGAAGGAACACCAGAAGAAATTGCGAATAATCCGAAAAGCGTAACAGGAAAATTCTTGAAAAACGAATTGAAATAATAAAAATATAATTTACAATAAAAAATCCTTGTCAAAGTTCAAAACCTTGACAAGGATTTTACTTATTCAAACCTAATTAGAAGTTTCAAATTCTATCAGATAGTTTTTTAGAGGATAATTATTCATATTTCTAAAATTACTCGAAATTAGGATTTGATATTTTTTATTAGGTTCTAACTCTACTTGAATTGTCCAACTTTTGTTATCATTTGACCAATATCTTTTCTTGAAATCACTTTTAGGAAATGCGACTTCGCCTAATTCACCATAATCTACTCCAGTATTAAATCCATTTAAAGGTTCAGAAAAATTGATTGTGATTTCTTTTGTTTTGGGATCAACATTTTTACTGTAATTGTTAAACTGTTTTATTCCAAGAACAGTAGGTCTTTTGCTTTCAAAATCTTTTTGAAGTTCTTCTAAAGATTTAGAAAAATAATTTGATTTAGTGACATAATCTTCAATAACAGTTTTGTTTGCATAATCTAACTCGATTAATTCTTTTATTGCATATTTTTTATTTTCAGCTTGATTGTAATAATTTTCAGCTATCTGATAACCTATATAATATCCCAAATCTCTCACGCCAAACTCGTTTGGAGAATCTCCCCAAAGCCATTTATATAAGTTATTCATATAAAACATTTCCTGTTCGAATCGCGCTCTTACTTTTTCATTATTATTTTTACCATAGGAAATAGCGGGAGCTGCGGACGGTACATTCATTGCTTTTGTAGAAACAAATTCTGCAATACCTTCGTAAATAACATAAGAAAGAAGATTGTCTACAAATGGCTTTTGTTGTGTATGAACATATTCATGTACATTTAATAATACCAAATCATTAATAGGCTCGCTATCAAAATATACACGTCTTGCGTTGCGTAGGTTTTTAGGAAATTCGTCTGTAACTGTATTTTTATCCGTCATGGCTAACTCGCTTCCAATCAAAACACTTTTATCTTTTATTGTCCCATTTGTACGTAATGCTCCAATTGTAAAGTAAATATTAGCGGGTTTCAATTCAGGGTAAATCAATCGAAGTTTTTTAATTCCTTTATTCAAATCTTTTGATATATTTTTAGATTTTAATGTGTTTTTTCGAACCGAATTCCAGAATTTAGGATAAGAATTAATTGCATTGATATAATCTTTTTCGGTATAATTTCTTGTTTCTCTAATTAATTTTAAACCTTCTGTACCTTTTGATAAATACTCATCGTTCAAATATTTATATTGCAATACAGAATCTTTAGTTTGAGCTATTTTATCATATGCTATCCAAAAATTATCGACATCTGATGTGAAAACTTTTTGAGCATTTACAGAAAAGGAAAAGAAGAAATAAGCTGTAACAGATGAAAGTATAAAGTTTTTCATAAATAGTAATAAAAGTAATAAGTTACTAAGATAATTTATTTTCATTTGTAAACATTTAATTTTTAAATGTTTATTATAATTAAATTTTGTAAAAAACTGTTTATCTTTTTCCTATGAAAGAGGTTTTTCTACATTATATTTGGAATTCGAAGCAATTTTTATATCAAAATTTGCAAACTTTTCATGGTGATTTTATTGAAATTATCAAGGTTGGAAAACTGAATCATCATGCAGGACCAGATTTTTTGGAAGCAGAAATTATTATTGGTGATAAAGTATGGATTGGTAGTGTAGAAATGCATGTAAATTCGTCGGATTGGCTGACGCACCAACATTCAGATGATTTAGCGTACCAAAATGTGATTTTACATGTGGTTTGGAACCATGATTGTGAAGTGGATATTTTACGCCAACGAAATGTACAAACCTTGATTTTACAAGATTTTGTAAAACCTGAAATTGTTTTTAATTATCAAAATATTATTCATTCTAAATTGGATAAAATTTATTGCGAAGAATTTTTAAGTACACTTGATTTTAAACAATTTGATTTTTGGTTTGAACGAATTTTAATCGAACGATTCGAAGAGAAAACAACACATATTTTACACATTTTAGAAAAAAATAATTCGAATTGGGAAGAAACATTGTTCAAAAGTTTAGCTAAAAATTTTGGTTTAAAAGTGAATGTAGAAGCGTTTGAATTGTGGTCAAATTCTTTTCCATTTAACGTGTTGCAAAAGATACAATTTGATGCGTTAAAAGTAGAGGCTTTATTTTTTGGACAAGCAGGTTTTTTGGAAGAAGATTATGAAAATGCATATTTTAATCAATTAAAAAAAGAATATAATTTTCTGAAAAATAAATATCAAATCCAAGCAATTGAAAATAGTTTATTTCGTTTTTCTAAAATGCGACCAATAGGCTTTCCTACTATTCGATTGGCGCAATTAGGCGCAATTTATACGCAATATTTAAGTTTATTTTCAGTAATAATTCAACCTAAAAATTTAAAAGAATTTTATAAAATTTTTAACAAACAAGAATTGAATTCTTTTTGGAACACACATTATACATTTAAAAACGAATCTAAATTTCAACTCAAAAATCTTTCAAAAGACAAAATAAATAATTTGTTGATTAATACAATTATCCCAATACGATATGCATTCGAGCGACAAAAAGATGAAGTTGAAATTGATTTTTACCTTGATTTGTTAAATGAAATGGATCCCGAAAATAATTCGATTTTGAATGAATTTGAACGCATTGGCTTCGAAAATAAAACTGCGAAAGATTCACAACAATTAATTCAACTCAAAAAAAGATATTGCTCCGAGAAAAAATGTTTAAATTGCGCTATCGGACAACAAATTTTACGTTAAATGAAAGATCAAATAAGAAATTTTGCAGAAAGAGAATGGTTTAATGTTATTTCGAGATTTGCAGATAAAATAGGTGTTCGTGTTGCTAAATTACGATTTATTTTTATCTATTTAGCTTTCGCGACTTTTGGTTTAGCGTTTGTTGGCTATTTTATGATGTTGTTCTTTTTTTGGGTAAAGGATTGTTTTATTATCAAACGAAAATCAGTCTTTGATTTGTAATTTGTTATTTACAAATATTTAAAACCTATAATTTATTTTATTCTTCTTAACTTGCTAAATATTTGAATGTTATATCATTTTTAATGATAATGTAAGGGTGTGGTATATAATTTTTTTTCATCTCTTTTCTGACTAAAATGAAATATTTGAAAAAGTCTACTTTTTATTTAAATAAATCACAGCGATTTGGGTTGTATTTGTTATTTGTATTGATTTTATTGTTTGAAATTTTTCAGCATATTTCAGTTCAAAAAGAAACTTATGAATTAACAGAGACGGATAAAGTATTGTTGGCTAAATATCAAATATCTTCTAAGAATTATGCTTTTAATACAACTTCTGTAAATAATTTAAAAGATTCAATCAAACCTTTTAATCCAAATGATTTGTCTTTGGAAGATTGGATGAATTTAGGATTTTCGGAACGTCAAGCCGAAGTTATTTTGAAATATAAAGGAATAGTTGGGGGTGAATTTACCTCAAAAGAGCAAATCAAAAAGTGTTATGTGATTGATGAAGAAAAGTACAGGGAACTATCTCCGTTTATTCTTTTACCTACACAATCTAAATCAAATTTTATTGATTATACATTTTCAAAAACTAAAGTTGTTTATAAGAATTTTAACCCGAATGATTTGCCTCAACAAGGTTGGGAAAAGCTTGGTTTTTCTCCAAAACAGGCTGAAACAATTATGAAATACAAACAAATTATTGGTGGAAAATTTACTTCAAAAGAACAAATTAGAAAATGTTTTGTGATTGATGATGAGAAATATGCAGAAATGAAAGCTTATATTTTATTGCCTGAAAAATCAAAAGAAGACGAAAAATTATCAAGTAAACAAATTGGAAAAAATATTCAGTATATTAAATTTAATCCAAATAATTATTCGGAAAAAGATTGGCAAAAGTTAGGATTTTCGTCAAAACAAGCAATTTCTATTTTAAAATATAAAACCATTTTGGGTGGTCAGTTTAAAACCAAAGAGCAAATAAAAAAATGCTATATAATTTCGGATGAAAAATATCAAGAAATGGAGCCTTATATTGATTTACCAAATAATGTTGAATATAAAGCTGAATTACCAAAAGTAGAATCTAAAATTGTAGAAAATAAAGTTGAAAAAATTGAGTTAACAGAAAAGTTTAATCCGAATAATTTGAATCATGAAGATTGGATAAGACTAGGCTTTACGGAACAACAAGTCAACACAATTTTAAAATTTAAACGTTCGTTAGGAGGTAAGTTTAAGGATGCAAAAACATTGAAAAAATGTTATGCGATTAGTGAAGAAAAGTTTAATGAGATTGAACATTTTTTAATTTTCGATTAGACATTCATTAAGAGTAAGTTGGTTATTTAAAATAAACGCGTTGTAGGATTTCCTAAACGCGTTTATTGATTTTATAATTGAATAAAAGATTAATAATTAAACAATTCTTCTAATGTTAATTCTTTAATATCACCTAATTTTTGAACAGCATTCCAATCTAAGTTGTCTTTTTTACCGATTAAACCTACATTGAATTTCTGACCTTTGATGTGTTTTTGGAAAAATTGATCCAATTGATCTAATGTTAATTTAGATGTTTGCTCGTAAATATCTTTGTTGATATCATAGTTAAGACCTCTATCTTGTAAAGACAGCCAATAAAAGAATACATTTGCTTTTGTGTAGCGACTTGTAGCGATTTGCTTTAGCGCTGCTTGCTTCGAATTATTGAATTGATTTTCTGCTTTTGGCATATTATTCATTAACTCTTTCATAGCATCAACAGCTTGTGGTAATTTGTTTGCTTGTGTACCAATTACCGCTCTCACATAGTTGTAATTATCTTTTTTGTTCGCATTGATGTAAAAAGATCCAGCTGAATAAGCCAAAGATTTAGATTCGCGAATTTCTTGGAAAACAATAGATGATAAACCTCCACCAAAATATTCATTGAAAATTCCGGTTGATGTTAATAACGTTGGATCGTATTTAGAGTCGCGTGCAAAGAAATTAATTTCCGACTGTACCATGTCGTAAGGTGCAAAATATACTTTACCATCGGTCGCTGGTTGAGGATATATTTTTTTCTTTGGATAATCTAAATTCTTCCCGAAATTATGATTTTGTTCAATTGCTTTTTTCGTTTCAGCTTCATTATTTCCGTAGTAGAAAATTTGATGCTTGTAATTAAAGAAATCTTTAATGATTTGTGTTAATTCTTTCGGATCAATTGCTTTCAAATCTGCTTCAGAAATAATATCTCGCGAACGATTGTCTGGTCCATATTGAGCATACGTATTCAACATAGAAGAAATCACATTTTTATTCTTTTTAGAATTTTCTCTTGATTTCAATATTTTATTTACATACTCTTGGTACGATTCATTAGTAGCAACAGCATCACTTAAAAGATGTTCGAATAATTTGATACCACTTGTTAAATTCTTTTGTAAACCTGTGATATAAACAGAAGTTCTCTCAGTTCCTGTATTCACACCATAATCAATTCCAATTTTGTAAAACTCTTTTTTTAAGTTTTCTGGTGAATATTTAGAAGTTCCTAAGTAGTTTAAATAATTAATCGCTAAACCAAGTTTCTTGTTATTATCAGCTCCCATATCAGCGATGTAGTAAACAGAACTGATATCATTTGTTTTATTTTGGATTGAAGTGAACTTTGTATTGTTGATTTTTCCTTCCTTCAATTCTTTTTTGAAATCAACAAAAACTGGTTTAATCTCACTCGATTTGATGTTCATAAAGTCTTTGTACCAAGTAGATTCAGCATCACGATTTAATTGAATTGGTGTAATACCAGGATTCGATACACGAACTAAGTTTTTGTTTTCACCTTGACGTTTGTAAACAATTACATAATTATCAGTGTAATTTTTCTTCGCAAAATCCATTAATTCTTGCTTCGTAACACGACTCATTTCATCGTATTGATCCACAACTTTCGCCCAAGGAATGTCATTAATGTACGATTTGTATAAACTTGCAGCTAACGAACGTGAGTTTTCCCAACTTTTCATACGCGACTTTCTCAAATCATTCGTTACAGCCTCAATCATCCAATCATCGAATTCCCCTTTTTTAATTTTCTCGATTTGAGTGATTAATAAATCACGAACTTCTTCTAAATTTTGACCTTGTTTTGGTGATCCAGAAAAAGAATGCATTCCGTAATCTCTAAAGAAAGATGAAGAACTACTTGCACCTAATGTTTTTTGTTGTTGATTGATATTTAAATCGATTAATCCTGCAGTAGAATTACTCAAAATGTAATCAATTAGCGTAACATATTTAGCATCAGAACTATTTGCACCATTAAAACGGTAAGCAAACTGTACACGCTCTGAAGATGGACTGAACACATCACTTGTTACGATTGTTTTGATTGGCTCTTCTTTTGCTACATATTGTGTAGGAGCCGGTTTTGTAGCATAATTTCCGAAATATTTATCAATCATCGGAACAGCTGTATCAAAATCAAAATCTCCAATTAATAGAACTGCCATATTACTCGCAACATAATATTTATCAAAATAATTATGAATTGCCACCATTGAAGGATTCTTTAAATGCTCTGAAGTTCCAATTGTTGTTTGTGTTCCGTAATGCGATTTTGGGAACAATGTTTCCATCATTTTATAGAAAACTAAACGTCCGTCATTATCTTGCGAACGATTAAATTCTTCATAAACAGCTTCTAATTCTGTATGAAATAAACGTAAAACTAATTCGTTAAAACGTTCTGATTCTACTTTTAACCATTTTTCTAATTCGTTGTTCGGAATATTATTATGGTAAATTGTTTCCTCTAAAGAAGTGTGTGCATTTGTGCCTGAAGCTCCAAGCGATGAAATTAATTTATCGTACTCATTTGCTACAGCATATTTAGATGCTTCTTGCGAAACTTGATCGATTTTTTTATAAAGCTCGATTTTCTTAGCCGGATCTTTTTCTGCTTTATGCTGCTCATATAAATCAGAAATTTGTTGGATCAAAGGTTGTTCTGCAGCCCAGTTTTGAGTTCCAATTTTCGAAGTTCCTTTAAAAACCATGTGTTCTAAATAATGAGCCAAACCAGTGTTGTCTTCTGGATCGTTGTTAGAACCTGTTTTTACAGCAATATGTGTTTGAATTCTTGGTTCGTCTTTTATTTGAGCTAAATAAATTTTTAAACCATTTTTTAAGGTATAGATTCTTGTATTAGAAGGATCATTTTCTACCATTTCGTAGGTATATCCTTTGTTGTCTGTTTTTTTCACAGTCTTTAATTGTGCATAAGTTAAAACGGAAGTAAACATAATTCCGCAAAATAGAAAAGATTTCCTCATGTGATAATTTTATATTTCTTAAAAATAAGATTTTTTTATTATCTACCATAAAGAAAAATATAATATGTTGATAATGATTTATTTTATAAGCCTAAATCCAATTAGTGTAAAAAAAATTCCAATGACAACACTTGATAAAATGTAAACAAGGGATGTCATTACGTTTTGTTGTTGAATTAAGTTGAAATTTTCATATGAAAAACTTGAAAAAGTAGTAAATCCTCCACAAAAACCGGTGATGAATAAAAAATTGAAATACGTATTTCCTATATTATTCTTAATTGAATAAGCGTACAAAATTCCAATCAAAAAGCAACCAATACTATTTGTCAAAAATGTAGCCAACGGAAATGGTTGTGAATAATATTTTCCGATTCCGTATGAAATTAAAAATCTTGCAACACTACCAAAAGCGCCACCTAAACCAACAAATAGTATAGATTTTAAAAGATTCATTAAATTCTGTTTACAATTTTAATCAAAGCTAAAAATAGTATAATGATGAATGAAATAATTCCTAAAAAGAATAAACCTAATCCAAAATAAACAATTGTAATTGTTCCAATATTCCAACCGATTAAGTTGATTGAATAACCTATTAAAATCAGCGCTATTGAAATCAATAAAAATTTGAGATTATTTACTTTTTCTAAATTCATCATTTCTAAAGATGCGAAGCTAAAACAAGTTCAGCTTGACATCTGTATTTTATTTTGAGTATTAAATATAAAACTATTTTTCGATAAAATTCTTCACTGCAATTGCAACTTTTGCTCCGTCCATGGCGGCAGAAATAATTCCACCCGCATAACCTGCACCTTCAGCACAAGGAAATAATCCTGCAACCTGCGTATGTTCTAAGGTTTCTTCATTTCTCGGAATACGAACAGGGGAAGAAGTTCTGGATTCTGTTGCCACAATATTTGCATTTTCGGTATAGTAACCATTCATTTTTTTACCAAATGTTTGGAAACCTAATTGTAATGATTGATGAACTTCTTTTGGTAAAACATCGCTTAATAATCCAGATGTTAAACCTGGTAAATAAGAACAGTCATTTAACGAATTTGATAATTTTCCTGAAACAAAATCAGTCATTCGTTGAGCAGGAGCTTTTAGTTTTCCTCCACCTGCTTGCCATGCTTTTTGTTCTACCATTTGTTGAAATTTCATTCCTGCCAAAGGTCCAGTAAATCCATATTTTGCAAAATCTTTTTCATCAACTGTTACAACCATTCCCGAATTAGCAAAAAAACCATCTCGTTTAGATGGCGACCAACCATTTACGACCAATTCTCCTTCATCTGTAGAAGCAGGTGCGATAATTCCACCAGGACACATACAAAAAGAGAAAACACCACGACCGGCTTCTTGCGAAACTAATGAATAGGATGCTGGGGGAAGGAATTCGTTGCGTTCTGTTCCGATTGGACAATGATATTGAGCAGAGTCAATCAAACTTTGATGATGTTCTACACGAACGCCTAATGCAAATGGTTTAGCTTCAATTAAAACATTCTTTTCATTCAACATATTGAAAATATCACGAGCCGAATGTCCTGTTGCTAAAATAAGCGATGATGTTTTAATTTTTTTATCGTGATTAATTTCAATTCCTTTAATTTGATTATTCTCGATAAGAATATCCGTTAGTTTTGTATCAAACCAAACCTCTCCACCACATTCGATAATTGCTTCGCGCATGTTGGCGATAATTCCTGGTAATTTATTAGTTCCGATATGGGGATGAGCTTCTTGTAAAATGCGTTCTGTTGCGCCAAAATGTACAAACCATTGTAGAGATTTCAGAATATTTCCACGCTTTGTAGAACGTGTATATAATTTTCCGTCCGAATAAGTTCCAGCTCCACCTTCACCATAACAATAGTTAGATTCAGGATTTACTTTTCCTTCTTTGTTCATTGCAGCTAAGTCGCGACGACGATCACGAACATTTTTTCCACGTTCGATGATAATTGGTTTAAGACCTTGCTCAATTAATTCTAATGCAGCAAATAATCCAGCTGGACCAGCACCAGCAATATAAACTTCGTGTTTATTCTCTACATTCTGAAGATTTGGATGAAACTCGAAAGCATCCGAAAAATCTTCATTGATAAAAACATTAACTTGTAATTGAGTGATAATATTTCGACTTCGCGCATCTAATGAGCGACGAATGATTTGATAAGCATTGATATTCTCCGGTTTAGTTTTAACGGCAGATGCTAAACGTTGTTTTAAAATATTTTCATTTGCTGCTTCTGCAGGAGAAATGCGAATAGTTACATTTTGAGGCATAATTATTGACTAAAAAATAAAACACAAAATTAGTTGAAAAAGCGCTTAGTTGAATAGCTTTGTAACTGTTTTTATAAAAAAAAATAATCAAAACGATAAATTATGATTAAAAAAACTTTACTCTTATTAGGAAGTTCAACCTTGTTAATGGCTTGTGCAGCGAATATAAATAATGAGAAAACAATCAATTTGGATACAGTCGAAAATGCCAAAACAATCAATTTAAATGTAGGAGATCAAATAAAATTAGAAGTGACTTCTAATCCTTCTACTGGATACGATTGGTTTACTACAGAACCTGATGGTTGTAGTGTAAAAATTGTTGATAAGTCGAATGTAAAAAAACAGCAAGAAGGAATGGTAGGCGTACCAAGTAAAAATGTATATACAGTGATAGCTGGTAGTAAAGGAGAGTGTACGATACAGTTTGATTATAAAAGAGGCTGGGAGAAAGATGCTCCATCCAATACAAAACAACTTACATTTAATGTAAAATAAGAAAAGCTCCAATAGGAGCTTTTCTTACTTATGATGAGATTAGAAATTAAATTCCTAATTTTTTCAATGTTTGTTTTTGAACACCGTTTTTGTGAACTAAAATATTTGTTGTTTTATACTGAACAAAAGCTTTTGTTACATAAAGATATCCTTCGTAGTCGTTTGTTAATCCCCAAGAATTTTTAACGATGTAATAGTCTTTTCCGTTTTGATCTTTTGCAATTCCAACAATGTGCATTCCATGGTCATCAGTCGTTTGGTAATCATCGAAAGCCGCTTGACGCATGTCTTCTGTAATTACTTTTTCTGCTTTAGGACCTTTGAACATTTCTGCTTTTTGTGTTGAAGTCATATCAGCAAAATCAATTTCAGGAACATAAGCAATTCCATTTTTCCAGCTAAATCCTTTCTCAGAAACATCCGTCGCCCAAGCTACAGTAAATCCATTTTTTAAAGCATAATCAATATTATCCGTCATTTCTGTCATCGGAACATTGTAAAAAGCTTCGTATGCCCAGTTATCAGGAATCGCCAATACAAATGGTTTGTAATACGAATGCTCTTTGAACGATGTAATCGCAACATAATCGTTTGGATTAATTCCTACCACTTGATCTGCAAATGTACGCGGTGTATATTTTTTCCCGTTGTACGTAAATTCAGACGGATATGTTCCTAAATAACTATCTAAAACAGCTGTGTATGCTTTTTCCCAATTAGGAGTTAGTTTTCCATTTGGATTAGAAACAACAGCTTTTAATACTCCTTCTTGTATGGCAGCCATTTCACCAAATTGGTTAATTTTTGTTCCGTAATTTAAGCCTGTGTAAACTTCTGTAGGAACAGCACCATATTTTTTGATCGTGTTTAAAACATCAAAGAAAGATCCTCCATCTCCCAAAGTTGTGGCGCCATGCATGCGTACATATTGTTTTCCTTTTTCAACGTATGTATTTCTTGCATTGAAAATAGAAGACAATTGAATAGGTTGTTTTCCCATTCTGATCATTTCTGATTCGAAGAACGAATTTCCTGAATATGACCAACAAGTTCCTGAAGATCCTTGATTTTCTACTGGCGTTTTAGCTAAATTGATAACATCTGTAAATTGAAAAGCTTCTTTACTATTTTCACTAACATTTTTGTTTAAGGCATTAACTAAGTTGTCTTGTGCAGATACCAATTGAGCACTTGCAAGCATTACTGCTGAAGCGAAAATTGGATAAAAAATTTTATGCATTTTTAAAATTATTTTGTGTGAGTTTTTTATAAGTAGCTAATTTTACGAAAATGTTAACAATAAACCTATAAAAATTTAAAGTTTTTTTAATAAAACTTCTTAGTATCCATTCACACAATACATTTGTTAAGCTAAAACAACCTTGTTTGTAATAAACTGAGTCCTCGGGAAAGGTAAAACAACCTTGTTTGTAATTAAATTTTGTTGATGAATATTATAAATAACTAAAACTGGCTTAAAATTCCAAAATGGATTTTAGACTCTTTGAAATCGAAAGAGGTTTCGTCTGTTTTTCCTACGGCGTAACTCAAATTGAAAATACCCATTTTCGTTAAAAATGAAATTCCAGTTCCGAAACTTAACAAAGATGTATTTAGGTTTGCACGTTTGTTATCAATAAAACCATAGTCAGCAAATAAACCAATGTAGAAAGCTTCACTTGGAACAAAACGATAATCGACATTCAGAAAACCATACATATTGGCGGTAATACTTTCTTCATTGAAGCCTCTAAAACTGCCAAAACCACCAATTCTATACAATTCGTTTTCAGAAAAATCATCGTCTTTCGTGAGTAAACCTCTAAATTCTGCACCAGTTTTGATGTAGTGTTTGTCAGTTAATTCGAATAAGCGAAAGGTCTTTAGCCCTATTTCAATTTGGTTTACCGTTTTATTATCAATTTCTTCTGTCCACGAAAAATTCTTTTCCTTTTTACGAATCGAATTTACCGCAACATCTAACATCGATTTTCCTTCCATCAAACGAAAAGGGTGTTTTAAAAAATAATTATAACTCAAACCAATTCCTGTTTTAGAATAATCATCATAGCTCGATTTTAGATACGAATCATCTTCTAATAAAAAGTTCGAAGATTGCACCATTCCACTTACACCAATTGTTGAATTGAGGTTGAGTTGATAAAACAAGCGTTCCGAAAAATCTACATTTACAAAGACAGAATCTTGTTTGAAAAGTTTGAAATTAGTTTCAGAACCAATCGGAGATTTGAATAGATAAGGTACTTTAACACCGATATTTAGTGATGTGTTTTTGTTAGCAGTTCCAATCCAATTTAATCGAATTTCTTCTAAACTATTAAACACGTTATTCAACGAAAGTTGTACGTTTCCGTTTAATTTGAAATCACCATTATCATCTGTTCCAAAACCTAAAACACCATCAAAATAATTGGAACTAATCTTTTTCGGATACAAATATAAGATCGTAGAATCTGGTTTGAATAAGGTTTGTGGCTGTTGTACTTCTGCAATATAATTGGTTTGCTGCATTAAAGTAGAAATAGATGCTAATTTCTGTTCACTGTAAATTTCTCCATTTTTGATGTTAAGTCCATGACGCAAATAACCTTTTGATAATTTTTCATATTCAATTAATTTTACACCATCAATTGTTCGTTGCTTCCCTTTGTTTAATAGCAATTCTATTCGTTGCTCACTTTGTTGAAAACCATTTGTAACAAGTTTTATTTGTGCAAAGGGATAACCTTCATTAATGTTTGTCTTGGCCAATTTATTCAGAATAGAATCTAAATTATTGGTTGGAAAATAATCATTTTTATTCTCAAATAAATCATTGTTTTTCACCCAAATTCTTTGGTAGTTTTTCCCTTTGTTCAAATAGATTTTCTCATTTTTGATGGAATCAATCGTTAAAGTATAGTAACCATTTTTTTGAAGTGAGTCTAAAGAAGAATCGAGGTTTTTACTTTCAAAATCTTTTGTATACGATTTTGTTTCATCATTGTATCGATAAAATTGTATTTTTTTTTCTTGTGCAAACACAAGAATAGATGTGAATAAAAGAAAAATAATGTGAACAAAATATCGCATATTGTTTGTAATAACGTATAAATTAAAAGTTAAGTATTTGTTTTATTGATAAGTAATAGCTAAAATCTAAAAAAATCAGTTTATTTTTGGCTCAAATTTAAGATGAATGTTGAAATTATTTAAAATAACGGGGTACTTAGAAGCACTTTCTGCAATTATTTTATTCTTTATAGCCATGCCAATGAAATATATTTGGGATGACCCGACTTGGGTAACGCACGCAGGAAGAGTACACGGAGGACTTTTTATTGCTTATATTATATTGTTGTACATATTAAAGGAAAAATACAATTGGTCGATGAAAATTTTCTGGATCTTTTTTGTTGCAGCAATTATTCCAGGAGGAACAATTTGGGCAGAGAAAAAATTTATCGAAGGAAAAAAATACAAACAAATGTTAGCTGAACAAGAAATTTAGTTCGATACGTATTGAAAAATAATTAAAACCTTATCAAACCTTTATTTGATGAGGTTTTTTTTATGTGCAAATAAAAAGTTTAAAATAAAAAAGCCAAAGACTATAAATAATCTTTGGCTTTTGTTGAGCGGGAAACGAGACTCGAACTCGCAACATTCAGCTTGGAAGGCTGACGCTCTACCAATTGAGCTATTCCCGCATACATTATAAAAATCAAATTAAAAAAGTACCTCAGGCGGGACTTGAACCCGCACGTCCTAATGGACACAGGATTTTAAGTCCTGCGTGTCTACCAATTCCACCACCAAGGCAAAATTTGATTTTTTGAATCTAATATTTCAAAGAGCGGGAAACGAGACTCGAACTCGCAACATTCAGCTTGGAAGGCTGACGCTCTACCAATTGAGCTATTCCCGCGTTGTGAGTGCAAATATAAGGTCAATAAAACCACTTTTGCAAGTGTTTTTAGAATAAATTTTATAACTTTTTTCTAATAAATTAATTTTGAAACATTTGACTTGTTGATTTTTTTTTAGAAATTAGTTTAAAATATAATTTGAATGACATTTGAAGATTTATTTAACTTAATTGAGCGAAATAATTTCAAATCAAAAAATGATTTTATTGTAGCTGTAAAACTTTTTGATGCCGAAAATGATTGGCCAGAACCTTCAACAACTTTAGAAGAATTTATAGGTAAACTTGAATATGAAATAGGAGAGGAAATTTTTTATCATCGTTTAATTTCTAAATTAGAAACCTATTCTTTAACAAATGATACATGGAAAATTGAGAGTTTGATGTCTATAAAAGATATTGTAGACCTTGATTTGAATAAAAGTTTGAGAACAATTGTTAATGAGTTTGTAGCGAATAATGAAACAATTTAAAATTATGAAATTGCTTTTCGTATTCCTGTTTGCTTACGTAGCATTTAGTTGTAAACAATCTGTGATAGAAACAAAAGTGAGTAAAGAGTTAGATTACGAGTTGAAAATTGCATCAAACCAAAAGGCTTTGTTGATTTTATTTCCTTGTTTTCCTTGTGATATAGAACATACAAAACAAGAAGCGAAATTTATAAAACATATAGACCAGCAAGGAATTACGACTTTGTTATTTAATTTTAACCAAAAATTATATTTATCCGATCAGGAGAAAAAAAATATAATAACTCGACTGATTGATATATTAAATCAACATCAATTAAATAAAGTTAACCTTTATATAGGAGGATTTTCGAGTGGAGGGAATGTAGCAATTTTGATAGGAAATGAACTGATGAAAGAACAAAATAGTATCCAGCCTAAAGGTGTTTTTGTAGTCGATTCTCCAATTGATTTAGAAGAATTATATAAAAGTGCAAAAAAAGATATTGAAGAGAATGTAAGTAAAGCTGCGGTAGAAGAAGGCAAATTTTTAATCGAGCTTTTTAATAAAGAATTAGGTGCTCCAGAAGATTCGATTCAGAACTACGAGTATTATTCACCCTATTTAATGTCTAAAAATTCTAATAAGAATATTCAATTTTTAAAAAATATTAAGATAAGATTATATTGTGAGCCAGATATAGAGTGGCAAAGTTCGAATAGAAATAGAACTTATGAAGATTTGAATGCTTTTAAATTAAAAAAAATGGCTTCGCATTTGAAAGCAATTGGAGCGAAGAGTGTAGAGTTTATTGAAACGGAGAATAGAGGCTTTAGAGCAAATGGTCAGAAACATCCGCATTCTTGGAATATAGTAGAGAAGGAAAGTTTAGTTGATTGGATGTTGAATTAGTCTACATTTTTCTCATTATAAAATCTTCCTCATTTGTTTCACCTAAATTAAACTGAAAAATTTCACCGTAATTTACAGGGATTTTGAATGCATTTTTAATTGGTATTTGCAACAAATAACACCATATTAATCGAATTACTCCGCCATGAGCAACAATTAATATTTTTTGAAGTTTGGTATTTCTTAAGTCGTTCATAAAATCAGAGATGCGTAAAAACATTTCGTACATCGATTCGCCATTTGGAGTTGGTATCGTTACAAAATCATCGTACCATGGATTGATTTCTTCCGAAGGAATTTCGTTCCAAGGTTTCATTTCCCAGTCTCCAAAATTGAATTCTTTCAATCGATTATCTAAAATAATTTCTGTAGAAAAAGTGTAGGCTAATTGTTGACAACGATTCAATGGACTCGAAAAAATAGTATCAAAATCGTGATCGATTTTAGCATGTATTTCTTTTACTTCGTCTAAAAACGTGTCTGTCAAATCGACATCGGTTTGTCCGTAACAAACCGATGAAGGGATTTTGACTTTTGTATGTCGTATTACAAAAATTTGCATATAATCAGTATTCCTAAATAAAATAAAACTTCGGTAACTTGTTGTACAGTTCCCAAACAATCGCCTGTATAACCGCCTATATATTTCTTAAAATACCAACCCAAATAGACTTTACCTATATAACAAAGTGGTAAAATCAACAAGAATTTCCATTCGCCAAAAACTATAAAAGGAAGTAAACAAAATAGAAAACTTATGAGCAAGTTTTTAATCGGTAAAGCTTTACTCGCCATTGGTTTTGATTTGCTTTTGTCAATATCGGTGACATATTCGTGGGTGTAAATCATCATTCCAGAAAAAAAACGACTTACCGAATGTGCAGCAATTAAAGTGAAAATAATCAACCAAAAATTATCTTCTGCAATGTGTTTCAGAGAGGTGAATTTTAATAACAATAACAAGATTGCACCGATAACTCCATAAGCTCCAATTCGGCTATCTTTCATAATTGTCATAATTTTTTCTTTACCATAACCTCCTCCAAAACTATCGCAGACATCAGTAAAACCATCTTCGTGAAAAGCACCAGTCAACAAAATACTTGTAATCATGGTGATAATAATCGCAATATCAACAGGTAAAATAAATTGACAAACACTATAAATAATCGCATTAAAACAACCAACCAATAAGCCAACAGCAGCATAATATTTTTGCGATTGATTCATAATTTCGTTGCTGTAAGGAATCTTGAATGGAATTGGAATTCGAGTAAAAAACATCAATGCCGTTAGGAAATAAGTAATTTCTTTTTTTAGCATTCCACTTCAGTTTCTTTATTACTGACACCAGCAGATTCAAAACTTGCCATATCATTAAAGAAATTTACTGCACTTTTAATAATTGGATAAGCCAAAGCACAACCTGTTCCTTCTCCTACGCGTAAATTGATTTTCAAGATAGGTTCTTCGTTGAAATAATTTAATAGATAACGATGTCCAATTTCATCACTTTGATGACAAAAAATAGCGTTTTTCAAAATTTCAGGTTTCAATTTTGATGCGACTAAAATTGCAGCTGAAGCAATATAACCATCTATCATCAACAGCATATTATGTTCATAAGCAGCGAGCATTGCACCTGTCATTTGCGCGACTTCAAAACCTCCGAAAGTTGCTAAAATTTGTTTCGGATCATTTATTTCACCTTGATTTTCCTTTGCTTGAGTCAGAATATTAATCTTGTTTTGCAATTGTTCATCATTCAAGCCTGTACCTCGGCCAACACATTGTTCAAGTGGAAGTTGAGTTAAATAGTGAATAATCATTGATGCAGATGAAGTGTTTCCAATTCCCATTTCCCCAAAACCAATAATATTCGTTCCGTTTTGAGCGATTTCATCAACAATTTTCTTCGAATGATCAAAGCATTGTTGCAATTCTTCTGCATTCATTGCAGGTTCGTACAAAAAGTTTTTGGTTGATTTTGCAATTTTGCAATTTTTCAGAACCGAATAATCTTCAAAATTATAATTGACTCCTGCATCAACAATTGTTAAATCGATTTCATTTTGATTACAAAAAACATTAATAGCAGCCCCATTATTTAGGAAATTAATAACCATTTGCGGTGTAACCTCCGCAGGATAAGCACTTACGCCAGATTGTGCAATACCATGATCGCTTGCGAAAACAATTAGATGTGGATTAACTAATTCTAAATGATTTTTTTGTTGAACTAAACCAATCCTCAAAGCGATTTTTTCTAATAAACCTAAAGCTCCAAGAGGTTTTGTTTTAAGGTCAATAAGGTGTTGAATTTCTTCTTTTAGCATGTTTTTATAAACTAAGTTTTAATAAAAATGCTTTCGAAATCAAGTGCAATCAATTCAACAAAAACCGAGATTATTGTAGTTTTGATTGAGCTTCAATCGCGAAAGCATCATCTAAAAAGTGGTCTGGCTTATAGTGTTCACTACTTACAGTTGCGCGACAGCTCGAGATTTGCACTCGATTCCCTTTTATGCAACTAATGTAAGAAAATAAATATGATTTTAAAAAATTAAACTTTTTTAAAATTAATTGATTACAAATATTTATAATTATGTAATATATTTAGCCTCCTCTACTTTCCTATTAAAAACAGATCAATTTTAATGGAGAATTATCCTATCCCAGCAAACGAAAAGCAAAGATTGCAAGCAGTTTACGATTATAATTTGCAAGCACATGACAAAGACGAAGAATTAGACGTTTTTGCAAATGCCGCAAGTTTAATTTGCAATACACCTATTGCTTTAGTTTCTGTTTTTGACGAAGATTATCAAATCATCAAAGCGAATTGTGGAATAGAAGTGGATGCAGTTCCGCGTCAGCAAACAATTTGTCAATTTTCTTTGATGGAAGATGAAATTTTAGTCATTGATGATGTAAATAAATTTGAACCAGCACAAAAAATAGCAGGCGTAAAAGCAGCAAACATCCAGTTTTATGCAGGTGTACCTTTAATAGATGATAACGGCAATGCATTGGGAACGCTTTGTGTTAACGATCATCATCCAAGAAAATTAAGTGATAAACAACGAAGTTTATTGATTCAATTAGGGAAAAATATTACAAAATTATTGGTCAGTAAAAAACGAAAAAAAGACGCTGCTTACTTTCAAAATATCTATAAAATTTCGAATAATTTAATCGGAGTTGCTGATATTAATGGTGTATTGAAATCAATTAACCCAGCCTTTAAAAAAGTTTTAGAAGTTAAAAATGACCAATCAATTCCTTCGAAAAATTTCTTAGACTTTGTTTCAGAAAAGGATAAGAAAAAAGTTCAAATGTTTTTGGCTGATTTGAAAACTAATTCAGGTTCGAATCATTTCAAATGTTTGATGTATTCAATAGAAACGAAGGAAGAAAAATTGGTTGAGTGGTATACTAAATCAAACACTTCGTATGATAACGAGATTTTCTTATTTGGACGAGATATTACACTTGAAAACTCTAAAAAGGAGGAACTTGAAAACAGTGAACGTAAGTTTAGAAATTTTTTCAATTCTTCGCTTGGTTTAATGACGATTCACGATTTGGATGGTAATATTTTATCCATTAATAAAAAAGGTTTAGAATCGATGGGTTATACTGAGGAAGAATCGAAAGATTTGGATCTTAAAAAATTAATTCCAAAAGCAAATCACCAAGAGTATGAAACGTATATAGATACAATTGCTAAGCAAAAGCAAAATTCTGGGTTGATGCCTTTGATTAAAAAGGATGGTATGTTGACTTATTGGTTGTACAGTAATATTTTGGATAAAGATAATGATGGAAATCCGATTGTGATGAGTACTGCGGTTGATATGACGCAACGAATAATCTTGGAAAGAGACTTGAATCGCGTTCGTCAATTATTAGACCATACCTATGAAGTAGCAAACGTTGGTGGTTGGAAATTTGATTTAATTCACAACAAATTAATTTGGGCTGATACAACAAAAAAAATACACGAAGTTGAGCCAGATTATGAACCAAATGTAGAAACTGCACTTAATTTTTATGAACCTAAGAAAAGTTATCCTAAAATTAAGAAAGCGTTTAAGGATGCTATAGAGAAAGGAATTTCGTATGATTTGGAATTACAAATTATCACGCAAAAGAATAATACTGTTTGGGTGAGATGCAAAGGAATTCCAGAGTTTGTAGACGGAGTATGCGTTAGTCTTTTTGGGATATTTCAAGATATTAATGATAAGAAAATATACACATTAGAATTAGCCAGACAAAAAGCGATATTCGAAACGTTTATTAATCATGTACCTGCTTCAGTTGCAATGTTTGATAATAAAATGAATTATTTGACTTTAAGTAACAAATGGAGTGAAGAGTTTGTTGTTAAAAAGAAAAATGTAATTGGAAAGTCGCATTACGATATTTATGATGTTCCTGAAGAAAGAAAATTAATCTATGAAGCGTGTTTAAAAGGAGAATCACACTCTAATCCAGATTCCATTTTTAGTACTCCGAAATACGATTCGGAACAGCATTATGCTTGGGAAATTCATCCATGGTACATCAATAAAAAACAAATTGGCGGCTTAATTATGTTTTCTCAAAATATCACCGAATCTGTCAAAAAGAATAAAGAGCTTAAAAAAGCGAAGAAAAATGCAGATATCGCAAATAGAGCAAAATCGGAATTTTTGGCAAATATGAGTCATGAAATCCGAACACCATTAAATGGAGTGATTGGTTTCTCTGATTTATTGTTGAAAACGCCTCTTAATCAATCACAGAAACAATATTTGAATTACATTAATGATTCTGCTAATTCATTGTTGTCAATTATTAATGATATTTTAGATTTCTCTAAAATTGAATCGGGGCGAATGGATGTTTCGATTGAAAAAAATAATTTATTCGAATTAGGAAATCAAGTCATTAATGTTATTCTTTATCAAGCCGAAAATAAAAAAATAGAACTGTTATTAAATATCGATAATAGTTTACCACAATTTATTTGGATTGATGAAGCGCGTCTAAAACAAGTTTTGATTAATCTACTTGGGAATGCCGTGAAATTCACCGAAAAAGGTGAAATAGAACTTAAAATTAGTCAAGTCGAACCAATTAAAGAAGGGAAGAAAGCGAAACTTAGATTCTCTGTTCGCGATACTGGAATTGGGATTAAACCAGAGAAACAATCCAAAATTTTTGATGCTTTTACACAAGAAGATAGTACTGTAAGTAAACGTTTTGGAGGAACAGGATTAGGGTTAACCATTTCAAATAAATTGTTAAATTACTTCGGAAGTCATTTAGAATTGGAAAGTGAAGTCGATAAAGGCTCTACATTTTACTTTGAGTTGGAAGTGGATTACGAGTATAATTTTAATCAACAATTTGACCATTTAGACGAGATAAAACATATTCTGATTGTGGATGATAACCAAAGTAATCAGGTTATTTTGAAGCATATGTTAGAGTTTAAAAAAATCACTTCTGACCTTGCAAATAACGGAATAGAGGCGTTGCAAAAAGTGTTGAATGGTGAAGTGTATGATGTTATTTTGATGGATTATCACATGCCTGTTTTAAATGGTTTAGAAACAATTCAGAAAATAAAAGAATACGTTGAGTCGAAACAAACAAAAATACCTTTAGTGTTATTGCATAGCTCATCTGAAGATGAATTTTTGATTCAGAAAGCTAAAGAATTAGGGATAAATTCTCGTTTATTAAAACCAATAAAATCAGAAGAATTATTCGAAACATTACGAAAAAGTATCATCGATTCGAAGGAAAATCAAACATTAGAAATAGAAGAACCAAACGAAAATACACAAGATTTTTCTAAACAATTTCATATTCTTATTGCTGATGATAATATGGTGAATATGGCACTGAATCAGCAAATCATAAAAAATATAGCACCAAATAGTGTGTTGTACACGGCTATAAATGGAGCTGAAGCAGTAGCTGTTTGTCAAGAAAATCAAGTTGATTTAATTTTAATGGATATTCAAATGCCAGAAATGAATGGTATTGATGCAACGAAATTTATTCGATTGATTAATAATTATCAAGATGTCCCGATTATTGCCGTTACAGCGGGAAATGTGAAAGGCGAAAAAGAAAGATGTCTTGAGGTTGGTTTGACTGACTTCTTAGCGAAGCCAATTCGAGAAAATGATATAGTAGATATGATGAAAAAATGGTTGGATTTTTCTCAAGAAACGCAAAATGAAAACGAAGATTTTGGAAATCATATTGATGTATCAATGATTGATAATTATACAAAAGATGATGAATCGTTCAGAAAAACGTTTATCGAAATTATTATCAATGAATTAGAAAAAGACAAAATAGCGTTTAAAACACATAGTAATACTAAAAATTTAGAACAAATCAATCAATTAGGGCACAAAGTAAAAGGAACTTCGAAAACGGCTGGACTTCTTATTTTGGCTGATTTAACTGAACAAATCGAAAAAGCAACTTCTATAAATTACATAGAAGAAAACCAACTTATAATGCGAATAGAAAACGAAATTGAATTAGTTATTAATTATTTAAAAAATATTTAAAAACCAATAGAATGCAGATTTTAATTGCCGAAGACGACGAATTGATTTTAAAAACAATTGAGCATAAACTTAAAAAAGAAGGCTATACAGTTGTTTTAACACGAAATGGAAAAGAAGCAATCAACAAGATAGAAACAGAAAATATTGATCTGATTATTACTGATATTATGATGCCTTTTGCTTCTGGTTTGGAGATTATTAGTGCTGTTAGAAAGAGTAAAAATGCTGAAACACCTATTATTATTTTGTCGTCTTTAGGACAAGAAGATGTGGTTGTGGAAGCTTTTGATCTTGGTGCAAATGATTTTATGGTAAAACCATTTAGTCCTGTTGAATTATCAGTACGCGTAAAAAAAATCTTAAAATAATACAATGATTATCCTACAAATCATAACATATACCGAGTTAATCGTAGGAATTTATATTCTACTTATTTTACTTTTTTTGATTATCATATATACATTGTTGAAAAGTATTATTGAATATAAAATCATTACAAAGAAAAATAAGTGGAATGCGATTATTGATCAAGAGATTTATGAAACGATTTTAGAAGAAAATAATCAACAGAATACAGATTTTAATGATTATTTAAAATCAAGTTTATTCAAACATTATTTCATTAAAAAACTCCTAAAAGCAGAACATAACTTTTCGGGAAATTCTAAAGAGAATATTCGTAATTTATTTGGACAATATCAACTCAAGAAAATATCCTTACAAAAATTAAACAGTAAAAAAGGATACGAAATAGCCGAAGCTATACAAGAAGTGACAGCCATGAATTGCATCGAAACTTTGCCTAAAATTAAAACTTTGCTACATCATAGAAATGAGTTGGTTCGTACAGAAGCTCAATATGGTTTGGTGAAATTCTCTGGTTTTGAAGGTTTATATTTTTTGGATGATTTACAAGAACAATTAACAGATTGGCATCAATTAAAATTATTGGAAGCAATTAACACTTTACCAAATAATGATGAGGTTGAGCAGTCAATTTCGAATTGGTTGAAATCAACGAATCAGAGTGTAAAAGTTTTTGCGATGAAATTGATTCGTAAGTTTCAATTGTTACAAATGCACGATTTGGTTGCGGAAAATTTGCACGATTCTGATGAAAAAACCTTGAAAGAAACAATTAAAACTTTGGTTAGAATCGAAAGTGAAACCACTTCAACTTTATTCATTCATCATTACGAAAGATATGAAGAGAAATTTCAATTGCAAATTTTGAAAGCTTTAGAACTAATTTCAAATCCAGAAAATAGTTTATTCTTGAAAACTCAGGCGATAGAAAATGAATCATTTTCAGTAAAAAAAGCAAGTGTGAAAGCATTAATCCATTGTTGTGATAAAAATGAGGTATTACAACTTTCAACTCAATCAAATTCTCCCGAATTAAGACAAATTATTAATCAAATTATTCAAGAACACTAATCATGAATTGGCTTGAAACCGCTTTCGATTTTTTTATTTATGGATTTCTTTTTTATTCTATCCTTTAATTATTGTGTATGGATGGATTGGACTTTACGCAAAAGGAGCAATTAAATCATATATCCGAAAAAATAGTTTTACAGATTATTCCCTGATCGCAACTTCTTCAAATGCACCAACGTTTAGTCTTATTGCTCCAGCTTATAATGAAGGGGCTACAATTGTAGAAAATGTACGCTCGTTGTTGTCGTTGTATTATAATCAGCTCGAAATTATTATTGTAAATGATGGATCCAAAGATGATTCGTTGCAACGATTAATTGAGGCGTATGATTTGATTAAAATAGATTATTTTGTTGAGGGAAATATCAAAACAAAACCCATAAATGCGATTTATAAAAGTAGCAATCCTGTTTTTAAAAAATTGGTAATTGTTGACAAAGTAAATGGTGGAAAATCGGATGCGTTAAATGTTGGAATTAACATCGCTACAAATGATTATATTGTTTGTATTGACGTTGATTGTATCTTAGAACAAGATGCCATCCTAAAGCTTGCTAAGCCTTTTATGGACGAAGCAAAAGCTAAAGTAATTGCTTGTGGTGGCGTGATAAGATTGGCCAATAATTGTACAATTATCGATGGGAAAATTGTAGATGTTAATTTGCCGAAAACTCGTATGGGTAGAGCTCAAGCGTTAGAATATATCAGAGCGTTTGTTTTGGGAAGAATGGCATGGTCGCGTGCCAATGGATTGATGTTGATATCAGGTGCTTTTGGTGCTTTTGATCGCGAAATTGTATTGCAATGTGGCGGTTATGATCACGATACAGTTGGTGAAGATATGGAGCTTATTGTGCGAATGCGACGTTATATGCACGAGCAAAAATTGGCCTATAAAGTAGTAAATATTCCCGATCCGCTTTGTTGGACAGAAGTGCCAGAAAGTAAAGAAATTTTAACCAAACAACGCAATCGTTGGATGCGTGGAACGATAGAAACATTGTGGAAACATCGTATTTTATTTTTCAATCCGAAATATGGAAAACTTGGAATGATGAGTTATCCGTATTGGTTTTTCTTCGAATTTTTAGGACCGATTATCGAATATATTGGTTGGATCATTTTCGTTGTTTTATTCTTTTTAGGTTTAATTAATTGGCATATTTTCTTTCCTTTAATGGCTTTTGTATTGCTTTACGGAATTTTATATTCGATTTATGCCATTTTGATTGATTTGATGACGTATAACGTTTACAACAAGAAAGGAGATATTCCAAAATTGTTTTTAACCGCGTTTATAGAGCCATTTACTTTTCATCCTTTTGTAGTTTTAGCTGCCGTAAAAGGAGTAAAGGATTTCTTTTTGAAAAATAATTCATGGGGAGAAATGACGCGACAAGGTTTTGGAAGAAATCAAGCAAAAGAGTTGTCTGTTTTGCAAAAAATGAAATTAGGATTTGTGAATTTAGTTCAACAAACGACTTTTATTTCATTGATTTATCTTTTACTTTTTGGGGTATCTACAATTGTTGAAATTTCTTTTTATAAACAAAATTTAACCCCACATGCTCATCAAACATTATTTCTTGATTTATTTGTTCACAATATTGATTTTGCTTTAGACAGTATTTTTATCGTTAGTTTAATTTACTTCTTATTGCAATTTTATTCTATCGGTTGGGCGAAGAAATGGGTTATTTTTGCTTATTCATTTTTAATTGTTGCAAATATAGGATTGATAAAATATTTTGAAACGACGCTCAACTTATTAGGTTCCGATTTATTTTTATACACATTCGATGAGTTAAAGCTGATTATTGGAGCTTCTGGTGTTATGAATGTTACCAATATTATTCTATCTCTGGTTGTAATTAGTTTATTGACGTTGATTTTTACGTACAGTTATAAATTAAAAATCAAGCAGAAATATCTCCAATTTTCGCTGATTGTACTAAGTCTTTTCGCGATTATTATTCCGATTAATCTGTTTGTAAAGGATGCAGAGAATGATGAGTTTTCGTCTAATTTAGTTTTAAGTAAATCGTCTTATTTTTTCTCTAATTCATTAGAACAATTTGCTGAAGATAAAATAACCGAAATTGATTTCTTGAATGCAAATTCAACTGCAAAGAATCAAGATAACCGAAATTATCCAGACAAAGAAAATTATCCATTTTTATACCAAGATGATAACCAAAACTTTTTTGCAAAACAATTCAATTTATCAACTGAAAAGCCAAATGTTGTTTTTATTGTAATTGAAGGTTTGGGGAGAGCATATAGCAACGACGGAGCGTATTTAGGATCGTTTACACCTTATATTGATCAACTATCTAAAAAGAGTTTGTATTGGGAAAATGGATTGAGTACGACGGGAAGAACATATGGTGTTCTACCAGCGTTAACAGGTTCCTTGCCATTTGCTGAAAATGGTTTTATGGAGCAAAATAACTTACCTCAACATTTCAACTTGTATAATTTATTGAAAAGTAATGGTTATAAAACGGGGTATTTTTATGGTGGTGATGCAGATTTTGACTTTATGTCTAAGTATTTGGATTATTCTCAAGTGGAAACGATTATAGATGAAGATGATTACGGAAACGATTATGCGAAAATCCCTTCGAATAATGGCTTTTCTTGGGGATATGATGATCATTCGGTTTTTAAAAAATATTTAACAATACAGAAAGAAGATAGTCAACCCTATTTTAATGTTTTAATGACTTTAGCAACGCACAGCCCATTCTTGATAAACAATGTTGAGAAATACAATAAACAGTTTGATAAGTTGGTTGAAACAAGAAATTATGATGCGACAACTTTAGCTACAATCAAAAAATATAAGCAGCAATTGGTTACTTTTTTAAGTGTAGACGATGCGTTAAAAAATTTTTTTGAAACATATCAAAAACGTTCAGATTTTAATCAAACTATTTTTGTGATAACAGGAGATCATAGAATGCCAGAAGTGCCGATGGAAACGAAAATAGATCGTTTTCATGTGCCAATTATAGTGTATTCACCGTTATTGAAATCACCAAAAAAGATGTCGAATATTGTCACGCATTTTGATATTGCCCCAACATTTGCGACTTATTTTAGAGATTCATATAGAATGAACTTACCGCACCATGTAACATGGATGGGACAAAATCTGGAAAATGGTAAGTCAAATTTCAGAAAACAAGGTGTTCCGCTAATGCAAAACAAGAATATTTTGGATGATTATGTTTTCGAAAATTATCATTTGTCAGGAGGGAAGTTATATCGAATCGAAAAGAATTTAACAGAAGATCTTGAACAAAATTCAAAAATGGAAGATGAGTTAAAGAATCGTATGAAGTCGTTTAAAACAAAAAACCATTCGTTGAAAAATGTTCAAAAAATGGTTCCTGATTCTTTATTTATAAAATATATTAATTAGAATTTTCGACTGTACGAAATACTTACATCATATTGATTTCCTTTTTGATTTGGACGATATTCCTGGTTATAATAATTTGCACCGATTGTAATTAAATTCAAATCTTTGATCGAAAAATTATAATTAGCTCCAATTTTAAAGGATTTCAATTTGTAAGTAGTATTTTCTAAAAGATTATTGTTAAAATCTTCTGGAGAAATCCCTGTTCCTATCGCTAAACTTAAATAATTATTAGCATCACCCGTATAATAACGCGTTGTAAAGGTATACGAATGAGAGATGTTATGATCGCTTGGAGTAACAAATGCTCTTAAGTTAAACCAATAATTTTTGTAGTATTTTCCGATAGATCCTGTAAACATCCAAACATCATCAGAAAAATGAAGTTGACGATATCCTAATTCAGCTTCAAAACTCTTTGGTAAATTTGCATACAATGATGCCCCTGTACGGTATTTTGGGAAAATACCATCACTATCTGAATATCCACCACCAATATACATGTAAAATGTCTTAGAGAGTCTCGGATAAGCTTCTACTTCGTATTGTACACCATTATCTTTAAATTTGTTGGCGTAATTCACTTTAATAATCAATGAGCCCAAAGCAGTTTGACGTTTGTAACTGACTGAAACTTGATGCCAATCATCAGCAAATTGTTTATCGAAATGTGAATAATTGTAATTTACACCAATTGCATTTTTCGTATTATTAATTTCGATGCGATTAGCCAATTCGCGTGCTTCCGTATTTTTAGGATTAATCGCAATTAATTCTTTGATTGTTTCTGATGCATCACTATAAAGATCCCCTGAATTCTGAATCTTAGCTTTTAACAATAATAGTTCTTCATGCTTAGGGTATTTAATTAAACCACGATCAATGATAGATATAGCTTCTGTATAATTCTCATTCCAATATTCAAGCGAAGTGTAGGCCAAATAAAAATCAGTTGAAGGATCCATGGTTTTTTCTATATTCTGAAAAACTTTTCGAGCTTCATCCGTTTCATCATTCCATGTGTAAATTCTTCCCAAGAAAACAGCTATATCAGTATATTCTGGAGATTGTGCTAAAGCTTGTAAAGCTAATTTCTTTGCAGCTGTATAATCTTTTTCTTCGAAAGCTTTGTGTCGAGCTTCTAGAAATAAATCATCTGAACTTTTTGTTTCTTGACCGTAAGAAAATAAAGGTAAAAAGGTAAGAGTAAATAGGGCCTTTCTTAAAAATGATTGTTGAATCATGTGTTAAAAACGTACTTTGTTAAAGCGATAAAGATATAATTATTTGAAGCATAAAAAAAGCCCAAGAAAATAAATTCTTGAGCTTTGTTGTACCTCAGGCGGGACTTGAACCCGCACGTCCTAATGGACACAGGATTTTAAGTCCTGCGTGTCTACCAATTCCACCACCAAGGCATCCACTTCTAAGAAAGAAGTTGAGCGGGAAACGAGACTCGAACTCGCAACATTCAGCTTGGAAGGCTGACGCTCTACCAATTGAGCTATTCCCGCGTGTAAATTGTCAAAATCAAATTAAAAAGTACCTCAGGCGGGACTTGAACCCGCACGTCCTAATGGACACAGGATTTTAAGTCCTGCGTGTCTACCAATTCCACCACCAAGGCAAAATTTGATTTTTGAATTTAATATTTCAAAGAGCGGGAAACGGGGCTCGAACCCGCGACCTCAACCTTGGCAAGGTTGCGCTCTACCAGCTGAGCTATTCTCGCGATTGGAGTGCAAATATATAAAATCAATTTCTAATAATCCAAATGAAATTTGAATATAATTTCAAAAATATAGTTGCACTTCTATTAATTAGTTGATAGGCATTAACATATCAGCTACTTCTTTTATTTTATCTTTCATCTTTTTACGGTGAACGATCATATCAACGAAGCCTTTTTCTAATAAAAATTCAGAAGTTTGGAATCCTTCTGGTAAATCTCTACCAATTGTTTCTTTGATAACACGTGGTCCAGCGAATCCAATTAATGCGCCTGGCTCAGCCATAATCACGTCACCAATAGATCCGAAAGAAGCTGTAATACCTCCGAAAGATGGATTCGTTAACACTGTAATGTAAGGAATATTGTGGTCTGCTAATTGAATTAATTTAGCTTCTACTTTTGCTAATTGCATTAACGAAATTGCAGCTTCCATCATACGCGCTCCACCTGATTGTGTAATGATTACATACGGTGTTTTGTGTTTGATTGAATAATCAATTGCACGTGCGATTTTTTCTCCCATTACAGAACCTAAAGAACCTCCAATGAATTTGAAATCCATACAAGAAATAGTAATGTCACGGCCATGAATTTTTCCAGTCGCATTGCGAATAGAATCTGTCATTCCCGTTTTCTTTTTAATTTCTTTTAAACGATCTTTATAAGGCTTTGTATCTGTCCAATTCAAAGGGTCTTTACTTTCTACTTTTGTGTCTAATTCTGTAAATTTTCCTTCGTCAAATAAGATGTCAAAGTATTCTTGAGAACCAATTTGTACGTGATGATCATCCTCTGGACTTACATACGCGTTCGCTTTTAATTCTTCAGTTTCGATAATTTTTCCTGATGGTGTTTTGTACCATAAGCCTTTCTTAACGTCTTTTTTTGACTCTGTAGGCGTTGTAATATTTTTCTTGCTTCTTATAAACCAAGGCATATTCTCTGTTTTTATTTGAATAGAAAAATCTCTTTTGAAGATTATCCTAAAGTATTAACATTATTTAAATCGTGGCAAGCTTGGATTAATCTTTCTTTGAAAGAAATTTCTCCTGCTCTTAACCATACACGTGGGTCGTAGTATTTTTTATTTGGAGATTCAGCACCATCTGGGTTACCAATTTGTCCTTGTAAATACGCTGCATTTTCGTCAAAATATTTGCGAACACCTTCCATAAATGCATATTGTAAATCTGTATCAATATTCATTTTAATCACTCCATAGCTAATTGCTTCTCTGATTTCTTCTAAAGTAGAACCAGAACCTCCATGGAAAACAAAATTTACAGCGTTTTCTACATTATATTTTTCGTTGATGTATTTCTGAGAGTTATCTAAAATTTTTGGTGTTAAAACAACATTACCAGGTTTGTAAACTCCGTGTACATTACCAAATGCAGCTGCAATCCAGAAATTATCAGAAACTGATTTTAAATTCTCGTAAACATAAGCTACTTCTTCTGGTTGAGTATATAACAAAGAGTTATCAACATTAGAATTGTCAACGCCATCTTCTTCACCTCCTGTGATACCTAATTCCATTTCCAACGTCATTCCGACTTTAGACATTCGATCTAAGTATCTTTTACACGTTTCTACGTTTTCTTCTAATGGCTCTTCAGATAAGTCTAACATATGAGAACTAAATAAAGTCTTTCCGAATTTATTGAAATGTTCTTCGTTAGCATCCATAATACCATCAATCCAAGGTAATAATTTTTTTGCACAATGGTCAGTATGTAAAATTACTGTAGCTCCATATGCCTCAGCTAATGTATGAATATGTTTTGCACCTGCAATAGCTCCTTTAATAGCAGAAAGTTGATTTTCACCTTTTAATCCTTTTCCAGCATTAAAAGCAGAACCTCCGTTAGAAAATTGAATAATAAGAGGAGAGTTGACTTCTACTGCAGCTTCCATTGCAGCATTAACTGTATCTGAACCAATGACATTACACGCAGGTAAAGCGTACTGATTAGCTTTTGCATCATTAATGATGTCTTGAACTAATGAACCGGTTGCAACCCCGGCTGGAAATTTTCTGCTCATTATGTTAGTATTTTGTGAAACAAATATAGATGTTTTTTTAGAAAGGATAATTAATTCCGAAGTGTAATCTTGGTTTCAAGATATTAAAATTATCAAATTGCCAACGTTCACCTATTTCGTATGAAGGATCATAAATTTTGTAACCTAAATCAAATCTTACAATTGCAAACGTACCAATGTGGTAACGGAAACCTACACCAGACCCAATTCCTAATTCTTTATAAAAATCTTTGAACTTGAATAATGTTTCTTGTCGATCTTTATTAACGCCCCAAATATTACCAGCATCAATAAAATATGCACCTTCTAAACTTCCGAAAAGATGGAAACGATATTCAGCATTGAATAACAATTTCATACTCTCAAATTCTAAACTCTGATTTTTTGAATTGATACGAGGTTTACTTCCAGGACCTAATGTCAATGGAGCCCAACCACGCACATCATTTGCACCTCCTGCCGAATAACTTCTTACAAATGGCGCTGTGTCTGAATTTCCGTAAGGTTGAATAATACCAAATAAAAATCGACCAGCTATGCTTGAATTAGAATTCATTTTAAATTTTCGACGAACATCAATGTCCAATTTTACGAATTGAGAATAAGGAATGCCAAAAATTAATCCTGCTTGATTTCCATCTCGATCAGGTTCAGCTTTATTAAAACCAAAGGCTTTGTCCAAACCTCGTAAAATATTTCCAGCTAACTCAATTCTAGCTTGTATAAACCACGGATTACTTTTTGGACGAAAGGCGTTTTCTTGATTGTATGTAAATTGATATATAAATGAATTAATCAATATATTTTGAGAAATGTTTGCTTTTCTGTATAACATGTTTTCAAAATCAACATATAATCTTGCATCTTCTCCTGTTAACGAGTTCTGAAATCCTTTGTCTGCCTCAATAGCGTCTGTTAATTCATCATCTGTTACATAAATTGGTGCATCTGGATTGTATTCGTAATAGAGTTTTTTTACTTCTTCTTTTGTTGTATTATCTCTAGTAAAAACTTCGTAATAGCGATCTTTTTTACGATTATTGATAAATTCAGTGTTGAAAATAGAGACTTTGTGTTGAAATTCTGAACTCGAAATATCCATATCAAAACCAAAGCCATAAGTTGTTTTATCTAAACCTACATTTTTCTGCGTACTTGCATTCATTCTGATTGCCGATTCAGCAGAGAAACGTTTAGGTAAAATATTGTCAAGATTAATAGGTGTTAACAAATAAGGAAACTTCAATTTGGTTTCAATTCCAACTTCGTAAGCATTCAAGAAAGCTTTATTCATCGAGAAATCTTTGTTAACCGAACCCAATGTTCCTTTTAACGTTGTTTCTAAATTTTCTCCTCCACCAAATAAATTCCTCGAAGTTAAGGTCATCCCGGGAGAAATTGCAAAATTCATATAACGAGAAGCGTAACTTTCGACAAATAAATTCAAATCGTATTTCTTTTTAGGCGTAAAAAAAACATCAACATTCAAAATCGAATCTTGTTTGGTTATTCTAAATCCATGTAAGTTGATATTTTCTTTTTTGAAAATATTTCGTTTTGTTTGAATTTCTTGTCGTTGGCGATACAATTGATTTGGTCGAATTACAAATGCATCTGTAAAATATCGAGGACGATATTCTGGTTCTTTTGTATAAAAAACGTTGTAATCTTTGTATTCCTTTTTGATTAATGAACTTTCGTCATCAACTATATTGCGCGAATCAGCATAGATATTGACCTTCCCAAAACGATATTGCGTAAAAGGAGTAATACTATCAATTTTCAACGAATCTTGACTAAGTTTATCAATAAACATTGTAACATCAAGGCGCTTATTGCTTTTTAATGTATCCGCTTCAAAGTATAAATCTTCTCCCGTGTCATTAAAATCATAGTAACCTCTGTTCTTTAATAAATCAACAATACGATCACGTTCTTCTTCAAATTTATCAAAGTTGTATTGATCTCCAGCATGTAACACAGTTTGTTTTCCCAAAGGAGAATTTAAGTATTCTTCAATTTTAACGTCAGAAATTTTTTGAGTAAACGTTTCGATATAAGATGGTTCATCTAATTTTATATCATAAATGGTTTCTGCTTTTTTCGAAACCGAATCTTTGTCATAAGAAACAGCTACTTTCGAATCGAAATAACCTTTGTCATGAAATAATCGATTTAAGTTCTTTGCCGAAAATTCTGACTGTTCTTCGTCTAATAAAATTGGTGCTTCACCTTGGCTAAAATAAAGACGTTCTTTCCACAAACTTTGTCCAACATATTGGTTCAGATTATTTTTTGTTAACAAACTATCCAATAACTTTTGGTTACGGAAAGGGGCGTCTACACGATAATATTCCTGAAATGTCTCATCAAACTTTGCAGGCGACCAATTGTATACCCATTGCCAAAGAGGAAAAAATCCTAAGAACTTTCCAGCAGGCTTTTGTTTTACATAATCACTTAAATCTTTGTTGATTATTGCCTTTTTCTTCTTTATATCAGGATCCTCTTTATCGTATTCAAATTTGTTTTTTACAAACAAATATTCTCCTTCAGGAACTTTTTTAGTTGTACTACAGCTATAAAAAAGTAATCCCAAACAAGAGATAAGTGCTATATTTGTTGTAATTTTTTTTTGCATAAATATGTTATCAAATAACGTTATTAAGATAATAACATCTCTCGGTTCTAAAAAATATAGACAAAAATATAATTTGTTTGTCGTAGAAGGTGTTAAAAATATTGGGGAAGTTATAAAAAGTTCTATAAATATTAAAGAATTATTTATAATTGAAGACTTTTGGCCCGAAGCAACACACATCAAAAAGACATTTATAGAAGAAAAAGAGTTGAAAAAGATCAGTTTCTTAACAACTCCTAATGTTGGCCTTGCACTTTGTGAATTACCAAATTATGATGAAAATATCCAATTAAAAGGTTTGTCGATTGCGTTGGATGATATTCGAGATCCAGGAAATTTAGGCACAATTATCCGTTTGGCTGATTGGTTTGGTGTAGAGGATATTCTTTGTTCCAAAGAATCAGTTGATATGTACAACCCAAAAGTTGTGATGTCGACAATGGGATCTTTTACACGAGTGAAGGTGCATTATATTGATTTAGAAAAATATTTATCCCAATATAAAGGAAACATTTTCGGAACTTTTATGGAAGGAGAGTCTATATACGAGCAGATACTTCCACAAGAAGGTATATTGGTAATGGGGAACGAAGCAAATGGTATCTCAAAAGAAATTGAGGCGTTGACGACAAATAAACTAAGCATTCCGTTTTTTGGGACAAATGGTTCTACAGAAAGTCTAAACGTTGCCGTTGCAACAAGTGTCATCTTAGGCGAGTTTAAGTCTCAACTTTCGCACAAATCATAAAAAAAACTTAATGTTTGCAAACGGGTTATTATTCCACAAATAAATATATACTTTAGTGCTAACAAACAAATAGATTAAGAAAAAACACATGAAATATGTAGCGGTTGTTCTTGCTTCTGCCATGCTTTTTATGGGAAGTTGTAGCAAGAAAAACGAACAAAAAGAAGAACTTAGAAAGAAGGATCCGCATGCTTTGCGCTTTGATTCATTGGATTGGAAGGCAGATTTCAAGCCAATGCACTACACACAAGCAGAGATTAATGATTACCGAAACAAAGTAAATACCTATTATCAAGACTTTTGGGTCAATGGAAATGTAAGTGGAGGTTTGCTGATTGTGAAGAATGGTCAAGTACTTTTAGAGAAATATCAAGGGATGGCAGACCAAAGAAATCAGCGTCCTATCACACCTGAAACCCCTATTCATATTGCATCTATCTCGAAGGTTTTTACATCTGTTGCTATTCTAAAGTTGGTAGAGAAAGGTAAAATTACATTAGATCAAAAGGTAAATACACTGTTAAAAAATTTTCCTTACGAGGACATCACAGTTCGTCATTTGCTAAATCACCGCAGTGGTTTACCAAATTATGCCAACGTTTTGTGGAATGGTAAGAAGGTGATGATGGATCGCGAGAAGCCAATTTCTAATCAAGATGTGTTAGATATCTTCACCGAACACGATGTTAAACAAATTCGTTCAGCAGATAAAGGTTTTTATTACTCAAACACCAATTATGCTTTTCTTGCTTTAATCATCGAAAAGATAATGAAAATGCCTTACCCTAAGGCGATGAAATACATGGTTTTTGACCCGCTTGAGATGAAAAACACCTTTGTTTTTGAGTATGACCGCGATAAAGATACAGTAGCTCGTTCGTACAAATACAATGGTTATGAGTGGGCTTGGGACGATTTTGACCGTACTTATGGCGACAAAAACATCTATTCTACACCAAGAGATCTGTACAAATTAGACATTGCCATGTATTCGAACGATTTTTTACCAAAGAAAATCAAGAAAGAAGCTTTCAAAGGATATAGTTATGAGCAAAAAGGTTATAAGAATTATGGACTTGGAATACGTTTGTTAGAATACGAAGATGGTAAAAAATTGTTGTATCACAATGGTTGGTGGCACGGGAACAATACTGTTTTTGTACACGATGTTAACAATCAATTCACGATAATAGCTTTAGGAAATAAGCAGAACAAAAATATATATAGTGCCTTTAGATTAGTAGGGCTTACCGATACTTATCCTATAAAAGCACCCATAAAAGATTCGATAAAATAAGACGAACAAAGAAGTATAAGGCTGCATATTGTGCACAATCTTCATTAAATTTTATCATAAAAAGTAAAAGCTTTCATTCATTTGAAAGCTTTTTTTAATGCTCTTTTTTCGTATAATACTGATAATCAACAAATTTATTTTGTGAATTAAATATAAAGTATTAATTTAGAGTTAATTAACTATTAATCTGAAAATACTTTTAATTATGGCAATAAAATACAATGTTATTCAAAAAGCTTATCCAGGAGATCCTACTGGTCCTAAAAAGTTTTATGCAAATTCTATTGCAGATGGTGAAATCTCTCTTCGTAGATTAAGTAAAGAAATCGCTCAAACTTCTTCCGTTAGTGAGAGTGATGTCTATGCATCGTTGATTGATTTAGCAAAAATGTTAGCTAAACATTTGGCAGATGGTAAAATAGTTCGCTTAGGAGATTTTGGATCTTTTCAGATAAGTATAAGTAGCGAAGGTGCAGATTCAATTTCAAAAGTAACTTCTGCTTCTATTAAAAATGCTAAAATACTTTTTAGACCTGGCATTGATCTTCGAGAGACTTTAGCGACTTTAAAGTATGAAAAAAAGAAAAGTTAATGTAATTTTTTCAACTTCTAATTGAGGCCAATAAAAAAACGTCAGTAGGTTTTGATTAAAACCTACTGACGTTTTGATTAAAACCTAACTACGTTTTGAATAAAACCTAACTACGTTTTATTATGAATGTTATATTGAACTATTTATTACTTTATATTAAGTCAATAACAATGACATAATCTTATTAAAAATTAAACCTATGTTTCTGTGTGGTTAACTATAAAAAGTTTAAAGTTTAATTTGCTTCTTACTGTTTAATATCCATGATATCTCGCAAAACATTTCCGAAGATATTAAATCCAAGAACCAATAACATGATGGCTAAACCTGGTAGGATTGCCAAATGTTGTTTCCCAAGAATGATATGGTTGTAATGTTCTTTGATGATATTTCCCCAAGACGGAGTAGGAGGTTGTGCGCCAATTCCAAGGAAACTAAGCCCACTTTCTACTAAAATTGCCGAAGCAAAATTGGCTGCCGATATCACAATAATAGGAGCAACAACGTTGGGTAATATTTGATTGAAGATGATTCTTGCATCCGAAAAACCTAAGGCTTTTGCTGCTTCTACAAATTCTTTTTCTCTGTACGATAAGAATTGTCCACGTACAACACGGGCAACTTCTACCCACATCGTTAGACCAACGGCAATAAATATCTGCCAAAATCCTTTTCCAATAGCCAAAGTAATAGCAATAACCAATAGTAATGTTGGGATAGACCACACTACGTTTATCAGCCACATAATCATGTTATCGACTGTTCCCTTGTAATATCCTGCGATAGCGCCCAGGGAAACTCCTACAAGTAATGAGATGAATACTGCGATAAACCCGATAAGAAATGAAATTCTTGTCCCGATGATTAACCTCGAATAAAAGTCTCTTCCGTACGAATCTGTACCAAGAAGATAGGTTTTTGTATAGATATATTGTTTCTCTATATCTTTGGTTTTGATGTTATACTTTGTCCAAGTTGATGCATCTATGGTAATAGGTTCGCCACTAAGTCCGTTTCCTAAATAAGGAACATAGGTAATATTTTGTCCATTGATCTTGTAAGATGAGATACTTATTTGTTCCGAATCGATCTCTTTCCCGAATATATAATCAGTAAAACTTGTTTTTCCTGTATAATTAGGTAATGGAATTTCGATTGTTTTTTGCTGATAACCTATAGGTGCATATGCAATGGTTAGGTCTTGTCTGTTTGCATTTTCTGTTTTGTCTGTCGCGAAGATATAGGCAAAAATAGAGATGATTGCAGCCAATACTATTACACCAAAAGAAAGAACACCAAGGGTGTTCTTTCTTAATTTATTGAATACGATTTGTGAAAATGAACCGTTTTCTTGCTCCATTATTTTAGATCTCTTAAAACGTTAACCGCTTCGTTTAAATAAAAGTCTTTTTGCATTGCTTTGAACCAATTGTTACGTTTTGCTTTTAAGACAGTATCAGTTTTAGTTGTTGTCAAGTCGTTTTGATTCATTGTAAACTTGAAGTTGTTTTTGTACTTATCTAAATTTTCGAACTTTTTGATTTTATCTTCGCGTGTTTTACGGTATGTTTTATAATCTTCTAAGTTCAAAGGAATCTCTTTCATCTCTTCCATTGATTTGATGAATTTGAAACTTTCGTTCATTAGTTTCAAGTGAGTATTATTTTCTAAACGAGCTTTGCTGTTGGCTTTTACTTTTGTTAAATCGAAAGTTGTAGGCCATTTTGCAATAACCAATGGTTTGATTTGATCCCAGTTCAAAGCTTCTGGTCGAGAAGCTTCGCTGATATCTTCGTAAGTGAACTGATCAACTAAAGAAATATCCGACTGAACTCCTTTTAATTGTGTTGATCCTCCGTTAACTCGGTAGAATTTTTGTATTGTTAACTTCACTGCTCCATACTCATCACTTCCCGTTTGACGGTCTAAAGGCAAGATAGTTTGTACTGTACCTTTACCAAAGGTTTGAGGCGATCCCACGACAACAGCACGACCATAGTCTTGCATAGCTGCAGCAAAAATCTCTGAGGCAGATGCAGAAAGCTCGTTAACCATGACAACTAATGGTCCGTCGTATGCGATAGAATTATCTTTGTCTTCGTGAATTTTAAGCATTCCGTCACTACGTCTCACCTGTACAATTGGTCCTTCTTTGATGAACAATCCAGAGATTTTAACTACCTCTTCTAATGAACCACCACCATTGTTACGAACATCGAAAATAAGACCTTTGATGTTTTCCTTCTTCAATATTTCAATTTCTTTTTTGATGTCTTCGGAAGGGTAACGACCACCTTCTTTACCCATCGGGGTATAAAACTCAGGTAAATAAATCATTCCATATTTATCTCCCTTGTCGTCGGTAATTACAGAGGAACGAGCAAACACTTCTTCAGCTTCGATTACTTCACGAATCAAAGAGATTTGTTGTTGAGAACCGTCTTTTTTCTTAATTGTTAAGACAACTTCTGTTCCTTTTTTCCCTTTGATTAGGCGAATGGCATCGCTCAAAATCATTCCAACAATGTTTTTCGCTTCACCGTCTTTCCCTTGAGCAACTTTTATAATTTGGTCTCCGACTTCTAATTTACCGCTTTTCCATGCTGGACCTCCAACGATAAGTTCTGCAATTGTTGCGTAACCTTTTTTATCTTGAATCTTGGCTCCAATACCTTCCATTTGTCCAGACATTTCGAATTCGAAATCTTCTTTGCTCGTTGGTGAGAAGTAAGTTGTGTGGGGATCGTATTGTTCTGTGTGCGAATTCATGTAAATAGAGAAATAATTTTCGCGTTTTGTTTGCTTGATGCGACGGAAATAATCAGAAATTAAATCTTTTACTTCTTCACGTGCTATCTTTTCAACTTCTGCAAAAGGAGTATCTTTTGTGATTTTCTTTTTGTCTTTGTCAGCCAAAGGATCTTTAGCATCTTTTAACGAAGTAGAATTGTTCAAGGTGTCTTTCTTTTCACCTTTTACGTCATCTTGCATAGAAATGATTTCCAGCATTACGTTGTATTTCAGGTATTTGCGCCATAAATCTTTTGCTTCGTTTTTATCTTTAGCGTATTTAGACGTTTTGTAATCGATATTGAAATTCTCTTTTTGATTGTAATCAAAAGGTTTCGATAATGCTTCCATCGAATATTTTTCCGCTTCAGCAATACGTTTGTAAATTGTATCTACAGATGCATTGTAAAAGTTTAAATTTTCTGTTTTATAATAATCATCTAAATTGTGAAAATCTTTTTTGAATAAATCATAATCAGATTGCAAAAGAAAGCGTTTGCTTGGATCTATATATTCTAAATATTTATTGAATACATTTTCTGAAAATTTATCATCAACTGTTGCAGGTTTATAGTGTAGATAAGTTAAGGTATTTCGTGTGTTTTTTACAATTAACTTTTCTCTTTCTTCGTCAGTGTCTAACATGGGTTTGCAAAAGCAAAAAGCAAGTAAACTCATTGATAAAAACGATAGTAAAACATACGTTTTTTTAATTAACATATTGCGATGGTGTTATATAAATTAATAATTTAAGTATCCTTCAAATATAAAACAAAAAGAAATTAGAAGGAAGTTTTTTACATTTGTATAAATGATGAATAAAAGTAATAAATAAATATGGAAAGACCGCTAATTTTAGTTACAAATGATGATGGGGTAACTGCGCCTGGAATAAGAGCGTTAATAGAAGTTGCAAAAGAGTTTGGGGAAGTTTACGTTGTAGCGCCTGATAGTCCACAAAGTGGAATGGGGCATGCGGTTACGATTAATTCGACTTTATTTTGTGATGAGATTGAAGTTGATGCAGAAGTAAAAGAATATGCGTGTTCGGGAACACCGGTAGATTGTGTAAAATTAGCTGTTTCGCAAATTTTACCTCGTAAGCCAGATTTGTGTATTTCTGGAATTAATCATGGATCGAATTCGTCTGTGAATGTGATTTATTCCGGAACTATGTCTGCCGCTGTAGAAGCTGGAATAGAAGGGGTTCCTGCAGTTGGATTTTCGTTGTGTGATTTTTCGTACAATGCAGATTTTAAAGCAGGAGAAAAGTTTGTTAAAACAATTATTGCACAAGTTTTGGAACATAAATTACCAAAAGGAGTGGTGTTGAATGTTAATATTCCGAAATTGAAAGAAGAGGAAATTAAAGGAATTAAAGTTTGTCGACAAGCTGATGCGAAATGGGAAGAAAAATTTGATCGTCGCGAAGATCCTCGTGGTAGAAAATATTATTGGATGAGTGGAGAGTTTAAAAACTTAGACAAAGGAGAAGATACCGATGAACGAGCTTTAGCAGAAGGTTATATTTCTGTTGTTCCTGTTCGTTATGATTTAACAGCGCATCATTTCTTGACAGATTTAAGAAACTGGGAGTTGTAACTTTGTTCTAAGTTCTAAGTTCTAAGTTCTAAGTTCTAAGTTTTTAGTGGAATCATTTTGAGTTTGTCGAGGAATCTATGAGCTTTTAATGATTTAGAAGAATATGAATGAATGCAGAAATAGAAATGAGTTAATTCAAATAAAAAAGGACTTCATTTGAAGTCCTTTTTTATTGTTATATAATTGTGAGAATTATTTTAAAGTTTTTTTCTCAGCTTCACGATAGAAAGTTTCTTTCTGATCGTTTCCTAATGTTTTGTATGCTTGAATTAAGTTACGAATAACCAAACGATTTTCTGGTTGAATTTCGTACATTTTTTCAAGATAAGGAACTGCTTCTGTAAACAAAGCTTTACGTTTTGTTTCGTTTGCATTGTAAATTTCCTTCTCTTTTTTTGATGTTCCTAAATTGTTGTTCATCGCTTCAACAATTTCTTTGTCTGCTTGTAAAATAGCTAACACTAAATTGTTATAAGATTCGAAATGTTTTGGGTTTAACTCAATCGATTTTTGGAACATTTTTTTAGCCTCTTCTGTTTTAGATTTATCATCTAAATATAAAACGCCTAAGTTGTAATAGTTTTGCGCATCATTTGGATTAATTTTAATCGCTTCTTCGATATGTTTTAACATTTTGTCAGAATTTCCAGATACTTGGTAGATTGCAGTCGCAATGGTGTTGATGTCAGCATCAGTAGGGTATTTATCAATAGCTTCTTCTACAATTGCATCGTGTTTTTTTGCATTGTATAAACCATTAAGAGCTAAAATATACATATCACGGTTGTAATCTTTTGTCTGATTAGCAGATTTACCTGTGAATCCTTTTGCAGCTAATTCTTTCAAAATCGTTAACGATTTGTCGTAATCATTTGCATTGTAAAAACAGATAGCAGCTTGGTATTTATAGATATCTTCTTTTGTACCTAAAGCTTCAACTAAATTATAAACGTTCAAGAATTTTGTTCCTGCTTCTGTGTATTGTTTAGCATCCATTGCTTTGTTAGCAGCGTCTAATTCTTTGTTCGCTAAAGTAGAAACTTCTGATTGCAATAAGAAACCATATTTTGGTTGTAATGCAACTTCTTTTGCTTTTGCATAATTACCAGCTGCAGTTGCTTTATCTAAATCAGCTTGAGAATAGTAAAACTCATCTTTTTTAGTGTCTTTATTTTTGACTTGCCAAACTTTGCCGTTTTCGTATTTAGATAATTTTGCTAAATCTTGACTTGCTTTTGTAACGTCACCTTTTGCTAAGTTTTCTTTTGCTGATTTATTGTATTTTTCAGCTAAAACTGTAGGTTCTGTTGTTAATTCTTCTGAGTTTGTTTGAGCAAATGATGTTGACATTGCTAAAACTAAACTTAAACTAAATAATAATTTTTTCATTGATTATTCATTATTTGGATCCTCAGCAGGTGTTTCATTTGCTTGAGTTTCGTTGTTTTCGTTTGTATTTTCTACAATAATTGGATTTCCTTCTTCATCAAGTTCTACTTCGTCTTCCAATTCTTCTTCAACTTGCACTTTTGCAATAGCTGCAATTTCATCGTTCTTTTTCAGGTTAATCAATCGAACACCTTGCGTTGCGCGACCCATTACACGAATTTCATCTAAACCTGTTCTAATTGCAACTCCAGATTTATTGATAATCATTAAATCATCTTCATCTGTAACCGCTTCAATTGCGATTAATTTACCTGTTTTGTCAGTGATATTTAAAGTTGTGACACCTTTTCCACCACGATTTGTTTCACGGTAATCTTCTATAGATGAGCGTTTTCCATAACCTTGTTCAGAAACGACTAATACAGTCTCTTTTTCTATATCAGTTACAACAATCATTCCGACAACTTCATTATCAGGTTGATCACCTAAGTTAATTCCACGAACACCTGAAGCAGTACGACCCATTGGACGAACTTTTTCATCTTCGAAACGAATTGCTTTACCATATTTAGAAGCGATCATAATTTGGGATTTACCATTTGTTAATAATGCTTCTAATAATGTATCACCTTCACGAACTGTAATTGCGTTAATACCATTTGCACGTGGACGAGAATAAGCTTCTAAAGATGTTTTCTTGATGATACCATTTTTAGTTACCATAATTACGTAATTATTATTTACGTATTCTTCGTTCATTAAATCGTGTGTTAAGATATAAGCTTTTACTTTGTCATCTGGTTCGATGTTGATTAAGTTTTGTATAGCTCTACCTTTAGATGTTTTAGAACCTTCTGGAATTTCATATACACGCATCCAAAAACATTTACCTTTTTCTGTAAAGAATAACATGTATTGGTGATTAGATGCTGAAACCATATATTCTAAGAAATCTTCGTCACGAGTTGTAGCAGCTCTGTTACCAACTCCTCCGCGAGATTGTTTGCGGTATTCTGAAAGTGGTGTACGTTTGATATAACCCATGTGAGAAATTGTTAAAACAACTTGTTCATCAGGAATTAAATCTTCTATATTTAAATCACCACCTGCATAATCGATCTCTGTACGACGTTCATCACCATATTTTTTACGAACTTCTAATAATTCGTCTTTGATAATTTGCATTCGTAAATCTTCGTTTGCTAAAATATCTTTTAAGTGATTAATCATTTTCATGATTTCTTCGTACTCTTCACGAATCTTATCAATCTCAAGACCAGTTAATGTACGTAAACGTAAATCTAAGATGGCACGTGCCTGAATTTCTGATAACTCAAAAGCTTCCATTAATCCTGTACGAGCATCCTCTGGTGTTGCAGATTCACGAATAATTTTAATTGCACGGTCCAAATCATCTTGTGTTCCGATTACTTTCATGTAACCTTCTAAGATGTGTGCTCTTTCTTGTGCTTTTCTTAATTCGTATTCAGTACGACGAATAACAACTTCGTGACGGTGTTCTACGAAATGATAAATCATATCTTTCAAGTTCAATTGCTCTGGTCTTCCATTTACCAAGGCAATATTGTTTACACTGAAAGATGATTGTAATTGAGTGAATTTAAATAATTTATTTAAAACTACGTTAGGAACTGCGTCCATTTTTAAGACATAAACGATACGCATACCTTTACGGTCAGATTCGTCACGAATCTCAGAAATACCATCTAATTTACCGTCTTTTACCAACTCAGCAGTTTTTGCAATCATGTCTGCTTTGTTAACTTGGTAAGGAATTTCTGTTACGATAATACAATCGCGCCCATGTACTTCTTCGAAATTAGTTTTTGCACGTAAAACAACACGTCCACGTCCAGTTTCGAAGGCTTGTTTTACTCCGTCGTAACCATAAATAGTACCTCCAGTTGGGAAGTCTGGTGCTTTGATATATTGTGTTAATTCGTCAATTGTAATTTCACGATTATCAATATAAGCGATAGTTCCGTCAATAACTTCTGTTAAGTTGTGCGGAGCCATATTTGTAGCCATACCAACTGCAATACCAGATGCACCATTCACTAATAGGTTAGGAACACGTGTTGGTAAAACCGTAGGTTCTTGGATTGTATCGTCGAAGTTTAGTTGAAAATCAACTGTTTCTTTATCTAAATCAGCTAATAATTCGTCTGATATTTTTTGAAGTCTTGCTTCAGTATAACGCATTGCAGCGGGTGGATCTCCATCTACAGAACCGTAGTTACCTTGTCCGTCAACTAGTAAGTAACGCAAAGACCAAGGTTGTGCCATACGTACCATAGTGTCGTAAACAGAACTGTCGCCATGTGGGTGAAATTTACCTAAAACTTCCCCTACAATACGTGCCGACTTTTTGTAAGAACGATTAGAAAAAACACCTAATTCATACATTCCGAATAATACTCTACGGTGTACAGGTTTTAAACCATCACGCACATCCGGAAGCGCACGAGATACGATTACCGACATCGAATAATCGATGTAAGCGGATTTCATTTCATCCTCAATGTTAATTGGGATTAGTCTTTCTCCTTCAGTCATATTGTTTTGTTATATAAGGTGGCTAATATACGAATTTTAAGCAAAAAAAAGACTGCTAAAAACAAGATATTTGATGTTTTATGAAACTTTTAAGGATTCATTTTACATCGTTCCGAAAATTGGTTGATTTGATTAAGTGAAACAAAATGTTGATAAGTTTTAATTGTTATTGTTTTAATTTTCTCTTGCTTAACAAAAAAAATGTTTTTATATTTGCACTTCGAAAATTACAAAGTGTAGAACGGAACGCGGTTTACTATTAATTCAGCTTTTTTGTAATTTTCTATCAATTTGATTTTTGAATTAATAATATTAACTGTATATTTGCAACCCATTCGAGTAATGGATTAGAAACTTAGTAAAGATGAGTAAGAGAACATTTCAACCAAGTAACAGAAAAAAAAGAAACAAACACGGATTCCGTGAGCGTATGGCTTCTAAAAACGGGCGCAAAGTATTAGCTGCTCGTAGAAAGAAAGGAAGAAAAGCATTAACTGTTAGTGAAGTAAGAGCTAAAAGATAATCGCTACAATTCATAAAAAATAAGCTTGAAGGTCGTTCTTTCAAGCTTTTTTTTTACATTTGTTTTAAAGACTGTAATAAGTATGGAAGCTAAAAATGTAATTGAGTTAAGTCAATCATCTATATATCAAAGAAATCATTTAGTATTATCGGACGTTAATTTTACACTAAACGAAGGTGAATTTGTTTATCTAATCGGGAAAACGGGAAGTGGAAAAAGTAGTTTGTTAAAAGTACTTTATGGTGATTTACCACTACAATCAGGGCAAGGAGCTGTGGTTGGAATGGATTTGAAATCATTAAAAACAAGTAAAATTCCAGACCTTAGAAGGCATTTAGGGATTGTCTTTCAGGATTTCCAATTATTAACAGACCGTACAGTTGAACAAAATTTAATCTTTGTTTTGAAGGCTACAGGTTGGAAAGATAAAGCGACAATTGATAAACGTATCGATGAGGTTTTAGATGCAGTAGGTATGTTGTCTAAAAAGAAAATGATGCCATTCCGTCTTTCAGGTGGTGAGCAGCAGCGTGTTTCTATTGCTCGTGCTTTGTTGAATCATCCAGAATTGATTTTAGCTGATGAGCCGACAGGAAACTTAGATCCAGAAACTTCAAATGATATTATGGATTTGTTGTTGTCTGTGTCAAAACAAAATAATTGTGCAGTTTTAATGGCTACACATGATTACGAAATTATTCGTCGTTATCCTGCTCGTAAAGTACGTTGTGAAGACGGTAAATTATTTGAGGTTACTGAAGCAATCACAGAATAAAAATTTATATACAATATAATTTTAAAGAAAGAGTTTACTTAGTTGTAAACTCTTTTTTTATATATTAAACTAATAAAATGTTTAGAGATAAACCATTACATTTTGTAAGCATGGATACGCCTTTTCCTCCAAGTTATGGAGGAGTGATTGATGTGTTTTTTAAATTACAGGCTTTTCATCAATTAGGGGTAAAAGTGTATTTACATATTTTTGGATTTAAAGAAAATAAAGAGAGTGGTTTAGAAAAGTATGCTGAAAAAGTCTACTATTATCCTATCAAGCAAAATCCTTTTTTGGTTTTTAATAAATCTCCATTTTCAGTTTGTTCAAGAAATGGAAATAAATTATTTGAAAATATAACCAAAATTGACGCACCAATTTTTTTTGAAAGCCTTAAAACGACAGATATTATTCGAAAATTTAATTTATCAAATCAAAAAAAATATTTAAGATTACATAATATTGAGCAAAATTATTTTGAAGGTTTAGCTTTAAGTGAAACAAATATTCTTAAGAGAGTGATGTATTACTTAGAAGCTAAAAAGTACATTAAATATGAGCCGATTATGAGTCATTTTGATCAAATTTTCACGTTGTCTAATTATGAACAAGATTATATATATCAAACGTTTTCTAAAGGTAAATTTATACCTGTTTTTCATGGGAATAATACCTTTTGTAATTTAAAAGGTTGTGGTCATTATGCCTTGTATCATGGGGATTTAAGAGCAGCAGATAACCGTAGAGCTGTAGAATTTTTGATTGATGTTTTTAACGATATAGATTATCCTTTAATCATCGCTTCAAGTTCTAAACAAGCATGGGTTGAAGATAAAATAGTTGGTAGAAAAAATATTAAATTTATTTACTTAGAAGATTTTAAACATCTGTTAACGTTGTTTAAAAATGCTCAAATGAATATTAGTTGGTCTTTTCAGCAGTCTGGAACGAAATTGAAAGTTGTAAATGCATTATTTAATAGTCGATATTCTATTATTAATGACAATGTGATAGATGACGATCATATTCGTCAATTATGTATTGAAGTTAAGAATGAAAAGGAGCTTATTGAACAAATTAATTTATTGAAAAATAAACCATTTATTGCTTCTGAAACTTACAAATCTATTTTAGAAACTTATTTAAATGACAGAATGAATGCAGAAAATATTTTAAACGAAATTTTTTCTTAAATTTAAATACAATTAACAACGAATATGCGCAGAGAAAATTTTGCAGATTTAATTTTACAAAAAATTAAAGACCAAAAAGACACTATAAAACAGCAATATCATACTTCTAAAAATAAAATTGGATATTTTTGGATAGATGATTTATTGCCAAACGATTTAGCATTGGAAATTAATGAAAACTTTCCTTCTAAAGATGAAATGGTTTTGAAAAAAAGTTTGAAAGAAGATAAATATATCGCTGTTCAAATGAACCAATATCATCCTATTTTGGAAGAGATTATTTATGCTTTTCAAGACGAAAGAATTGTGAGTTTGATTGCAGAAATATGTGATATAAAGCAACCTATTCCAGATTCTTCTTTGTATGCTGGTGGATTGTCGATGATGGGAAATAAACAATTTTTACAACCACATTTAGATAATTCTCATGATGCAAAAAGAGAATTATGGCGCGTATTAAATTTATTGTATTATGTGACACCAGATTGGAGAGAAGAATATGGAGGAAATTTAGAAATTTGGCCAAATGGATTGAAGAATGAGCAGATTACAATTTTTAGTAAATTCAATCGATTAGCTGTAATGGCGACGCATAATGAATCGTTGCATTCGGTTTCACTAATAAAATATGAAGGGTTTAGAAAATGTGTGTCGAATTATTATTTTTCGAAAGAACCTTTAAGAGAAACAGATTCGTTTCATGTTACATCTTTTAGAGGGCGTCCTGAACAAAAAGTGTTGGATCAAGTTTTACAAGTTGATAATGCGTTGAGAATGGGGGTTAGAAAGGTTTTTAAGAAAGGAGTAGTCGAAAATCCGCATGTATATAAAAAAGAAAAAGAATAGGTTAAGGAGATTAACCTATTTTTTTATTTGTTCAAAAATTGCTTTAAGTTTTATTTCTTCGTTTTCCCAACAAAGTTCTTTTGCAGCTTTTGCAAGATTTTCTTGGTAACTTCGTTTTCCTTCGTTTAAGATCTCTTGTAATGTTTCGGCTAAATGTTTTGGTTCATGGTTTATAATCACTTTACCTACGTTGTATTCTTCTACCATTTTTTTTATCTCTGGTAAATTTGTCGCTAAAATAGGAACTCTTGCTTGAATAAAGTCGAATAGTTTATTCGGTAGAGCATAGCGATAGCTTAAACCTAAATCTTCTTCCAAACTCATTCCTACATCAGCTAAAGGTGTTATGGTTTTTAAAGTTTTTGGGGGAATATTTCCTAAAAAATGAATGCGATTTGTAAGGTTTAAATTTTTTACCAATTGCTCGTATTCTGCTTTTTTTGGACCTTCTCCAGCAATCCAAAATTGACAATTTTCGACATACTTAAATGCTTCAATCATTTTATCGATTCCTCGACTCATATTGATTGCACCTTGATACATTAAAATTTTGTCATTCGTTGGATTTTCGGGTAAGCGAAAGAAAATAAAATCTTGTTTATCATTCAGTTTTGTTCGATTGGGAACATTTCTAATCACAACCGGATTAGCGCCATATTCTTTATGAAACCAATTAGCATATCCATCACTAACGGTGTAAAAATGATTGATTTTTGGAAGTAAGAATTGTTCTAAAGTTTTCCATATTTTTTTTGTTTTTGGACGATTCTGAAGTGATGGTAACTCTGAAAAAATCTCATGACTATCAAAAACTAAAGGTCTATTTTTGATTTTGCTGACCAAGTAAAAAGGGAATAAACTGTCCAAATCATTCGCTAATAAAATGGTCTTTTTATCTGTTTTTTTTAATAAAGTAAAAAATAATTTCCAATTAAATTCGGCATACATTTTCATCGTTGATTGATTATTCATCTCAATCAAATGCGTTTTGTATGGTTTATTCAAATTTGGCTTTCCTTTTAATGTTGCGCCAATTAATTCTACATCATATCCAAATTTCAATAAAGAATGACAAACTTTATCTAATCGTTGATCCGTTTCAATATTATTTAATACTGCAGAAAGAATTTTCAATGTTGTGGTTTTTAAAGGTTATTTTCCAGGTTTAAAAGCAATATAATAAGCCTGTACTAAAAATAATAACGCATTCGGAATAAGAACTGGCCAAGCCTCAATCATTGCAGCATAAATTACAAAACATATACACCCTATTGCATTGATAATACGAATGGTTGTGATTTTTGAAAAAAAGAATGCTAGTACAATAAAGACTGAAGCTAAATAGCCAAAAATATCAGCTATACCAATGTTAGATAAAAAATCCATAAAATGATAAATAAGAATGATAAAGTATAGGCAAAATTATGAAAAATAAGTCGATAACTTTGTGTAAATTTGCACAATGATAGAAACTTTATCAAAGATAAAACACAAAGATTCGCCAAATTTCTTTTTACTTGCTGGTCCATGTGCCATCGAGAATGAGGATATGGCTTTGAGAATTGCTGAAAAAGTAATTAACATTACTGATAAATTAGAGATTCCTTATGTTTTTAAAGGATCTTTCAGAAAAGCAAACCGTTCTCGTATTGATAGTTTTACAGGAATTGGAGATGAAAAAGCATTGAAGATTATTCAAAAAGTAGGCGAAACATTTGATGTTCCTACAACAACGGATATTCATGAACCTTTTCATGCAGAAATGGCTGCAGCTTATGTAGATGTTTTACAAATTCCTGCTTTTTTGGTTCGTCAAACGGACTTAGTTGTTGCTGCAGCAAAAACAGGGAAGCATGTTACGCTGAAAAAAGGACAGTTTCTTTCGCCAGAAGCAATGAAATTTCCTGTTGAAAAAGTGACAGATTCAGGTAACAATAATGTAGCTATAATCGAACGAGGAACAATGTTAGGTTACGGAGATTTAGTGGTAGATTATCGTGGAATTCCTGTGATGCAAAATTATGCACCAGTTATTTTAGATATCACACATTCTTTGCAACAACCAAATCAAGCTTCGGGTGTTACAGGAGGAAAACCAGAGTTAATCGAAACGATTGCAAAAGCTGGAATTGCTGTAGGTGCTGACGGAATTTTTATCGAAACGCATCAAGATCCTAAAAATGCAAAAAGTGACGGAGCAAATATGTTACAATTAGATTTGTTAGAAGGATTATTAACGAAATTAGTTAGAGTTCGTCAAGCAATTCTTTAAATTTTTTTTTTAGAATTCAATAATATTAAATAATACTTAATCAATTTGATTAAGTATTTTTAATTTTTTAGATATGAATAATTTAATCCAAAAATACAATATTCCAGGACCTCGTTACACAAGTTATCCTACAGTTCCATTTTGGGACAATAATGGATTTACAAAACAAGGATGGGTGGAAACTTTCCAACGATCTTTTGATGAAAGTAATGCAGAAGAAGGAATATCAATTTATATTCACTTACCTTATTGTGAGTCTTTGTGTACATTTTGTGCATGTAACAAACGTATTACTAAACAACATTCGGTAGAAATTCCTTATATTGATACAGTTTTGAAAGAATGGAAATTGTATGTAGATTTATTTTCATCTCGACCAAAAATTAAGGAAATTCATTTAGGAGGAGGAACACCAACTTTTTTCTCTTCAGAAAATTTGAAGAAATTAATTGATGGTATTTTTGAATATGCGGATGCTGCCGAAGGACACGAATTTAGTTTAGAAGGACATCCGAATAACACAACAAAAGAACATTTACAAGTATTATACGATTTAGGCTTTAGACGTATTTCGTATGGTGTACAAGACTATGATCTTAAAGTTCAGAAAGCGATTAATCGTGTTCAACCTTTCGAAAATGTGAAAAGAGCAACAGAAGAAGCGCGTGAAATTGGTTTTTCATCGATTTCTCATGATTTGATTTTTGGGCTTCCTCATCAAACAATGGAAGGAATGTTAGAGACGATTAATTTGACAAAACAACTTAATCCAGATCGTATTTCTTTTTATAGTTATGCACATGTACCATGGATAAAAGGAGTTGGACAACGTGGTTTTCATGAAGAAGATTTACCTACGCCAGAATTGAAACGTGCTTTGTACGAAGAAGGAAAAAAAATGTTCGAAGAAATGAATTATTTCGAAATAGGAATGGATCACTTTGCATTAGAACACGATTCGATGTATCAATCAATGAAGGAGCATACATTACACCGTAATTTTATGGGATATTCTTCTTCGAAAACACAATTAATGGTAGGCTTAGGAGTTTCTTCTATTAGCGATTCTTGGTATAGTTTCGCACAAAATGAAAAAACAGTAGAAGAGTACGAAAAATCAATCCAAAACGGAGAATTATCCGTTTTCAAAGGTCATATTTTATCAGAAGAAGATTTAATTATGCGTCGTCATATTCTAAATTTAATGTGTAATTTAGAAACTTCTTGGGCTGATGAAAGTATGAGATTTGATGATGTAGAGCGAATTAAAACGATGTTACAAGGCATGGTAGACGATAATTTGATTGAATTTGTAGAAAATGGTTTAATCGTGAAAGAACAAGGACGTCCATTTGTTCGAAATGTATGTATGACATTCGATAAGAGAATGATAGATAACGAGCCTGAAACACGTATTTTCTCAATGACAATCTAATAAAATAGATAAATGTTTTAAACTTTATCAAAAAAAGTATATATTTGAATATCTCAAACAATGAAAGAAATAGAAATTCACGGTAAAAAATTTATTCCGTACATCGCATTTGAAGAAATAGAACACGCCATCAAAAATATGGCAAACGAAGTTTATGAAGAATACAAAGACGAAAGGCCGATTTTTGTCGGAGTTTTAAACGGAGTTGTCATGTTCTTTAGCGATTTCTTAAAACAATATCAAGGAGAATGTGAGATTTCTTTCTTGAAGTTAAAATCTTACGAAGGAACAGAATCAACAGGAAAAGTTCAAATTGAGATGGATATTCCGATGAGTGTTGAAGGACGTCATGTAATTATTTTAGAAGATATTGTAGATACAGGTAATACGTTAGTAGAATTGCACCGTATCTTGAAAGAGAAAAAGGTGAAATCTTTGAAAGTAGCTACTTTATTATTTAAACCAGATGCTTACAAAAAAGAGTTGAAAGTAGATTTAGTAGGAATTTCTATTCCTGACAAATTTGTAGTAGGTTATGGATTAGATTTTGACGGATTAGGAAGAAATTTACCAGATATTTATCAAATAAAACATTAAACAACATGCTAAACATTGTATTGTTCGGACCTCCTGGCAGTGGTAAAGGAACACAAGCTAAATTTTTAGAAGAAAAATACCAAACTCCTCAAATTTCTACAGGAGACTTGTTCCGTTTCAACTTAAAAAATGAAACAGAATTAGGTGCACTTGTAAAATCTTACATGGACAAGGGGCAGTTAGTTCCAGACGAGGTGACAACAAATATGTTGGTTGATCATTTAGACAATAATCCAAATGAACAAGGATATATTTTTGATGGATATCCACGTACTACGTCTCAAGCAGAGGCTTTAGATAAAATCCTTGCTGATAAATATAACAACGAAGTTTCGATTACATTGGCATTAGTTGTCGATGACGAAATTTTAGTAGAACGTTTATTAGAGCGCGGAAAAACATCTGGACGTGCAGATGATGTAGACGAAAAAATAATTCGTGATCGTATTACTGAGTATTACCAAAAAACTGCAATTGTAGCTGAACACTACAAAGCACAAGGAAAATGGGTTGAGATTGATGGAGTAGGTTCTATTGAAGATATTACTGAAAAGTTAAACGCAGCAATTAAAGAAGTTTTGTAAGAACAACTTTATATAGAAATAAAAAGGATTCTCGATTGAGAATCCTTTTTTTATTATCAAGTTTAATTTATTTAGTCAAACTTTGTACGAGTTATTTATCTTCAGCCAATCCTTTGCAAATATTCTTTACAACAGCAGGACCTTCGTAAATAAAACCTGTGTAAACCTGTAATAAACTTGCACCAGCTTCCAACTTTTCTTTTGCATCTTCGGCTGTATGAATACCGCCAACACCAATAATAGGAAAGGCTTTGTTCGATTTTTCTGAAAGATAACGAATGACTTCTGTCGAACGCTTTTTAAGTGGTTTTCCTGAAACGCCGCCTGTTTCTTTTACAATCTCTGGATCAGAATTTAATCCTTCTCTTGAAATGGTTGTATTAGTAGCTATAACTCCAGCAATTTTAGATTCTAACACGATTTCAATAATATCGTCTAATTGAGAATTGGTCAAATCAGGAGCGATTTTAAGTAAAATAGGCTTTGGTATTTCGTGTTGGTGATTGTATTGTTGCAAATATTTTAAGATGTACAATAAGGGGTCTTTTTCTTGTAAATCCCGTAATCCTGGTGTGTTTGGCGAACTTACGTTCACGACAAAGTAATCAACATAATCAAACAAAGCATTGAAACATTTCACATAATCATCAACCGCATCTTCGTTTGGAGTGACTTTATTTTTACCAATATTTCCACCAATGATATAACGCTCGCGATGAGGTAATTCTTTTATTTTTTTAACAGCATAGTCAACACCTTTATTATTAAATCCCATTCGATTAATAATTGCTTCATCTTCAACTAAACGAAACATTCGAGGAGCTTCGTTTCCGGGTTGAGGTTTTGGTGTAACGGTCCCAATTTCGATAAAACCAAATCCGAAGTGGTTCAATTCTTCGATGTATTCAGCATTTTTATCAAAACCTGCAGCTAAACCAATTGGATTTTTGAACTTAATTCCAAAAACTTCACGTTCTAAACTTGGATGATTGAATTGATAAAATTTATCTAATAGTTTTCCAACACCAGGAAATGCAACATAATTTTTTAGGTTACGCATAACAAAATGATGCGCATCTTCAGGCTGTAATTGAAATAGAATTTGTTTGACTTGTTTGTACATGTTGCAAAATTAAACATATCCGATAAATATTCAACTCAACTATCCATCAGTTTCACAATATTTTGAAACTTAGCAATTAGATTTTAATAAACAAATTAGAAATCGTACTTTTGCAGACTAATTAAAAGAGAAAAAATATGCAATCAAATTTTGTTGACTACGTAAAAATAAATTGTAGAGCCGGACATGGAGGTGCGGGTTCAGCAAGTTTGCATCGCGAAAAATATATTGACAAAGGAGGACCAGATGGTGGAGATGGAGGACGTGGAGGAAACATCACACTTGTAGGAAACTCAAATCTTTGGACATTGTTAGAATTTCGATTTAAAAAACATTTCCGTGCGCAAAATGGTGGTCGAGGAGGTAAATCTCGTTCAACTGGTGCTGATGGTGAAGATATTATTTTGGAAGTTCCGATTGGAACAATTGCCAGAGATGAAGAAGGAAATATTATTGGCGAAGTAACAGAAAATGGACAAAAATTAATTATTGCAAAAGGAGGAAAAGGAGGTTTAGGAAACTGGCATTTCCGTTCTGCAACACGTCAAACACCTCGTTATGCACAACCAGGTATAGAAGGAGATGAACTTTATGTTACATTGGAGTTGAAAATTTTAGCTGATATTGGATTAGTAGGTTTTCCAAATGCTGGTAAATCGACTTTGTTATCGGCTGTCTCGGCTGCAAAACCTAAAATTGCAGATTACGCATTTACAACTTTAACACCTAACTTAGGGATTGTTGATTATCGTAATCACCAGTCATTTATTATGGCAGATATTCCTGGGATTATCGAAGGAGCAGCAGAAGGAAAGGGACTTGGACATCGCTTCTTACGTCATATCGAGCGTAATTCGAATCTCTTGTTTTTGATTCCTGCGGATGCAGAAGATTATAAAAAAGAATATGAAATTCTGTTGAATGAATTGAAAAAATTTAATCCAGAATTATTAGATAAAGGACGTGTTTTAGCTATCTCTAAATCAGATATGTTAGATGATGAATTGGAAGCTGAAATTAGAGCACAATTACCAACTGATATCGAAACAATATTTATTTCGTCAGTTTCTGGAAAAGGAATTACAGAATTGAAAGATTTATTGTGGAAAAAATTACATGAATAATTAATTATTAAAGATAAAAAAAATGTTTGGAAATTTTGGAGACATCATGGGAATGATGGGAAAAATCAATTCATTTAAAGATAAATTTTCTGATTTAAAGAATGAATTAGACGGAGAAAATTTTACAACTACTTCTAACGACGGAAAAGTAAAAATTACCATGTCTAAATTGGCAACAGTAAAAGATATTGAACTTGCTGAAGGAATGGAGAAAGAAGAGATTGAGGATTTATTAGTAATGACGTTAAACAAAGCGTTAGAGCAAGTAAAAACAGAAGCAATCGATAGAGCGAAGAAAACTGCTCAAGAAAACTTACCAAACATTCCTGGAATGCCTTTCTAAAAAGAGATTGACTACAAGATAAAAACCCTGAAAATTAATTTTCAGGGTTTTGTTTTATGTAATAATTTGGTTTTTCATCTTCTTCATTCAAAGATTCTAAATATTCTGCTCTCAAACGTTCTTGTTCTTGGTAAACTTCCCATAAATGCTCGGCTTGTGGGTCATAATAATTTTCTTGATCCCATTTCGGAACTTCTTTTTGTGGACCAATTTTTCGAAATAAATAGGCGAAAAACGCACCTGAAATAAATCCGCTCAAATGACCTTCCCATGAGATAGAATTACTACTTGTATCTGTTTTTAGTTGAGGTAAAATTTCTTGCGGAACCATCCCCCAAATCATTCCACCATATAATAAAATAATAATTAATGATATTGCCATCAAACCACGTTCTTTTCTGATAATACCACTAAAAAAGATAAACGAAGCCAATAAATAAACAATAGAACTTGCACCAATATGACAACTTACGTTATCATCTAAAAATGAGGGATTTCCAATAATCCATAAGATTGTTCCTGATAAAATCCAACCAAAGAAAATAACGTAATAGGCCAATCTATCATACATTAACAAGGCGATAAAACTTAGAAATGTCAATGGAAAAGTATTGCTAATAATGTGTTTCCATCCCGAATGGAAAAATGGTGAAAATAAAATACCTTTCAAGCCTACAAAAGTTCGAGGAATAACACCATAACAACCATCAAAGCTGTATCCATTTTGTTGAAATAGAAAGATAATCCACATGGGGATAAGTAATAATAACGGGATTATAATTGTTTTCTTTGGAAAGGGATACCTCATATAAATGGTTTCAGATGTTGCTTTCAATCTTTATTCCTTTCGAGAAATACTGCCAAAATTGGTTAAATTATGATTAAAATCGTTTGACTAATTCTTTTGCAAGTAATTTCCAATCCGTCCATTTTACACCTAATTGATGATTTTGTATAGCAATGGTATGTTGATAATCTAAATGCTTAATCACTTCTTTATAAGCTTTTATGAGGTTGAATGAAGGATCGTAGATGTGTGTTGCTTCCGAATTAGCTCCATTAACTTCGAGTATGACAAAATTTCCGTTTTGAAAATCTTCTAAACTTTTTGCTTTCAAATCAATTCGCCCATAATAAAATCCATCAATTTTTTGAGCGATTTGATCAATGGTTTCTTCTAATTTTATCGTTTTTAAATATGATCCGTCCAAAAATGTAGTTCCACGACTATGATTACCAATAGGCTCTACTAATAATTGTTCACCTTTTGCAAGAATAGAATTTAACTCGTTTTGATAGCGTTTAGTTAAATAATCTTTTCGGTAAAATGCTCTTAAATTTTGATCGATTAATTCTTTTAACGTTGACTTTCCATCGCCTGTAAATGTTAAAAAATCTTTTGTTGTAATCGAAAGTATTTTACCATTTTTTTCTTTTGGTAATCGAACGTAAAATACACCAAATTCAAAATTTGATTGAATATATTCTTGTAAAATTAAATCACGATTATTTTGTTTTAAATAATGATTCCAGTCAAAATTATTTCGAATTAATTCGACTCCAATTCCACGTTCACCAAGATTTGGTTTGGCAATAAAAGGAAAATTAAACGGAAGTTTTTGTGTTGTAAATTCCTCAAAAAAAACAGTTTTTGGTTTGTAATCTTCTTCAATTTGATTCAATAAATCTATTTTCGAATAATCGATAAATCCGCCCCATTTCATTTTTGGATTTACGGAACAAAAGTAAGCTGGTGCACCTGCCTGAAAAATTTTATAGATGTACCAAGGTGTTAATGGTCCATAGAATAGCCAGAATGGCCAAAATTCGTATTGTGTCCATTTCGCAATATTTGGTTTCATTTTTCTTGATTTTGAAAAGCAATTGTTGAAGAAGCAATTCCAAAATTTTGTGGAATTTTAAATGTGGGAAAATGAGTTTCAATGGCGATTTTAATCAATGCAAAATGATGAATACTATGATCAAAACAATACATTATTTCACGATAATTTGTGGTATTAATCATAAAATGTTCACCATAATAATTCTGTTTGAGTTGAATAGTTATGTCTAAATCTAAAGCTTCAATTTTAGTTTTTAAATGATTTAAAGTTGTCAAACTTTCAACAACAGAATTTTCTAACGAATGCTTACGTTGTCGATCATCATAAGAAATACAACGATTTTCCTGAGCTTGTAGCAAACAAGAGTAAAACTCAATAATATGACGAAAATGTTGACCAACAGAAGCGTTTGAAATAATTTTTAATTCTTGTTGAAAAGACGTATCGTCAAATTGCAAAAGAATTGATTTCATTTCATCAAAAGAATGCGATATAGTTTTCTGAATACTCATAATTCTTTGCAAAGATAAATTTTTACATTTGAACTAAATTGAAAAATGAGATGTGTATAGTCAGTTTTTATAGAAATGATGATGAATTTGTGTTGACCCACAACCGAGACGAAGAAATTAGTCGATCTTCTTCAAATGAAATTGTAGAACAAATGCGTTTCGGAAAAACCTATTTTTCGCCTGTTGATGAACGTGCAAAAGGTACTTGGATGTTTTATTCGGAGCAATATGTTGCTTGTATTTTGAATGGTGGAATCGAAAAACCATTACATCTTAAAGAGCAATACAGAGAAAGTCGAGGAATTATTTTATTAGATTTGTTGAAGTATAATACTGTAAAAGAGTTTGTTAATTCGGAAAATTTGTCAGAAATTGCACCTTTTACCATTTTTGTTTTTGAAAGAACAACTAAAAATGCTTACCTTTTGTTTTGGAATGAAAATGAATTGAGTGTAAAAGACGTTTCACAAGAAAAAATTGTAACATGGTGTTCGTCTACTTTATACAGTCCTGAAAGAAGAAATGAAATTGATCAAATTATACAATCAAATTCTACACTTTCTTCAGAAGAAATAATTGATTTACATGATCAATTAAAGATGAATAAAGGCGATTTATACGATTTCTTAGCGACTACATCTATTTCTCAAATTTTTATGAATTCATTAAGAATTGATATGAAATATTGTCAGCTATTTTGAAATTAATAGACAATAATTCCCTATTTTAGGGATTCATCAAATCATTTCGGACATAGGCATAATTTATGCTATAGTCTACCAGAATAATTATATTTGTTAAAGACAGCTTAAATAATAAAATGAACGATAATTTCTCACAACAAGTAAAAGACGTTATTTCTTACAGTAAGGAAGAAGCGTTGAGATTAGGCCACGACCAAATAGGAACGGAACACCTTCTGTTGGGGATTATTCGCGACGGTGAAGGGAAAGCCATTTCTGTCTTAGAAGCATTAAATGTTGATTTAGACGAAATGCGTCAAAAAATAGAAAACCTAAACCCAGCTAAAGAAACTCCGGTTAATAATATAAAAAATTTGAGTTTGACAAAACAAGCCGAAAGAGCGTTGAAAACCACATTCTTAGAAGCAAAATTGTTTAAAAGTCCGACTGTAAATACAATTCACTTATTATTGTGTATCCTTCGTAATGAAAACGATCCGATTACCAAGTTAATGAATAGGTTAGATATTGATTACAATACAGTAAAGGAAGAATTCAAATTTCAATTTCAAGATGAGGAAATTCAATCTCCTCGTGCAGAAAATCCATCTTTTGATGGAGGGGATTCTGATAGCGATTTTGAACGTGCGTCTACAAGTAAATCAACTTCGAAAAGTAAAACACCTGTTTTAGATAATTTCGGACGAGATTTAACAGCGATAGCACAAGAAGGAAAATTGGATCCTGTTGTTGGGCGTGAAAAAGAAATAGAACGTGTTTCTCAAATTCTTTCTCGCCGCAAAAAGAATAATCCATTGTTAATTGGAGAACCAGGTGTTGGTAAATCTGCAATCGCAGAAGGTTTAGCCTTACGAATTGTACAACGTAAAGTTTCGCGCGTTTTGTTCAACAAACGTGTAGTTACATTAGATTTAGCTTCGTTAGTTGCTGGAACTAAATACCGTGGGCAATTTGAAGAAAGGATGAAAGCCATCATGAATGAATTAGAGAAAAATGATGACATTATTCTTTTCATTGATGAATTACATACGATAGTTGGAGCAGGAGGAGCAACAGGTTCTTTGGATGCTTCTAACATGTTTAAACCAGCATTAGCTCGTGGAGAATTACAATGTATTGGTGCAACAACGTTGGATGAATATCGTCAGTACATCGAAAAAGATGGCGCATTAGTTCGTCGTTTTCAAAATGTGATGGTAGAGCCAACAACGCCTGAAGAAACATTACAGATTTTGCAGAACATCAAAGATAAGTACGAAGCGCATCATAATGTAAATTATACAGATGAAGCGTTGCAAGCGTGTGTTAATTTGACAACACGTTATATCACAGATCGTTTCTTGCCAGATAAAGCGATTGATGCTTTAGATGAAGCTGGTTCTCGCGTTCACATCAAGAATATAAAAGTACCACAAGAAATTTTAGATCTTGAAGCAAAATTAGAAGAGGTTCGTGAGGAAAAAACGAAAGTTGTGAAATCTCAGAAATACGAAGAAGCAGCTCGTTTACGTGACTCAGAAAAGCAATTAGAAAGCGATTTGAAACGTGAACAAGCAAAATGGATGCAAGAATCAAAAGAGAATCGCGAAACGGTTACAGAGGAAAATGTAGCGGAAGTAGTTTCGTTGATGTCAGGAGTTCCTGTTCATCGTGTTGCTGAAAAAGAATTGAAAAAATTAGCTCAAATGAATGAGTTAATGAAAGGAAAAGTAATTGGACAAGATGAAGCAGTAACGAAAGTTGTGAAAGCAATTCAACGTAATCGTGCAGGATTAAAAGATCCGAACAAACCAATAGGTTCATTCATTTTCTTAGGAACAACAGGTGTTGGTAAAACACAATTAGCGAAAGTTTTGGCGAAGGAAATCTTTGATTCTAATGATGCTTTAATTCGTATCGATATGTCAGAATACATGGAGAAATTTGCGGTTTCTCGCTTAGTAGGAGCACCTCCGGGCTATGTTGGCTATGAAGAAGGTGGTCAGTTGACAGAAGCAGTGCGTCGTAAACCATATGCAGTAATTTTGCTTGATGAGATCGAAAAAGCGCATCCTGATGTATTCAATATCTTATTACAAATTTTGGATGATGGTCATGTAACAGATAGTTTAGGTCGTAAAGTTGATTTCCGTAATACGATTATCATTTTAACATCTAACATTGGTACAAGACAATTAAAAGATTTTGGTGATGGCGTTGGATTTGGAACTTCATCGAAGAAAGATTCTGCAGATGAACGTGCAAAATCAACAATTGAAACAGCATTAAAACGTGCTTTTGCTCCAGAATTCTTAAATCGTATTGATGATATTATTTTCTTTAATTCATTAACAAAAGAAAATATCATGAAGATTATTGATATTGAGTTAGCAAGTTTAATTGAGCGTCTGACAGCATTAGATTATCATATCGAATTAACTGAAGAAGCGAAAAATTTTATTGCTGACAAAGGTTTTGATAAAGATTACGGTGCTCGTCCATTGAAACGTGCTATTCAGAAATATATTGAAGATCCGATGGCAGAGGAGATTATCAATGCGGTAATAAGTGAAGGTGATCAATTAATCCTTGACTTGAATGAAGCAAAAGATGGTGTTAAAATTTCTGTAAAAGGAAAAACGAAAGAAGAAAAATCAGAATAATTTCTAAGTTTCTATAAAAGAAAGGCTTAAACATTTTTGTTTAAGCCTTTTTTATTTCGGTAACTTTTGCCGTACATTTGTGCTCAGCAAGCCACTTTGTCGCTTCATGTACATGAAGAGGAAAGTCCGGGCTCCAAAGAGTAAGCATAGCGGGTAACGCCCGTCCGTCGAGAGGCGAGGACAAGTGCAACAGAAAGTATGTACAGTTCGGCTGTAGTGAAACCAGGTAAACTCTATGCGGAGCAATGCCATGTATACCAGCAGTTAAGAGCTACTCGTTCGTTGCTGGGGGGTAGGCAGATTGATGTTTCAGGCAACTGAAACACTAGATAAATGACAAAGCATTTTAAATCATTAAGATGACAGAACCCGGCTTATCGGCTTGCTTTTTTACTTTTTAAAGTAAAGACTAAACAATTCAGATGTATTTGAACAATGGTTTTTCTTCAAAATATTTCTTCGATGCGTATCTATTGTATGTTTACTCAAACCAATAGCATCAGCAATATCTTGGCTTGTATAACCTCTGAACAAATATTCTACAATTTCTTTTTCTTTTTTCGTTAACAATAATGAAGAATCTGTTTTCGGATGAAGCAAGTTACTTAAACCATTTTCGATGTTATAAATTTGCATAGTTGGAATTCCACCAACTTTTATTTGTGTAATATCATTTGCTAAGCAAAAAACACGATTAGGTAATAGATTTTCGCTCAATTCATAAAAAAAATGTTGAAGATGTATTTGATGAATAATTCCTTTTTTATCTATCACACGAAAGTTATACATAAATTTATAATTGACTCTTTCCTCTGGCGTAATTTCTGTGTTAAAATTTGCAATTTTTTGTTGGATATCAATGACATTTTCTAAATCATCAGGATGTACAATTTTTACACAAAGTTCTGCGGTATATTCAGTCGGATGATAACCTAAAATAGATTCAGCTTGTGGAGAAACATACTCGAAAACAGCCGAATTAGGATTGATTACATACATAAAATATTCACCAATAGATAAACTTGCGAATGCTTGTAATGATTCTTCAATCGATTTAAAACAATCTTCCTTTTCTTCTTTATTTCTACAATCAGTATTTTCACTCCAAAGTTGTTTGACGATTGTAGTATATTCTATTAAAGATTTTTGATCAGATTTATTCATAAAATTAGATTTATTGCTTCTTCAAAATACCGATTGATGAGTATTTTTTGAATAAGCAAGATAACTTATTTTTGCAAAATAAATATATAGTAGAAGCAGTTTTGCTTTTATAACCAACCTAAATAATCTAAAACAATAAAAAAGGGAGCTTTTAATAAGCTCCTTTTTTATTTTATTGAAAGGTATTAAAGTAAAGATTTTACTTTTTCGATTACTGCAGTAGAATCAATACCATATTTTTTCATCAAATCTGAAGGTGTTCCAGATTCACCGAATGTATCATTAACTGCAACAAAAGCTTGTTTTGTTGGTAATTTTTGAGCTAAAACTCGTGCAACAGACTCTCCTAAACCTCCTAAGATATTGTGCTCTTCAGCTGTAACAATTTTACCTGTTTTTTTGACAGAGTTTAAGATTATTTCTTCATCCAAAGGTTTAATTGTATGAATATTGATTACTTCACAAGAGATTCCCTCTTTTTCTAATTCAGCAGCTGCAACCAAAGATTCCCAAACCAAATGTCCAGTAGCAACGATTGTTACATCAGAACCTTCGTTCATTAAAATTCCTTTACCAATTTCAAATTTTTGATCAGCTGGTGTGAAAACTGGAACCGCAGGACGTCCGAAACGCAAGTATACAGGACCTTCATATTCAGCAACAGCAAGTGTAGCCGCTTTTGTTTGATTGTAATCACAAGGATTAATCACAACCATTCCTGGTAACATTTTCATCAAACCAATATCTTCTAAAGTTTGGTGAGTTGCACCATCTTCCCCTAATGTTAAACCAGCATGTGATGCTGCAATTTTTACATTTTTGTTTGAGTAAGCGATAGATTGACGAATTTGGTCGTATACACGTGCTGTAGAAAACTCAGCAAATGTTCCAGTGAAAGGAATTTTACCACCAATTGTTAATCCTGCTGCAATTCCCATCATGTTTGCTTCTGCAATACCAATTTGGAAAAAACGCTCTGGATTTTCTTTGATAAATTGATCCATTTTTAATGAACCAATCAAGTCGGCACATAATGCAACAACGTTTGGGTTAGTTCTCCCTAACTCTGTTAATCCATCTCCAAATCCACTACGTGTATCTTTTTTTTCTGTGTATGTTAAGTCTATCATTTTTTTTGTTTTTTGTATTCGTTTTTGTATTCTTCTACTTCTTTTTTCTCATCAAATTGATACATAAAATCAGTTGGTGAAATCGTTTCGTTTTCGTCAGAATTATTTTTTAACCAATTTTCTAAAGTTTCTACATTTTCTAACACAATATTCTGTCCAACTCGGTATACCAAACCTTTCAAATTTAATTCAGAATTGATAAACGGAACAGAGTTGATAGTAGATGTTGTATCAATACACATTTCAGTTCCATTATCATTGTCGTTATCTTTTCTAAAAATAGTATAAACTTCGCACAATTGATTTTGAATAGTTTCTTTTTTACCCGTTTTGTTTGCTACATAGTTGTTTCCGAACTCTTGATTAGTTAAACTTGGATGATTGGTAAGAAGAAATTTATTTCCTAATAAATCTTTTGTTCCTTCGAAATCTATTTTAAAAACCTTTGGATTTTTTTCTTCGCTGTAAACAGAATACATGTTTTCGTTTACTTTTAACGAAGCGAAATTTCCCATTGGTGTTCGTGTTATCATCAAATGCGCTTTGTAATCTTTGGTTGATAAAATATCTAAAAAATCTGAATAAAAATCACTTTTGATGCGATATTGTATGACGTTTTCAAATGTATACGTTTGCATTTGAGCAAAAGTAAAACTGGTGAAAAACATTAGAATAAAGCTGATTGATTTTTTCATGATCGATGAGTTTGATAAATAATTAATCCAAAGAATTAAAGAAAGTTGTTAACTTCTCTTTGTCTTCTTTTTTCAGTTTATCGAATTTATTTGTAATCTCTAAAACACTTTTTCTCATTGCATCAATTGTTTCAGTTAATCCAACACTTCCGCTTTGATAGATGTACAAATCACATATTTGACCAGCGTAATTGTAAACCAAGTTCCCTAATTCTTTGTCTGTGAAAGCCGGAATTTTAGTTTTTAAATCTTTACAATGTGCTGGTGCAATTTTCAAGTAACTCTGTACATTAGGATTGTCGATTGCTAAATCAATTACACTAATATCAGTCGTTTTGTAAGTCGAAGTGTAAGGATCATAATAATCTGCAATATCTACAGCTTCGTAAGCAGAATCTACCGCATCGGCAGCTTCATCATAAGCTGTTGATACCTCAGTTAATTTAAAGTTTTTTGCATCTTCAAAATACGTTTTGAAAAGGTTGTTTAACTCTTTTACTTCTCCTTTATTTGCTAATTTATTCTTTTTGAATTGCTTAATTAATTGATTCGTAGAACCTTCTGCTGTTGTAAGTGCAGTTGATCGTTCCAAATCAGGATTGCCATCATAATCAGCATCTGTATAAACTAAATTGTAGTTTAAACCTGCAATAGTCGAAAAAAGTTGATTAACATTATCATTTTCAGATGTTTGATAGGTATAAAAGTTAATTATCGGATCTTCGTAACGATTGTCTGTGTTGTATGCTGTATAGGTAGAATCTACAACTGTATTAGCGTACAAATCTTCGTAATACGTTTTACTTTTTTCTAATTTTTCGGCGAACTTCTCAATTTCTTTTGCTTGATCAAAAGTTAATTTTGCATTCGCTTTTCCTATTTTATCAACGGTAAAACCAAATGTAGCTTCATCGTTCGTTGTTAAATTAACGAGCAAACCTTTTATATTTTGTTTAGACAGCAGAAAACTAATATTATCAATCGAGTTTTTTTCATCAACACAGATAGAAGTAGTCGTTTCGAAATCATCTTTTTTCGAGATTACTTCGTAATTATTACAGGTATATCCGTTGATTGTTGATGTTTTATTTAGATTAACAACATTGGTAATGTTAGAAAAATAATGATCTTGATAAGGCTTTATTTCCTCTTCACCAATCCCCTCGTAATATGAAGGAAGTTTTATCGAAAGATTATTTTCAAGCGTATTTGCAGTAACATCAAAATATTTATGATCAGTTATTAAGAATGATTCCCTAAAAAAAGTATTCCCTGTACTGTAATAATTTAAGAAATTTTGTGTGTTCTCTGCCGTTCCTAAAACAGCCTCTTTTGATAGATACATCACAAATTGAAAATTATCATTTTGTATGCTGACCAGCTCTTTGTACTCTTCAGGTAAATTAACTTTGTACGTTATTTTTTTGTCAAAAGAAAATGTTTTCTCTTGTCCAAAAGCAGTTAAAGAACAAAGTGCAAGTATAGAATAAACTATTTTTTTCATGGTATTTTGATGATGTTAGATTGTTTTTAGTAATCTTTTAATTCAGTTTCTGGATTTTGCTCTAATGCAGAAGCTAATTGCTCGTCGTTAGGTGCTTTCCCATGCCAAGAATGACTTCCCATCATGTAATCAACACCGTTCCCCATCTCTGTATATAATAAGATAGAAACTGGTTTTCCGTTACCTGTTAATGTCTTTGCTTTTTCTAAAATAGCAATAACTTTTTCTAAATTATTCCCCTCTTTTTCTTCCAAAACAATCCATCCAAAAGCTTCTAATTTCGCTTTCAAATCACCCAAAGGCATTACAACATCAGTATCTCCATCTATCTGGCGACCGTTATAATCAATTGTAGCAATTACATTATCCACTTTTTTACCAGCAGCGTACATAAATGCTTCCCAAACTTGACCTTCTTGCAATTCACCATCACCGTGTAAGGTATAAACTAATTTGTCGTCGTTGTTTAATTTTTTTGCTTGTGCAGCTCCCAATGCAACAGATAATCCTTGTCCCAAAGACCCTGATGCAATACGAATACCTGGCAAACCTTCGTGTGTTGTTGGGTGACCTTGTAAACGTGAATCTAATTTTCTGAATGTAGCCAATTCGCTTACTGGGAAAAACCCTGTACGAGCCAATGTGCTGTAGAAAACTGGTGAAATGTGTCCGTTTGATAAGAAAAATAAATCTTCTCCTTTTCCATCCATAGAAAAATCTGTCGAATAGCTCATTATTTTACCGTATAATGCAGCAAAATATTCTGCACAACCCAATGAACCACCTGGGTGTCCACTGTTTACGGCATGTACCATTCTCAAAATATCTCTCCTTGTTTGTTGTACTTGTGTTTGAAGTTCTTGAAGTGTCATTGTTTGTTTATAAAAATTTGAACAAAAATAATTCTTTTTTAATCGGCAAAAAAATGATAGGACATAAATCGCTACAAATAGGGGGAATAATGACCAATGAAACTTAAGTTGCTGATGCGTTAATGAAAAACTGCGTAAGAGTTGAAAAACAAGAAGCCTCTGTTTGTACTTCTAATTTTATAGGTTATAAATTATATTCATCATACAAAAAAATGGAGAAACCTAAGCTTCTCCATTTTTTCTGTACTTATTCTTCTACGTGCCATTCGCCACGATGTGGTATTAGGGCATCGCGCACTTGTATCATTTCTGATTCTATGACTACCAAATAAGCAACTGCATATTCAGGTTCAACCTCAACAAATTCTGCAAACGTACTTTGTAATTTTTCTTTCTCTGCGTATTGCTTTAGATGAATGGCGTGATGTTTTGCCGTTGGTATAGCATCGGGACCATAAAAATCCCAGATTAATTTTAATTTTTTTTCCATTTTAAATTTTTTCAAATGAGGTTTTAATTCCTTTAATCAAAGCAGAACTAAATCCTTGATGTTCCATTTCGTTTAATCCTGCAATCGTACAACCTTTTGGTGTTGTAACTTTATCAATTTCTTGTTCTGGATGTAAACCGTTTTCTATTAAAAGTTCAGCGGCTCCTTTAACTGTTTGAGTTACAATTTTGGATGCAGTTTGTGTATCGAAACCAATCTCTATTCCACCTTGTATCATAGCTCTTATAAAACGTAAAACATAAGCAATTCCACACGCACCGATAACAGTTGCTGCGTTCATCAATTCTTCATTAATAACCACGGTTTCACCGATAGGATTAAAAATTGCTTTTATTTCGTTGACTAAGGTACTATCGGTTTTATTCCCACAAATACAAGTTATCGATTCTTCTACAGAAGCTGCTGTATTTGGCATAGCACGAAAAATAGATATTCCATTAGGCAAAAGTTTTTGGTACGTTTCCAATGAAATACCTGTTGCCACAGATACTAATATTGTATTTGTACTAAAATCATTTTTTAGTTGAGTTAAAATCTCATCTACTTTGTAAGGTTTTACACATAGTAAGATGTAATTAGCTTCTTTTACTGCAAAATGATTGTCATTTGTAATTGTAACTCCCAGTTTTTTAAGATGTTCAATTTTAGTTAAATTGTTTCGAGTTGCAATAATTTGTTTACCATCAAAAGCTTTGTTTTTTATAAGACCTTCTATAATTGAGATTCCTAGATTTCCTGCTCCGATAACTGCAATTTTTTTCATAAGTAGTATAGTATTAGATTTTTAGATTAATAGTTTAGTAAGAAACTTCTTTTTCTTTGGTAGAGCTTACAAGCCACAATCCAATAAAAGTTAATAAACCATTTAGTATGATTAATTCAACACCAATTCTATAGTCGCTAAAGTTAATGACTAATTCGTTGATGATATAAGTTAAGACAGGTGCTGAAAGTGCTACTGTAATGATTGCGTATTTTTTGTAAATATTACGTTTGGTTAAAATTCCGAAAGCGAACAAACCTAATAGTGGTCCATACGTGTAACCAGCAACTTCCATCACAAGATATACAATAGATTTGTTGTTGATCGCTTTAAAAACCATGATTAAAATAAAAAAGACAACCGTAAAAACTAAGTGAACACGAATACGAATCTTTTTCTTTTCCTTTTCCGATTTTACTTTGTCCTCGTTGATGTTTAATAAATCGACACAATAAGAACTTGTTACCGCTGTTAATGCACCATCGGCAGAAGGGAATAGGGCAGAGATTAAACCGATAATAAAGATAATCGAAATAATCATAGGGAAATGTTCTCCTAAAAGAGAAAGTGCAGGGAACATATCATCACCCATAATATTTTGCCCACCTTGTTGCATAAAGAAACCATCGGCGGTGTAAAAACCACCTTCGCTCATCGCATATAAATACAGTAATCCACCTAAGAAAAGGAATGCTAAATTGACAATTAACAATGTTCCTGCAAAGGTTAACATGTTCTTTTTGGAGTTGTGTAGATTGTCAACCGAAATATTTTTCTGCATCATTTCTTGGTCCAAACCAGTCATTGCAATCGTGATAAACATACCACCCAATATTGTTTTTAGGAAATAAGTTTTCGAGTTTGGGTCAAGATTAATCAAATGTGTGTAGTTCTTGTCTTGCATCATATCGTAAGCTTCGCCAACAGATAAATTAAGGTGCGATAAGATGAACCAAATACAAGCAATCAAACTAATAATCATGAAAGATGTTTGTAAGGTATCTGTAACCACAATTGTTTTTACACCACCTTCGAAGGTGTATAATAATATCATCAATAATAAGACGAATGTTGTTGCCCAAAACGGAATGCCAAGATTATCTAACAAAAAGATTTGTAAGACATTTACAACTAAATACAGGCGAGCAGTAGCACCAATCCCTCTTGAAATAATGAAGAAAACAGATCCCATTTTGTGTGCTTCGACATTGAAACGTTTCCCGAGATAGGTGTAAATTGAGGTTAAATTCATTCGGTAATACAACGGAAGTAAAACTCCGGCTACGATAAAGTAACCAAGGAAAAACCCTATGACCATCATATAATATTCGAATCCTCCGTAAATATATTCCGATCCAGTTAGCTTACCAACAGTACCCGGAACCGAAATAAAAGTAACACCACTAAGACTTGTTCCAATCATACCGAAGGCTACCAACCACCATTTACTTTTCTTGTTTCCGTTAAAGAAAGATTGATTGTCAGAATTTCGGCTGGTATAGTAAGAGATAACTAAAAGTCCTACAAAGTATACGATAACACAAAGTAGTAAAATTGTTGAGTTCATAATTTATTTAGTAAATAAGCCCAAATTTAATATTTTTGAGTTAATGATGACCGATTAAATTTAAGAAGATAATATTGTAAATTTGTCGTCTATAATTTTTTTGAACGAATGAATTACCCAAGCAAGGTTTTAGAGCGAGCTGTAGAAGAGATGTCAAATTTGCCAGGAATAGGGAAGAGAACTGCATTACGACTTGTTTTACATATGTTAAATCGTCCCAAATCTCAGACAACTGCTTTATCTGAAGCACTTTCTCATCTGGTGAATGATGTGAAGTATTGTCAGCATTGTCATACGATTTCTGATGATGAGGTTTGTGATATATGCAATAATCCTTTACGAGACGAAACAACGATTTGTGTAGTAGAAGATGTGCGTGATGTCATGGCAATTGAAAACACAGGACAATTTAAAGGACAATATCACGTTTTAGGAGGAAAGATTTCTCCAATGGAAGGCATCGGTCCAGGACAATTAAATATTCAAACCTTGGTTGATCGTGTTCAGAATGAGAATGTAAAAGAAATAATTTTTGCCTTAAGTTCGACAATGGAAGGTGACACAACTGTTTTTTATTTGTACCGACAATTAAAGAATACTGAAATTATTTTTTCAGCTATTGCGAGAGGACTTGGTGTTGGTGATGAATTGGAATATGCAGATGAAGCTACATTGGTTCGATCTATTCAGCATCGAATACCGTATTCTGAAAATAAATTTTAAATGAAAGTATCGATAATTATTGTTAGTTATAATGCACCAAAACATCTAGAGCTTTGCCTTGATTCGTGTCAACAAGCTTTACAAAACATAGATGGCGAAATCATTGTAATTGATAATAATTCATCAGAAATAGATTTTACAGTTCTACAAAACCTTTTTCCAGAGGTTAAGTTTCTGCTTCAAAAAGAGAATCATGGTTTTGCAAAAGCGAATAATATAGCTGTTGAAAAGGCTTTGGGTGAATATATTTTGATTCTTAATCCGGATACTGTTCTACCAGAGAATTTGTTTAAACCTTTAATAGAACTTCATCAATCGAAAGAAAAAATTGGATTTATAGGCGTTCGTTTGATGGATACAAATGGTAATTTTCATCCAGAATCTAAACGAAATATCCCCACAGCAAAAAACTCTTTTTCTAAACTATTTAATCGATTTAATCATTCACAAAAGAATAATTATTATAAATTAGAAGTGGAGGAGTTTGAAACGGCACCTTGCGAAATTTTGGTTGGTGCTTTTATGTTTACTACGAAAAAGATTTACCAACAAATAGGAGGGTTTGATCCACGTTATTTTATGTATGGTGAAGACATCGATTTATCTTTCAGTGCTGAATTAGCGGGCTATAAAAACTATTATAAAGGAGATATAACCGTTTTACATTATAAAGGAGAAAGTACAAAGCGAGATAAAAAATATTACAAACATTTTTTTGAAGCAATGATGATTTTTTTGGCGAAATACTATAAAAATAATAGGTTGAATTATCAACTTTTACGTTTAGGAATTTCGATTAAATATTTGTTAGAAATCTTGAAGTTTTCAATCAATCCATCAAATAATAAACTCAAAGTTGATATAAATGAGGAAGATTTTTATTGGTTAAATCCTACTTCTGAACTACATTCGTTAACTGAGAATCATATAGTATTAGAAGCAGAGGAGTTTTCTTATCAACAAATATTATCCATTATATCAAAAAATAATTCGAATACTCGATCATTTTACATTCGTCCCAAGAATTGCAATTATGTGATTGGAGATGATAAGAAAATTATTAAAATAAATGAATAAAAAAAGCTGAATCTTATTGTTCAGCTTTTAAAGTATCTTTTTTCTCAACTTTCGGAGTTTCTACAGTTTTTGTAGAATCTTTCACTTCCTCTTGTTTTTCTTCAACTACTTCTTCATGTTTTTCATGAGGAGCTTCAGCTTTATGATGCATTTCTTCAGCAGTAGCAGGTTCGTGAACTACAGGAAGTACAGCGTGGTTACCACCAGCTTTAGAGTTACAAGAAGTAGCAAATGCAGCAACAGCTACTAAAAGAATTAATTTTTTCATGACGTACAAAATTTATTGTATGGGTATATGATTAATATATTGTTTTGACAAAATTAGTTAAAAACATTGAGTTCAACTAACTGATTTATTTCAATTGTGCAATTTTCTGAATTCCGCCTTTTGTTTTATCACCAACTTTTACATTGATTTCTGTATCAAGTGGTAAAAAGATATCAACACGTGAACCGAATTTGATAAAACCGTATTCTTTACCAGCAACAGCTGTGTCATTTTCTTTACTATAACAAACAATTCTTCTCGCAACAGCACCAGCAATCTGTCTAAAAAGAATTTTTGTATGGTCAGCATTTTCTACTACAACCGTTGTTCTTTCGTTTAATTCTGATGATTTTGGATGAAAAGCAACTAAAAATTTTCCTGGATGATATTTTGAATAAATGACTTTTCCATTTACTGGATAACGTGTAACGTGTACATTAAGTGGTGTCATGAAAATAGATAATTGAATGCATTTCTGATTCAAAAATTCACTTTCATATACTTCTTCTAATACAACAACTTTTCCGTCTACAGGTGCAATAACGCAGTTTTCAGATGAGTCTGATTCTCGAATTGGATTTCTGAAAAACCAAACGATAAAGCCGTAAAGTATCCATAAAGGCAAGGCAAAATAAAAGCCATAAACAGGGAAAAAGTAATTTAATACTCCTGTAGCGATTGCAAATAAAATTAAGCAACCGATCAAAATTGCTGTTCCTTCTCTGTGAAGTTTCATAAAATATATACGAATAAATAATACAAATAAACAAATGGGACGACAAATATAAAACTATCTAATCGATCTAAAAAACCACCATGACCAGGAATTAAATTGCTACTGTCTTTTACATTGAAAAAACGTTTCAATTTAGACTCTGTTAAATCTCCTACTGGACCTAATGCAGCAACGATTAAACCTATAATCATCCAATTTCCATGTAAGTTATCTCCAAAATAGTTCTGAATCAAAAATCCAGCTATTAACGTAAAAACGATTCCTCCAAAAAATCCTTCCCATGTCTTAGCTCCCGATATTTTTGGTGCTAATTTATGTTTTCCGATTAAGTTTCCTGTCAAATAAGCAAATGTATCACTACACCAAAGTAATAAGAAAACAAAGAAAACTTCGTTATGCATTACCTTTTCGCCTAAAGCATAATCAAAACTTGGTAAGGTTAGTGCGACAGCAAAAGGAGCGATAACGTATGTTAAACCCAAAGTAACTTTTCCAAAATCATTCAATAACTCATTTGTAGATTTGAAAATAACATAAATGCTAAAAACAAATAAAACAGGTATAATGAAATATAAACTTCTTAAGTGAAAATAATAATGGTTAGATGTTTCGAAGGCTTCTAAAAACTCTTTTCCATAATAACCAAAAACAATTAATGCAGCTAACAAAGCTCCTAATTTGTAAAGTTTATTGGTAAGGTTTGTGATTTTAAAGAATTCGTACAAACAAAAAAGTCCGAAAACCATCATTAAGACGATTAACCCTTTTGGATGTATTGTTGTTCCGAAAAATATAATAAGTGCATATATAAGTCCCGAGAAAGCTCTAATTGCTAAATTTTTCATCGCTATTCTTCAACCAACAACAAATAAATATTCTTCGCATTCTGTATATTAGGAAATTTGTGCATGTTTTTCCCGCGAATAGAAGTTATTTTAGATGGAAGGTTGTCTTTTTTTAATGTTCGTAATTTTTGTAATGCCGCCCCAACATTTTCTACTAATTGAGATGGGCGTGCATAGATAATAAAATTTGATGGAAAATCATCTATATTTCTACCACAAGTTTGATGTGCAGATAACATAATACTACCATCAAACGCAATTAAGAATTCGCAATTCAGAAAACTAAGTGTGTAACGCGAGTCACATGGGTTTTCTACATATGGAATCTGATTATTTGTTAACATCTCTTGAAGTTTCGGATCAAGACAAATTAATTCGGTTACATTTTCGTAATTGATGATTTCTTTTAAGTTTTGAAAAGCTTCTTGATTGTTATCACAGAATAAAAAATGACCACCACCAGCGTTGAAGTTTGTAGCAAAAACTTCGTCCATAGAAATTTTGTTTTCAGAAAAATTGGGATGAAATAAATCAATATGATTATCATCGTCAATATTTTCAGATTTCTCTGTCGCTTTTTTAAGTAGGTTTTTAATTGCTTTCCACATGGGAATGTATAATTTTTGTACGGGTTTAATACAAATTTACCCTAAAGGTAATAATTTTTAACAATATAATAAGAAGTAAAAAAAAATCGCCTATTTAAGGCGATTTTTTTTGAAAATTATATGGTTTGATTAAATATCATTTCCAGATTCTGGTTGAACTACTTGTTGCGGTTCAGTTTCGAAAGTTTTTTCATCTTTCTCTTCCATTTGATCTAATTCGCTGACATATTTTCTTGGGCCGAAGATTTCTTCTAAATCTTCTCTGAAAATAACTTCTTTCTCAATTAATTTTTGAGCCAATAAGTCAACTTTATCACGATTAATATCTAAGATTTCTTTTGCTCTTACATATTGCTCTTCAATCATTTTCTTAATTTCCTTGTCAATAACTTGAGCTGTTTGTTCAGAATATGGTTTACTGAATCCGTATTCGTTTTGCCCAGAAGAATCGTAGTACGAAACATTTCCGATTTCTTTATTAAGACCATAAATACTAATCATTGCATTGGCTTGTTTTGTCACTTTTTCTAAGTCGCTTAACGCTCCTGTAGAAATATTACCAAAAACAACTTCTTCCGCAGCACGACCACCCATTGTCATACACATTTCGTCTAACAATTGTTCTGTTGTTGTAATTTGTCTTTCTTCTGGCAAATACCAAGCGGCTCCTAATGAACGTCCACGAGGAACGATAGTTACCTTAACTAAAGGTGCAGCATGTTCTGTTAACCAACCGATTGTTGCGTGACCAGCTTCGTGATAAGCGATACGTTTTTTCTCAGATGGTTTGATTACTTTACTTTTCTTCTCTAAACCGCCGATAATACGGTCTACAGCGTCTAAGAAGTCTTGTTTTTCAACTACTTCTTTATTTTTACGAGCAGCAACTAAAGCTGCTTCGTTACAAACATTGAAAATATCTGCTCCAGAAAAACCTGGTGTTTGTTTCGCTAAAAATTCTATTTCAACATCTTCACCTAATTTTAAAGGACGTAAATGTACCGCGAAGATTTCTTTACGTTCGTTTAATTCAGGTAAATCGACGTGAATAATTCTGTCAAAACGACCTGGGCGCATTAAGGCTTTGTCCAATACATCGGCACGGTTTGTTGCAGCAATTACAATTACGTTAGATTCTGTTCCGAAACCATCCATTTCTGTTAATAATTGGTTTAATGTATTTTCGCGTTCGTCATTAGATCCTGTAAAGTTTGATTTTCCACGTGCACGACCAATTGCATCAATCTCATCAATAAAGATGATTGACGGAGATTTTTCTTTTGCATTTTTGAATAAGTCACGTACACGAGATGCACCAACTCCCACAAACATTTCTACGAAATCTGATCCTGACAATGAGAAGAAAGGAACTTTTGCTTCTCCTGCAACAGCTTTTGCTAATAAGGTTTTCCCTGTACCTGGAGGTCCTACTAATAAGGCTCCTTTTGGTATACGTCCACCTAATTTTGTGAATTTATCTGGGTGTTTTAAGAATTCTACAATTTCTTCTATTTCTTCTTTGGCACCTTCTAAACCAGCTACATCATTAAAAGTTGTTTTGATGTGATCATCACCTTCAAACAATTTTGCTTTAGATTTACCCACAGAGAAGATTCCGCCACCTCCGCCAGTAGATCCACCTCCACCCATTCTTCTGAATAGTAAGAAGTAGATTAATCCGAAGAAAATTAATGAAATGAAAAGATTCATAAATAATCCTCCAAAACCGTTTGATACAAGTGTATTAAGTTTTGCAGTTTTATTTGGACTTTTTTCAACATTTTCGTAAAAATCTTTTTCAAAATTTCCAGCATCTGCTACATTAAAAGTGAAGTTTGGAGCTCCTGTTGCAAAAGGATTTAAATTTTCCTTTGTATTTTTGAACTTTTTAAATTCTTCATTATTCAAGGCCTCTTCTGTTAAGTAAACACTTACACGACCTGTTTCTTTTTCTAAATCTGCCTCTTTAACATAGCCTTTTTCTACATAAGTAAGGAATGTAGTACGGTCAATATTTTTAGTAGTTCCGCCTACACCTCCAATATTATCAGAAAATAATAAAAAGGCAATCAGCAATAATCCTATAATACCATATATCCATGTAGGATTAAATCCCGAAGGTTTAAAATTATTTTTTTTCAATTTTTTTGGTTTCAGTTATGATTAATATTCCATTTCGATACGTGTCTCTACAGCATCACCCCAAAGACTTTCGATATCGTAATATTCTCTGTATTCTTTTTGAAAAACATGGACAATAACATTTGTGTAATCCATTAAAACCCATTGGTTATTTTGTCTTCCTTCTACATGAAAAGGTCTTTCTGACATTTCAGATTTTACAGTTCTTTCTATAGAACCTGTTATTGCACTAACTTGAGTGTTAGAATTTCCTGTACAAATAACAAAGTATTGGCAAATTGCATTTTCAATTTCTCGAAGATCCAAAATCGTAATTTCTTCTCCTTTCACATTTGTAATTCCATCAACAATGCTATCTAGCAAGTCTTTTGTATATTGAGTATCTATCATCTTTTATTTTGTGATTCGCAAATTTAGTGAATCCTTATTAAAGTTTAAACTTTTTAAAATAACTTTAACCACTCTTTAAAAATAGTAAAAAAAATGTATTTAATTAGTTTTGATTCTTTGCCTAATACGAACGAGTTCTTGGTCGAATTGTCCAAAAAAGATGCCAATAGTTGGACTGTCATACATGCTAAAAATCAAACAAAAGGAAAAGGTTACGCTGGGAATGAATGGAAAGTTGTGGCAGGAGAAAATTTGACCTTTAGTTTTTTACTGAAAACGGATTATAGTTTTCAAGAGTTAATTTATTTTAATCAATGGGTTTCAAATGCTATTTGTCTATTTTTAAAACAATTTCACCCGAAAACTAACGTAAAATGGCCAAATGATATCATTTTGAAGGATAAAAAAGTTTGTGGAATTTTAATCGAAAATCACCGATCAAATGGAGTGATGAATTCTATAATTGGTATAGGAATAAATGTTAATCAAACTGATTTTAATCACTTACCAAAAGCTACATCAATCTGTAAAGTAACTGACAAAACATATGACATTGAGGAAATTTTGTCAGATTTAATGCGTTTTTTTGAACAAGAATATAGAGACTTAGAACACAAGAATTTCGAAAAAATACATCAAACCTATTTAGATAATTTATTTCGAAAAGATGAAATTTCAACATTTAGAGTAGATGGTGAATTAGTTGAAGGAACCATTTTGGATGTAAATGAGGCAGGAAATTTACTGATTGAGATCAATCAAGAATTAAGAGAATTTAAACACAAAGAAATCGAACTTCTTTTTTAATCCTATTTAAAAGGTTATTTTTGTTACATGAAAGAATTCGTAGTTTTAGTTGATCAAGATGATCAAAAATTAGGATTGATGGAAAAACAACAAGCACATGTCGCAGGTTTGTTACATCGGGCATTTTCTGTTTTTGTATTCAATTCGAAAGGTGAATTGATGATTCAGCAACGAGCTGCAAGTAAATATCATTCGCCTACGTTGTGGACCAATACGTGTTGTAGTCATCCGCGTGATAACGAAACATACGAAGAAGCAGCACATAGAAGATTGCAAGAAGAAATGGGGTTTGATTGTGAATTAGAGTATAAATTTAATTTTATTTACAAAGCTCATTTAGAAAACGATTTGATCGAACATGAATTGGACCATGTGTTTATCGGCACATTTGATGAAGACCCAAAATTGAATCCAGAAGAAGTGATGGCTTATCGTTGGGTTGAATTGGATGATTTGAAAAAGGATATGGAAAAAAATCCTCAAAATTATACCGCTTGGTTCAAAATTATTTTTGAACATTACGTTTCGTATATCGAAGAATAAAAATTATACCAGATGAAAGTTACTGTCAACAGAAAAGCACATTTTAACGCTGCCCACCGATTATTTAATAAAAATTGGAGCGAGGAACAAAATTTTGAAGTTTTCGGAAAATGTTCTTATCCCCATTATCACGGACATAATTACGAAATTATTGTTGCGGTGAAAGGTGAAGTTGATCAAGAAACAGGATTTGTTATGAATTTAGATGAATTACGAAAAATCATTGCGGTTGAAGTGGAAGATTATTTAGACCATAAAAATCTGAATGTAGACATCGAAGAATTCAAAAATGTAAATCCAACAGCCGAGAATATTGTGATTTTAATATGGAATAAAATTCGTGCAAAATTAGCTTCAGATTTAGAATTGAAAGTGACTTTATACGAAACTCCACGTAATTTTGTAGAATATACAGGCGAATGAAAATAGGTGATCACATCCCAACTTTTTCGTTGGAAGATAACAAAGGAAATTGGTTTAATTCGGACGAATTTTTATACAAAAAATATTTTGTCTTGTTTTTTTACCCAATGGATTTTACGCCAATGTGTACCAAGGAAGTGTGTCAATTCCGAGATGTGAATGCAGATTTTAAAGCATTGGATACTGTTGTCGTTGGGATTAATGGACAATCAACATCATCTCACGAAAAGTTTTATACCAAACATCAACTTAACTTTCCGCTACTTTCTGATAAAGGTGCAAAATTGACAAAGTTATTGGGAATCAAAAAGAAATTAGGACTGATTACGCCACGCGAAACATTTGTCTTTAATAAACAAGGAAAATTAATTAAACATATTGTTTCTAATACAGCAGATCTGCATATAGAAGAAGCGATGAACGCAATAAAAAAAGACCAAGGAAATTAGTTTTCTTGGTCTTTTTGTTTGTATAATTTTTGTCTAATTATAGCACGGTAAATAAAAAAGATTGCCGTACCAATTCCCGAACTAATCAACATGGATTGCATGTCGCTTTTATCGAAAAAATATTTTAGCCCAAACAAGACACAAAAAAATAGAACAGAATAAATAATGTTTTGTTTCATCTGGTAAAAGTAGGGATATTTTCTTTACAACTTCAAGTCTCTATTTTTTGATAGACTAAGAATGATAAGTGAGTTTTTTCATCTATTTCTGTCACTCTGAGTTTGTCGAAGAGTTTTTTTATATAATACCCTTTTTCACTTGTTTTGTTATTTTTGATTATTAAAATATATCCAAGGCAATAAAGAGTTTCATCGCTAGAAATATTCACATCTCTATTTAATGTATCTCCAACATGGTATCCATTTCTATATTTCCAATTCTGATTATTTATGTAAAGGTTGGAATTAAAAAATAGAAATGCGCTACATATAATTAGAAATGTAATTGCTAATATTCTTTTTTTATTCATAATCTCAACGCCCCAATTCGAATTAATTTCTCAGAAGTTGCTAATTGATTTGGATTTGTTCCAGGTTCATCTTGTGGAACTTCTTTTCCTTTTTTACGATAAAAATCTATCCAAAAATCATCAATAATTCCAGTTTCTTTATTTTTGAAATTCATAGGAATCAATTCAAAAACTTTATCATCACGAAAAGCCCTTTCTACAAAATCTGAACAATATAATTCGTCATCATTCAAAATATATAACCAATTATAAGGTTTTCCTAACATGGTTTTCGCTCTTGCAATTGCGTTCGGAATCGTCGATTGGTATTCTTTTTTTAAACGATAAATAACAATTTGATTATTTTTTTCTGTTTGCGCGTTGTAAAAATGATGAATTTCTTCGCGTTGCGATCCGCCCATTGGCGCAGCATGCAAAACAAAAATAGAATCAGTCGTTTTTTCAATTAATCCAACATGATCAAAATTTGTTTGATCCGAAATTTTTGTTGCTCTACTTATTGCACCCGAAAGTTCTTCGGTTAATGCTCCAACAAAGATTAAATCTCCATTTTGGATATTTTTGATGGATACATGCTCTTTTTCTGTCGTAATTTTTGCCTTTGTACAACTATTCATTATCAATGTAAATAGGACTAAAAAGATAGGAAATAAAATGAATATTTTTTTCATTCAGAATGAATTATTACTTTTAAACTACGAATTAACCAAAAAGATGGACTTTAAAAAAATTTTAACCTTATCAATTGTCGTTTTATTGATTTTAGTTGGTATCGCAATTATTATTGGTAGCAATAAAAATCGTCAAGTTTTTTTTGTAAATAGCTTTGACCGACCAATTGAAAATACCATTAATTCTCGTTTGGATACAGATTATTCGTACGAAATTGTAAAAGTAAAAGGAAAAGTAAACGATACTATTTTGATTATTCCTTGCGAAGGTTGTCAACCTAAAAAATTATCAGGTCAGATAAACGAAAAGTTTATGAACAAATTTGGTGAAGGAAAATCAATAATGCGTTTTGAGCCTTATAAAGCAACTAAAGGAGATTTGAAAATTATTCATAAAATTAGATAAACTTAGTATTTAAGAAATTTTCCTAACAATTATTTCTTTATTTTTGGGAGAATTATAAACTTATTCAAAGCAAACAAACAATGAAAGTAACTGCATTAAACCAAAAGCACAAAGATTTAGGTGCGAAAATGGTTCCTTTTGCTGGATATGAAATGCCAGTGCAATACGCAGGTGTTAACCAAGAACACTTTGCGGTTCGCGAAAAAGTTGGTGTTTTTGATGTTTCTCACATGGGACAATTCTTTATCAAAGGAGAGAAATCAACAGAATTATTACAACATTTATTGACGAATGATGTAACGAAAGTTGCGATTGGTCAAGCGCAATATAATGCAATGCCAAACGAAAAAGGAGGTATTGTAGATGATTTGATTATCTATAAAATGTCTGATGACGAATGGTTAGCAGTTGTAAATGCCTCTAATATCGATAAAGATTGGGAATGGATGAACAAACACAATACGTTTGGAGCTGAGTTAACAAACAAATCAGATGAAATGTCTTTGTTAGCGATTCAAGGACCAAAAGCAATCGAAGCTATGCAAGCGTTAACAGATATCAATTTAGCAGAAATTCCTTTTTATCATTTTGTTGTAGGAAAATTTGCAGGAATTGACAATGTAATAATTTCAGCAACTGGTTATACAGGTTCTGGTGGTTTCGAAATTTATTTCGCAAATGAAGCAGCTAACGAAATGTGGGATAAAGTGATGGAAGCAGGTCAGTCTTTTGATATCGAACCTTGTGGATTGGCATCACGCGATACGTTACGTTTAGAGAAAGGATATTGTTTGTATGGAAATGATATCAACGATGATACAAATCCGTTTGAAGCAGGATTAGGTTGGGTGACGAAATTGGATACAAATTTTATCTCTTCGGATATTCTAAGCGCAATAAAAGAAGCTGGAGTGGAGAAGAAGTTGGTTGGATTTAAAATGATTGAAAGAGGAATTCCTCGTCACGATTATAAAGTAGTTGATGATAACGAAAATACAATTGGTATCGTAACTTCTGGAACGCAATCTCCGATGTTGAAACAAGGGATTGGTTTGGCGTATGTTCATACAGATTTCGCGAAAGTTGGTACAACAATTAGAATCCAAATTCGTGATAAAAATGTATTAGCAGAAGTTGTTAAAACACCTTTTGTTTAAATAAAATTTACACTTCAAATCATAAAAAAAGCTTTCGAATATCTCGAAAGCTTTTTTATTAAATCACATTTTCCACATTTTTTTTATTGGATTTTATTGATTTTTAGATTGAAATAAATTATAATTTAAAAAGAAACCTATTCTGTTTTTCACTTCAATTTCTCCAGAATTTAGATTGGAATGTAAAGGTTGAAAATATTCTATTCCAAAATTTATTTTTTGAACAGCCGCTTCCAATCCTAATTTTACAAATTGAGCATTTCCAGACGAATTAGGAATAGATTCTTCAAATTGTTCATTTTTATTATAAAGTTCGTTTTGGAAACCGATTTTTCCAAGAAACTTATTGTCATTTCTTACTAAAAGATGTTGCAGTTGTATCAATTGATTCCATTGATTTCCGAACTTATATTTGTTCTTATTTTCTCCTTTCAAATTGTAATCTGTGACCAATTGTATAGCCGAATTTTTATACGTTAGTTGATAATTTAAACCAAATTGAGTATCCCAACTTCCTGTACCTAATTGAAAACTTGGATTGGTCGTTTGAGCATTTTTTTGATCGAATTTTGCAATAGGAATTTTAACGCCAACTGCTGCACTTAATCCATGTTTTAATTCGTTTGAGTTCGAATTGGAATTTACAATTTTAACAATCCCCATCATATTCAAATCGCCGATACCAGAAATAGAGGTTGAGTTTTCACCATCTTTTTGATGAAAATGATAAGGGATACTCGCATTGATATCGATTTTAGAATTGATTGGAATTCTCGTCCATAATAAAATGGTATTGAAATGTTGTTTCTGCGTACGTTTAGTAGAAAAAGCATCTTCTTTGGCTTTGTAATATTGATGAAGGTATCGAACACCAATATAGTTTGAATTGATAAGGTTTTCAATTCCATTGGAAGTTGAAGTTGCTGAACAACCGCAAGCATCACAATCTAATTCTAATTCATTAGGAGAAGACACTAAGATAGAATCATTATCTGTATGTGCTAATAATGAAACAGGAAAAATGATTAGAGCTAAAATTAGATTTATATAGACTTTCATTTGAATAGTTTTTAGAATTCTGCATAAGCAGGATTATGAATAAAAGAGTAATCGTTTAATGTTTTTAGAAAAGCAATAATTGCCTTTTTTTCTTGATCGGTCATAGGTATTCCAATTTGACCATTTTGTTTAAGCTGAGGATCCAAATGTTGATTATTTTGTACACCATCCGAGTAGAAGTCCAAAACAGCTTCTAAACTATAGAAACGACCATCATGCATATAAGGTTTAGTCATTTCAATATTACGTAAACTTGGAACCCTAAATTTCATAAAATCAGCAGAATCTAATGTGACGCGATACAACCCTCCATCTTTATGTTGTTTGTTATAATACATTCCAGTATTTCGAAAAGATTCATCCGTTAAAAGAGCACCTTTATGACAACTCGAACATTTTTGTTGAAAGAGTTGTAACCCTTTACCTTCGGTTTCAGTTAAATTTATTTCTTTCCTCAAAAATTGATCGTATCTGGAATCCTTTGAAACCACAGAAGCCATAAATTGTCCTAAAGCACTAAGAATTCGATTGGCATTAATTTGATCATCTCCAAAAGCATTTCTAAACATATTTCGGTAGTTAGCATCATCGGAGAGTTTTTTAATGATTTCGGGGAAAGTGCTATCCATTTCTTCTTCAGCTGTGATAGGTGAAATTGGTTGTTGAGCTAAATCATGAATCACGCCATCCCACATAAACCGATTTAGAAATGCCAAGTTTTGAATAGGTGGAGCATTTCGAATTCCTACTCGATCATCAATTCCATGGCTGACAGGATGCCCGTGATGGGTAAATGCATCTTCCTGAATATGACAAAAAGCGCACGAAATTGTATTGTTTCGAGATAATCGACCTTCATAAAATAATTTTTTCCCTAATGCAACTCCATTTTTAGTGAGTGGATATTTATCCGTGTCAAAGGTTAGTTGAGGAAAATAAGAAGGGAATTCTAATTGGTAAGGTTCATCTACAATTTGACCATAATCAATATCATCGTCATTACAACTAAATAAGATGAATATCCCCAGTATAATTGTTATAATTTTATTCATTGTGATAGAATTTAGCGGTGTTTAAAAACACCGCTGTGAACATTATTGATATTGTTGATCGTTGTGTACATGACTAACTCGAAACATCTTTTGCATGTTATCTGTAACCAATTGAGCAAAGTTGGAAGACCCCATTACATTGTTGTTAGATTCATCTAATGTTAATTGATGATCACCACTTAAATACGTATTCAAATTTGCCATAATATGAATAGATGGTTTAATTTTAGAAGTCACTCGCGCAGAAGTTGGTAAATCTAACGTGACTTCTCGGTACAGATCTGGTACATTATTTTTGTCAATATCTCCCATATTTCCTGTATGAGTTAGGAAGAATGTATCAGGTGTATTTTTACCATAAAAACCTTCTATTTTAAAGAAAACATAACCTGCAGCCCAAGCCCAAGTCATTCCATTTTTCTTGGCTATTTCCCAAAAAGTAGCCTGTCCAGTTTGACCTAATAAATAAGCTTTTTGTGATACACCAAGTCCAAATCGTACTTTAGTGTACTTGTTTTGTGGAATATCATCTAAATTTAAATAAACCACATTTGCTATTGCAGAATCTTGATTAACAACAAAAGCACCTTTATCAGGGTCATTTTTATGGTAATCAAATTCGTTTCCTTTCTCGTCAATTAATGTAACGTTAGAAATAATATATTTTAACATGGTGAATTTATGTTTCTGCCCGTTAGATGAAGTTTGTGTTGTTTGATCTAAAACAATTCCTCCTAAATTATCAAATCCATTTTCAAACTTTAATTGAATTTTACCTGTTTCTGTTGAATTGATTTCAGAGAAATCATCATCGTCTGTATTACAAGAAGTTAATAAAGTAAATAATGAGATAAATGATAAATGGAGAAAATATTTAATTGTTTTCATTTTGATATTTGTTTTAATTTTTTTTAATAAAAATGCTTTCCAAAAACAATCATAGTTTTCAGAGAATAATTAGTTGTATAAAAATTAAACAATAGGAGGTTTTAAATACTCAAAAACCCAATTGATAGAATAGAATGATTGCCAAAAGTACCGATGTTTTATGGTAACGATAAAATCGTTTATAAATGGAATTTCTAAGTATTCGAAATGCAGATAATTTTCCGTAAATCGAATATTTTTAACCAAAAGAGAATCAGCATGCTGTTCTGTTTCGTTTAATTGCTTAGACAAATAACATTTTCCATTGCATTGCATTTCTGGTCGTTCTTTATTTATACAATATTCTTCAACAATTTTTTCTTGTACACTAAAAAACACAGTGAAAGGAATTAATGAGCGAAAGCCAATTAAAAGCACAAACGATGCAATCATAAAACAATTGAAGCTTTTAACAAATCTTATATGAAATGTCAAATTGATAAAATGTTAATGATAAAAAAATATAATAATCAAGGGTTTTTTAACAAATTGGAGGTTGTAGTTGTTGATCCAATTGATATTGAGTTTCGAAAGCTAATTGAAAAGTAGAAACTCTTTCAGTAGGTTCAATGATATGAAGTATAGGTATTAGTACAGTGGGTTGATATACAAAATAATCAATAGTACGTAAAGAAATTTGAGTTTTATTTGTGTCATTTTGTTCATCATCAATAGTTTTAGAAATCTGTTCTTTTAGGTAGCAAACTCCATTACACATTAATTCTGGACGTTCTATATTAACACAATATTCATTCGAAATCGTTTCATAATTCACCAAATAGTCGATAACCGGTAGTAATGGTCTACACGTTATCAGGACAACAGTAATGATGAATAAGTAAGATTTCAATCGTTTAAAATTTTTATAAAATTAGTTAGTTTTTATTAATTTTAGAATGAACATTATCAGTTTTCCTACAAAATTCACTTTCAATTAATCGGATAAGTGTTGTGTTTTTTATCTCATAAAGAAATCGTAACTTTGAAGTTCATATGATAAAAATTATGGCAAATTATATCGACATATACAGAAGAAACAACCAATCTTGGTTGTTTTTGTCGTTGGCATATTTGCATGATGATACTTTCTTAAGACGCTCGAAAGAGTTTATAAAATAGTCCCTGTCACGATCCAAGACAGGGAACCTCCGTATTTATTTTAATTATCAATTATTTTCAATTTTCTGAAAGGAGATTTGTATCAAATTGTAGCGTTCTAAACTTTAATATCATTTGATAGTTGGGTCTTAAAAGTCGACTTCGAAATATTGAAAAAAAACTAAGAATTTATCACAATGACAACAAATATTATTTTAACAACAGGTGTATACGATTTAATTAAAGACCATTTAAGAAGAAAAAAAGTAACAGCAGAACAGGAAGATATTTTAACGCAAGAATTAAGACATGCAGAGCAAATTCTTCGTCGCGATATGGCTGATAATATTGTTTCTGTTGGGAAAAAAGTAACGATTAAAGAATTGAATTCAAATCAAGAATATCAATTAAACTTCGTAGGTCCAGATAAAGCAAAACCAAAAAAGAATCGTCACTCAATTTTGATGGACGAAGGTTTAGCAACAGTTGGTTACAAAACAGGTGATGTAGTAGAATGGCCAACAATTGATGGAGCAAAAAAATATGAAATTTTAAATGTAGAAACTGTAGCTTAGTTTCTTAATTGAATAGAAAAACCGAGCAACTTTGCTCGGTTTTTTGTTTTATATATTGGAAAAAAAATCAAACTTCTAAATGCGATGCTTTAATAGGTTGACCATAAAAAATAGTCGTATTCGCCTCAAAGTTTTCAGCATTGTCAGTTGTATAAAAGGTTAGCGAACTATTTTTAGAACAATTATTCTCAATTTCTGGATGACGTTTCAAATAATCCATTAATTTATTCGCGACCAATTCTCCTTGCGAAAGAATCGTCACATGATTAGGAACGTATGTTTTGATAACTGGTAACAACAAAGGATAATGCGTACATGCTAAAACAATAGTATCAATTTCTGAAGATTGAGAAAATAAGCGTTTAATGTCTTTTTCCACAATATCATGCGCAGCTTTACTGTTAATTTCATTGTTTTCGACCAAAGGAACCCAAAGTGGACATGCGTGTTGAAAAACATCTATTGTTGGATGAAATTTATTAATTTCGATTTTATACGATTTAGACAAAACAGTTCCTTGTGTCGCTAAAATTCCAACTTTATTGTTGATCGTATATTCATTTATAGATTCGGTTGTTGGCCGAATAACGCCTAAAACTTTTTTCCCTCCGGGCAAATCATTTTGTTGAATTGTTCTCAACGCTTTGGCGGAAGCTGTGTTGCAAGCTAAAATTACCAAGTTGCAACCTAAGTCAAATAGTTTAAACACACATTCTTTTGTGTATTCATAAACCGTTTCAAACGAACGAATTCCATATGGAACACGTGCATTGTCACCTAAATAGATATAATCGTATTGAGGCATTTTTTTCTGAATTTCCTTAAAAACAGTTAAACCTCCATAACCAGAGTCAAAAACACCGATTGGTCCTTGCATTTTAGCTTTTTTTATAGAGCACAAAACTACAAAATCTATTCAGCAATTGAAGATAAATTATATAGAGAACAAGTTTTTATTCTAATAGAAAATCATTTTACGAAAATTATATACATCATCTTCCGAATTATATAAATTATAAAGCTAAAAGAAGAACGAAATTTGTAATAGATAAATTGTAGATTTAATAGGACTCACAAAAAATAATTCAAATGGAAAATGTAAATAAATTATTTATAAAAAATATGGTTTGTCATCGCTGTAAAGTGGTGGTTGGACGAATTTTGAAAATGAATGCAATCGAAGCAAATCATATCGAATTAGGTGAAGTTGAGTTAACAAATCCAATCGATTCTGAAAAATTGAATCAAATAAAAGAAGAGTTAGAAGAAGTTGGTTTTGAATTGATTGATGATAAGAGAAGTAAGTTAATCGAGCAAATTAAAACATTGATTATTCAATTAGTTCATCAAGAAAATAGCGAACTGAAAGTGAATTTATCAGATTTTTTGAGCGAGAAAACATCTGCAGATTATAAATATATTTCCAATCTTTTTTCGGAAATGGAAGGACAAACAATCGAGAAGTATTTTATTCAGCAAAAGATAGAAAAAGTCAAGGAGTTGATGGTTTATGACGAATTATCATTGAGCGAAATAGCTTTTCAATTAAACTATTCGAGCGTGGCGCATCTCAGTGCTCAATTTAAAAAAGTAACAGGTTTAACGCCTTCTGTTTTTAAACAATTAAGTAAACACAACAGAAAGTCAATTGATAAAATATAAAAGTATGATAAAATATAGTTTGTTTTTAATCGTCAATCTTTTTGCTTTTGTGGTAAATGCGCAAAGCAAAAATCTTGAAACGAAATCATTCGAGGTAAGAAGTAATTGTAATTCAGCTAAGGAATTAATCGAAAATGTAGGAAATCAAAAACGTATTTCGAAAGTATCTTACGACACGACTTCTCAAATCGCCACGATTTCTTATGATCCAACCAAAACAACTTCAAACGAAATTTTAAAGAATATCGCTTTGTCAGGTTTTGATAATTCTGAATATTTTGCTCCAGATGAAGCGTATCTAAAATTAAGACAAGATTGTCAATACCCACGCGATAAAAAAATGGTAATAAATTATCAAGAAATGAATCATGCTGACCAACATCAAGTGAAAAATGAAGTGAATCAAAATCAACTTTCTTTGGTTTTTGATGCATATTTTTTATTAAAAGATGCTTTTGTTGCAGGGAATGCAAATGAAATTTCAACACAAATAACGGCTTTTTCTCAATCAATTTCTAAAGTAGAAATGAGAAAACTTTCGCATGAAACACATATGGTTTGGATGGATGTTTTAAAGGATTTAGAATCCATTTCAAAACAAATTTCTCATGAAAAAAACATTGAAAAACAACGCGAATTGTTTGCGAAATTATCTGAACCAATGTACAAATTAGCTCAAAAAGAAAATTTAGGTTATTCCATTTATTACCAAAATTGTCCCATGTTTAAAGGAGGTTCAAATTGGTTGAGTAAAGATTCATCCATCAAAAATCCTTTTTACGGGAATCAAATGTTAACATGTGGAAGTACAATAGAAACTCTAAAATAGAAACAAATGATAAATATACAATCACTTTTAGGAATCGCTTTTTTATCAACAATAGTTTTGGTTTCTTGTCAAAATAAAGCCGATGAAAATCAAACAGAAATTTCTCCTACCGAACATATAGTTGCTCACCAAGACGTATCGAATCTTGTTGCTTATAATGTAGGAGATAAAGTACCAAATAGTCAAGTTTGTATGGTAAACAACGCTTATATGGGAAAAGATCAGTTCGAAGTGCCTTATGACGGGAAAACATATTACGGTTGTTGTAATATGTGTGTAGAAAGAATTCCAAATGATGAAAGTGCTCGTTCTGCAATTGATCCGTTTACGAATAAAAAAGTTGATAAAGCAAATGCGTATATCGTTTTGAAGGATCAAATGGGAAATGTTGATTATTTTGAGAATGAAGAGAATTATAGAAAGTTTAATCAGATAAAATAAAAGTTATGAGAAAATTTATTTTTATTTCTATTATTGCTTTTTCTATATCTGTTATTGCTCAAAAACGTGTCGAATATGATTTGTATGTACATGATACCATTGTTAATTATTCGGGAAAAGAACGTAAAGCAATTGCAGTAAATGGTCAAATTCCAATGCCAACTTTAGAGTTTACTGAATGCGATACGGCTGTTATTCGTGTACATAATCAATTGAAAGAAGATACCTCGTTGCATTGGCACGGCTTGTGGTTGCCAAATAAGGAAGATGGTGTACCTATGTTAACACAAGACGGAATAAAACCTGGTGAAACGTTTACCTATTCGTTTCCAATTATTCAGAACGGAACACACTGGTATCACAGTCATTCGGGTTATCAAGAACAGATTGGAATGTATGGATCGATGGTGTTGAAAAAACATGCCAACGACCCAACGTTCAGAAAAGGAATTGATGATCTACCTGTTGTTAACGTGATGTTGAGCGAATGGACAGATCTTAATCCAAGAAATATTCAACGAATGTTACACAATGCAAACGATTGGGCAGGAATCAAAAAAGGATCTACGCAAAGTTATGCAGAAGCAATACGAGAAGGTCATTTTGGAACGAAAATCATCAACGAATGGAAGCGTATGCTGGCTATGGATGTGAGTGATGTGTTTTATGATAAATTTTTGATAAACGGAGCAAATGAAAGTCAATTAAAGCAATTTAAAGCTGGCGATAAAGTCCGCCTACGAATTTCGAATGGTGGTGCATCATCTTATTTTTGGTTGCGTTATGCGGGAGGAAAAATTACAGTAGTTGCCAACGACGGAAATGATGTAGAGCCTTTAGACGTAGATCGTTTGATTATTGGTGTTTCCGAAACCTATGATGTGGTTGTGACGATTCCAGAAGAAGGTATTTCATATGAATTTCAAGCAACTTCGGAAGACAGAACAGGTTCAGCTTCGTTATTTCTTGGTGATGGAAAAAAACAACTGATAGAACCACTCCCGAAATTAAAATACTTTGAAGGAATGAAGATGATGAACGACATGATGAACATGGACGGTTCGATGAATGATATGGGTATGAAAATGAGTTTGCAACAAATGGATATGAATACGGTAATGTATCCTGAAATTACAGGCGAATCGAATAAAAAAACTCGAAAAAAGAATAAAGAAAGTGATCATTCTGCTCATGGAAATTCATCTTCAAATATTGTGACCTTAAATTACGGAATGCTAAAAGCTCCTGAAAACACAGAACTTCCAAAAGATGCACCTGTAAAAGAAATGCGTTTTGAATTAACAGGAAATATGAACCGGTATGTATGGAGTATGGACAATAAAGTATTGTCTGAAGTAGATAAAATTCCAGTTAAAAAAGGCGAAATTTTACGCATTACGTTGTACAATAATTCCATGATGCGCCACCCAATGCATTTACATGGTTTCGATTTTCGAGTGATTAATAAAAATGGCGCATATTCACCGTTGAAAAATGTATTGGATATTATGCCAATGGAAACGAATGTAATCGAATTTCAAGCAAATACAGAAGGTGATTGGTTTTTCCATTGTCATATTTTGTATCACATGATGGCAGGAATGAACCGTGTTTTTGAAGTTGGAGATTATCAGAATCCATATATTCACGATCAAGCAAAAATGTATAAAATGTTGCAAATGGATAGCAATATGAAACATTTTATGGCTGAAAATGACTTTGCAACAAATGGTTTAGATGGATCGTTTATGGTACAAGATGCACGTTGGGCACTGACTTCGGAATGGGGAATTGGTTACAAACCTGAACATGGCTACGAAGTGGAAACACATTTGGGAAGATATTTTGGGAAGAATCAGTTTTTACAAGCGTTCATTGGATTTGATTGGAATCAACATCGAACGAAACGTCACAAAGTAGAAAAAAATATTTTTGGACAAAAAACAGCTCGAAATAAAGGTTTATTCAGTGCAGGTTTTGTGTATAAATTACCAATGTTGATTGATTTTCAGACCGAAATTTACCACACAGGAAAAGTGCGTTTACAATTAATGCGCAAAGATATTCCGATTTCAAAACGTGTAAGAGCAGGTTTTATGTGGAATACTGATAAAGAATATATGGGAGAATTAAGTTACATCTTAAATAAAAATATGCACATCCGAACACATTATGACAGCGATATGAAATTTGGTGTAGGATTAAAATTGGTGTATTAGAAGATAATCAAAAACAAAAACGGTAAAGTTTTCTTTTCCGTTTTTTTTTTGATTAAAAAACTTATTAACAATATATCTAACTACTTTTTAGTCAAAATATAATTGTTTGCTAAAGGTCCATCAATTTCCTCGCCTTCTTGCGATAAAACAATTAATTTATTTTCTCCTACTTTGTAAAAATACCTGTTTTTATCTTTTGTATCCAAAAATATTGCGTTGTTATCTGCTGTCCATTCAAACTGTCCTTGCTCTTCAAATGTTGTATTTCCTTTCATGTAGTCAGAAACAATTTTTATTGTTTCATCTTTATTTAAAGTAACAGTTGTTTTAATTCCAGGGCAATCGGCACAAGGTAGTACACCTTCGTAAGTTCCTACCCAATCAATAGATGTTTTTGAATTGTGTATATCCGCTATGGTATCATTTTGAATGATTGATGCACTTGAATCACTTATTACTTCTTTTGTATTGTTAATACTTTCTTCTTTTTTTGTTTCGCAGCTCATCATAATAGAAACAGTAAAGAGAGTTAGGATAATCGATTTTTTCATCTGAATATAGTTTTGATTTTCTTGTGTAGTTCAAATAATATTCCAAAAACGGTTAAGAATAAGATATAGATTTTATTTGAAGCATAATCTATTATTTAGGATGTAAAATCTTTCAAAAAAACATTGTAAATTAGCCAATCAGAAAAGTAATGTATGAGTGTTGAGCTATTGCCAGATGGAAGAGTAAAGAAACCTGAATGGTTACGTGTGAAATTACCAACAGGAAAAAAACATCGTGAATTAAGAGGTTTAGTCGATAAATATAAATTGAACACCATTTGCCAAAGTGGAAGTTGTCCAAATATGGGTGAATGTTGGGGTGAAGGAACTGCAACATTTATGATTTTGGGTAATGTATGTACACGTTCTTGTGGATTTTGTGGTGTAAAAACGGGGCGCCCAGAACAAGTAGATTGGGCAGAGCCAGAAAAAGTAGCACGTTCTATTAAATTGATGCAGATCAAACATGCTGTTTTAACGTCTGTAGATCGTGATGATTTAAAGGATATGGGGTCAATTATTTGGGCAGAAACGATACATGCAGTGCGTAGAATAAGTCCAGGAACTACAATGGAAACATTGATTCCTGATTTTCAAGGAATCGAAAAACATATCGATCGTATTGTGGAAGCTGGACCAGAAGTTTTATCTCATAATATGGAGACTGTTCGTCGTTTAACAAGAGAAGTTCGTATACAAGCCAAATATGATCGTTCGTTAGACGTTTTACGTTATGCGAAAGAAGCTGGTCAACGTCGTACAAAGACAGGAATAATGCTTGGTTTAGGAGAGTTTGAAGATGAGGTTTTTGAAACAATTCAGGAAGTAGCAGATGCAAATGTAGATGTAATTACAATTGGACAATATTTGCAACCAACAAAAAAACATTTACCTCTAAAAGAATTTATCACACCAGAACAATTCAAAAAATATGAGGATTTTGCTCGCGGATTAGGATTCCGTCATGTGGAATCTGGACCATTGGTTCGTTCTTCTTACCACGCTGAGAAACATATTTTATAAAAATAATTTAAATTTAATATTTAGAAGAGTTGCAATGATTTGTAACTCTTTTTTTTATTTTTAAAATATAAATTACAATTATGAAAAACTTCTTAACACTAATTATCATTTTTTCAAGTTTTGCGCAAGCGCAAGTTTATGAAGTGAAAGTAAGATTTAAACATCATACAAAGTATACTTCAGAATATATTGAAAAAGTTTTTTCAGATATTAAAAATGAAGAACAAAGAAAATGGAATATTGAACAGAATGAAAATCCAAAACCAATAGATTTTTTAATTTATTCTTCTAAAAATGAGCAAAATTCTGTTGAACAAGAAAAAATTAATAACGATCAAAATTATCAGGGAGAAATTAAAAAATCAGTTGTAGGACTGCCTTTAGGAGTGACATATTCAGATTTTAGATTGAATGAAAATTATAAAGAAGAAGATGTTTACGGTAAAAAATATATTGTCAAAAATCCAATAGAAGAGTTAGTTTGGGAATATTCAAACGAAACAAAAGAAATATTGGGTTATAAAGTTTATAAAGCAACTTCTGATTTTAAAAAATATAAAGTAGAAGCATGGTATACCAAAGAAATTGATTTTGATTTTATGCCGATAAATGTAAAACCAATTGAAGGATTTGTTTTAGAGATGAATTTATTTGTTGAAAGTGAAAAAGTTGGACGAATGGATAATATTATTTGTGTAGAAGCTATTCAACCAAATGTAAAAAAATATAAATTCAAAAATCCTCTTAAAGCTGATAAAGCTTCAAAATTACCTATTGTATCTCAACAAGAAATAGCAAAAATTTATGACGAAGCCAACAAGAAACGTAACGAAATGTATAATAACACTCAAGGAATTGATAAAAAATAAATATGAGAAAGCTATTAACACTAATTATCATCATTTCTAGTTTTGCGCAAGCTCAGTTTTATGAAATAGCATAGGAAGTTCAACCTCAAATTCATTTTACAGATAAAGCTTTAGAAAATTTGAAACAATATTATCCAGATCAAAAACAACGTGAAGAATTCTTAGAGTCTGCAAAAAAAATTCCTTCTCAGTTTTATAGTTTTAAGTATAATGAATCACAAAGTCAATCAGAATACATTGATAAAGTAGATAACTCTCAAGAAGCACCGCAAAGCTTTATGGGAATTAGTCCTGATATTGGAGCTAATCCAATTTTTAATTATGAAGACAATTTATATTTTAACGAAGTAGATATGTTTACAGGGAATAAATTCCTTGTTTACGATTCTTTAGAAAAAGTAAATTTTGTAGAAACAGGAAAAACAAAAACTATCCTTGGGATTGAAACGAAAGAAGCGACAGCTAAATATAAAAACTATGATTTAATTGCTTGGTATGCTCCTCAAATTTCTTATTCATATTCACCAGATAAATTTTATGGTACAAAAGGTTTGATTTTAGAATTGCATTATAAATATTTGAGAGATGATATTGAAGTCATGATTTCGTGGAATGCAACGAAGAAAAAAGAATTAAAAAAATCTCCTGTTTTCAAAATCAATAACAAATTGAAAAAAGTTTCTCAAGCAGAATTTCTTCAAATGATTGATGATTCAACCCAAATTCAGCGAGAAGCCTATAATCAAGGAGTTGAAAAATAATTATTAAAACACTAAACTTGCTTAACTTTAAGCAAGTTTTTTTATATCATGCAAACAAAAGCAACTTTATTAACGATTGGAGACGAAATCTTAATCGGACAAATTGTCGATACTAATTCAGCATTTATTGCGCAACAATTAAATAAAATAGGAATTGAAGTCGAAGAAATTATTTCAGTTCAAGACGAGTTAAATCATATTATTGAAGCATTTCAAAGGGGAATTTCAACGTCGGATATTGTTATTGTAACAGGAGGTTTAGGACCAACAAAAGATGATAAAACTAAAATGGCTTTATGTCAATTTTTAGAGTGCGAATTGATAAGAGAAGAAAAAGTAATTGAAAATATCATCCATTTATTTGCCACGCGTGGTTATAAAAAAGAATTAAATAACCTCAATCAAGATCAAGCATTGATTCCTGAAAAATCAACATTTATTCAAAATAAATACGGAACTGCACCATGTTTATGGACAACAATTGAAAACAAAGTTTTGATTAATCTTCCTGGTGTTCCATTTGAAATGAAAGGGTTGATGAGAGATGAAATTATTCCTCGTTTAAAAGATAATTTTCAAACAGATATTATTGTGCACCGAGATATTTTAGTCAGTGGAATTCCAGAGAGCGATTTAGCAATTTTAGTTGAAGATTGGGAAAGTCAATTACCAGAATTTATTCATTTAGCTTACTTACCAAATCGTACGTCAATCGATTTACGATTCTCAGCAACTGGAGATGATGAGGTTGTTTTGAGAAATTTGATTCAACAAGAAATTGAGAAATTTAAATTGATTGCAGGGAAATATTTAGTTTCTGAAAATTCTGGGAAAGCGCAACAAGTTTTAGGAGATCTTTTGAAACAAAAAGACTTAACAATTTCGACAGCCGAAAGTTGTACTGGTGGAAATATTTCAACTTTAATTACTTCTGTTTCGGGAAGTTCTTCTTATTTTATTGGTAGTGTTGTTTCGTATGCTACTTCGGTTAAAACTTCTGTTTTAGGTGTTAATCAAAAAGATATTGATCAGCATTCGGTTGTTTCAGAACAAGTCGCAAAGCAAATGGCTTTAGGAGCTTGTAAGGTTTTAAAGACCAATTTAGCTGTTTCAACGACAGGAGTGGCTGGACCAAACAAAGGAGAAGATGACAATGAAGTAGGAACGGTTTGGGTTTCGGTGACAAATGGTCAACAAACCATTAACAAAAAGTATTTTTATCCCTATTTGGATCGTGAAGATTTCATCAAAATTGTTTCTACTAATGCTTTGAATTTGGTGATTCAGTTTGTTAATCAAAATTATCAGTAATCGATTGTTTGATGTTATCATTTTTAATTGATAAACATTTTAAAAACTAATAGTTTATAGTGATGTTTTGATAATTTTATTTTTTGTTTATTTGTAAATGAAGTAATTTAAAATCAAAACTATGACGAAAAATATGTACAAAATGCTATTTGTTTTATCTTTTTTTGGATTATCATTTATTGGACAAGCACAGATATTGAATTCTATTTCAAGAAAATTAGAGGATAAAGCAGATAAATTAATTAATACTAAAAGAAATAAGTCGACTACCGAATCTGTTCAGACTAAAAAAGGTAAAGAGAATTCTACAACTATCCAAAGTGGACCATTTCAAGAAAATTCAGTGATGTCCTATGATTTTGTGAGTGGAAATCAAATCATTTTTGAAGATGATTTTTCAGCAAATTCGGTTGGTAATATGGCAACAAAATGGACAAGTAATGGAATGGGTAGAGTAGAGAATGTTTCTGGTTATCCTGGAAAATGGTTACGTTTATATGACGATAACACTTATAAAATAAAAGAACTTGTTCATATACCTGAAAATTTTACGCTCGAATTTGATGTGGTTGTCTTATCAGATACTTCCAAAGAAATTAATTTGGATTTCGGATTTGATTACGTGAAAGGTGTTACACAACATTATTATATAGGAAGTCGTAATCCGATTAATATCAGAGCATCGTATCGTTTTGATAATTTCGAATTTACAAGTAAAGAACTTGATGGAACCAAAAGAAGTAGTGTAGATGCTAATATGTCTTATTTTATCAACAATAAAATGAATGTAAAAATAAGTGTAGAGCAAGATCGTATGAAAACTTATGTAAATAATTATAAGATTTTGGATACTGAAATGGTTAATCCTCAAACTAAAAAATATTTTTATTTAGCATTGGATAATGATAAAAATCCAGCTCAAGTCTACTTAGGTAATTTTAAGATTACTCAATTATAATATTAATTTCTTAATATAGTTATTAAAGAAAAAAATCACTTCATTACGAAGTGATTTTTTTGATGTTATTTTCTTCTCCCTCGATGAGGATTTTTCGGTTTTGTGTCTTTCTTTGGTTTGAAACCTGTGTTTGTTTTTTTGAAATTATTGTTGCTATTGGCATCAGGTAATTTATAAAATTCTTTTGGCGTTTTAATGATAGTAACATAGTTGCCAATTAATTTTTCAATATTTGCCAAATCACCTCTTTCATCAGCAGCACATAATGAGATTGCTTTTCCTTCGCGACCCGCACGACCTGTACGACCAATTCGATGAACATAAGTTTCTGGGACATTAGGCAATTCATAATTGATTACATACGGTAATTGATCAATATCGATTCCACGAGCGGCAATATCAGTAGCAATAAGTACTTTTAACTTTTCTTCTTTGAAATTATTCAAAGCTTTTTGACGTGCATTTTGAGATTTATCTCCGTGAATAGCAGCCGAAGGAATTCCAGCTTTTTCCAAATGTCTAACCAAACGATTTGCTCCATGTTTTGTACGCGTAAAGATTAATGTACGCTCTTCAGGATGTTCATTTAAGATATTGACCAAAAGTTTTACTTTCATGTCCTTGTCCACATGGTAAACAAACTGTTCAACCGTTTCAGCAGTCGAAGAAACAGGTGTAACACTTACTTCTTTAGGACGATTTAAAACAGTGTGAGAAAACTTACGAATAGATTTTGGCATTGTAGCCGAGAAAAATAAGGTTTGTCTTTGTTTTGGAATAATTTCGATAATCTTTTTGATCTCATGAACAAATCCCATGTCTAACATACGGTCAGCTTCATCTAAAACAAAAATTTCAATTTGATTGATTTTAAGATGTCCTTGCCCAATCAAATCTAATAAACGACCAGGTGTAGCAATTAAAATATCAACACCATTTTTTATGGCACCGATTTGTGGATTTTGATTTACTCCTCCAAAAATAGCGATATGTTTTAAGGGTAAATGTTTACCATATAACTTAAAACTATCATTGATTTGAATCGCTAATTCACGAGTAGGTGTTAAAATTAATGTTCTAACTTTTCGTCCCTTACTTGGTGTATTCGTTAAGTTTTGTAGAATAGGAATTGCAAACGAAGCTGTTTTTCCTGTTCCTGTTTGTGCGCAACCAATAATATCGTTTCCTTCTAATACAAGTGGAATAGACTGCTCTTGAATTTCGGTCGGTTCTGTATAACCAGCTTCTTCAATTGCTTTTAAAATTGGTTCGATTATATTTAATTCAGTGAATTTCATTTATTGAAAATTTATTAATCAGTTTTTTTTAACTGATTGAATGAGAAATAAAAAGCACTCCAAAGTGAAGTGCTTTTTGATATAGATAGGTAATTAATCTTCTAATTCTTTTGCATGACGATCGATAGGAGTATCGGGTTCCGTTGCATGAACAGAATTTACCGAATAGTTTCTCCAACGATCCAAAATAGTTAAAATATCTGCAGGTAAAGGTGATTCGAACGACATACGTTCTCCTGTTGTCGGATGATCAAATCCTAATGTACGTGCATGTAATGCTTGACGTGGACATGCGGCGAAACAATTGTCAACAAATTGTTTGTATTTATTGAAGGTTGTTCCTTTTAAAATACGATCTCCACCATAACGAGCATCATTAAATAAAGGATGTCCTAAATGTTTGAAATGTGCACGAATTTGATGCGTACGACCAGTTTCTAATTTACATTCAACTAATGTAACATAAGAAAAATTCTCCATTACTTTATAATGCGTTACGGCATGTTTTCCTTGTTCTCCATCAGGAAAAACGGCCATTTGCATACGATCTTTAAGATGTCGACCGATGTGTCCAGTAATTATGCCTTCTTGTTCGTTTAGAACTCCCCAAACTAATGCGTTGTACAAACGGTCGGTTGTATGCGCTGCAAATTGCTCGGCTAAACTTGTCATTGCAACTTCCGTTTTTGCAATGACTAAAAGTCCACTTGTATCTTTATCAATACGGTGAACTAAACCAGGACGCTCCATTTGCTCAGACATTGAAGGTAAATTATCAAAATGAAACTTTAAGGCGTTAACCAAAGTTCCTGTATAATTTCCATGTCCAGGATGTACAACCATTCCGGGTTCTTTGTCAATAACAACGACTTGGTCGTCTTCATAAACAATTTTGATTGGAATATCTTCTGCTATAACTTCATTCTCACGCGGAGGAGTTTCTAACATAATCTGTATAAAATCTCCAGGTTTTACTTTGTAATTGGATTTTACAGATTCATTGTTAACTAATATATTTCCGTTATCAGCTGCTTGTTGAATTTTATTTCGTGTAGCGTTCTCAATTCTAACCATCAAGAACTTATCTATACGCAATAACGATTGACCTTTGTCAACCGTTATTGAAAAATGCTCGTATAGTTTATTGTCGTCTTCCTCTTGTAAGAAATCTTCTAAATCTTCTGCCATTTATTCTTTCTATTCTATAATAATCTCTTCTGGAGCTTTAGGCGCTTCTATCGGCTTTTGTTGCTCAGGTGTTGGATTATTTTGTTGTTGCTGATTTTGCATATCTTTGATCTGCTGCTCAGCTTTCTGTGTTATAATATCTCTGTATTGAGAACCGCTAATTGTATCTTCGCCAAAGTTTTTGTACTGAATATCCAATTCTTTTAATTGCATTCTAATTTTTTCGCGAGGTTCTGTTGATAACCAAATATCAATCGGTTGACCTTGATCGTAAGTGTCTGTAGCAAAAGGGAATTGATATACCACTCTTGCGTTAATTGTATCATTCGAAGCACCAATAAATTTAATTTGACCAATTTCGAAAAAATTATCTTTAATTGATTTCTTCGCTTCAGTCAAAGTTAAATTGACTAAATTAGGCATTCTTACACCAGATAACATTCCACGTCCTAAAACCAAATCAACTGTAGCAAAACGTGGTAATTGTTCTCCAGGTTTCACGATTTTTCCATTGTATAATATTTTTAGAACGGCATCTTTTGCTAAATCTGGTTCGTAAATAATTTTACCAATTTTAAGACCTGAAATTTCTAATTGCGTAAATGCTAAACGTTTTGATTTACCTACTAAATCAGGTAATTCAACTGGACGATATGTTTTAGGATTTGATTTAATAAAAATACGACGCCCTTCTTTTACACGAGATTCTGCTGCTGGATAAAAATCCATAATTGAAAAAGGTTTTGTATTTGGATCAAAACGAGAACTATCTACTTCGTATGTTAAACCAAGTTCTTCTAACTTAGCTGTAGCATCAGTAATATTCATTTTTGATAAATCCGGAACTTCAACAAATTCATTGTGATTTGTATACGAATCTAACCAAACGTTAAAAATAAAATGGTAAAGCCCAAATGATAGCGCTATTACAATAGCTACATTCAGCAAAACTTGAATGATTGATTTTACTCCTTTCATTGAAATGATAAATTGTCGCACAAATATAGTTTAAAAATAATATTTATGATTGATGTCAAAGTTCTATATTTGAATAAATTTTAAATTAAACATGTTAAGAGTAGCAGTTGTAGCAGGTGGATATACGGATGAAAGCGTGATTTCGTTGAAAAGTTGCGAGTTAATTTACTCAAGCCTAAATCCAGAAAAGTACGACAGAACAAGGGTTCGAATCTTAAAAGAAGGTTGGTTTGCCGAAATTGAAGATGAAAAATATCCAATCAATAAAGGAGATTTCTCATTTGAAAAAAATGGAGAAAAAATTACGTTTGATGTCGTCTTTAATACAATTCATGGTACGCCAGGAGAAGATGGTTATTTGCAAGCGTATTTTGAAATGATCGGTTTGGCATATAATGGATGTCCTTTTTATCAATCTGCCTTAACATTTAATAAAAAAGATTGTATTGCAGTATTGAGTAAATATGGAATTCCTCACGCAAAATCTATTTATATTAACAAAGGAGATCAATATGTTGCAAAAGAAATTCTTGACCAAGTAGGCTTACCTTGTTTTGTAAAACCAAATCGTTCAGGTTCAAGTTTAGGAATTTCAAAAGTTTTCAAAGAAGAAGAATTTGAAGCAGCAATGCAAAAAGCTTTTCACGAAGATAAAGAAGTTTTGGTTGAGTCTTTTTTAGATGGAACAGAAGTTTCTGTAGGTGTATTAAATTACAAAGGAGAAACTATGGTGTTGGGAATTACAGAAATTGTTTCGCACACAGAATTCTTTGATTATGACGCTAAATACAATGGTTTATCAGACGAAATTACGCCTGCGCGTTTAACACCAGAAGTTGAACAACGTGTGCGTGAAGTTGCTGCAAAAGCCTATAAATGCATCAATATGTCTGGTTTTTCTCGTTCTGAATATATTATAGTAAATGGAGAACCGCATTTTATTGAAATGAATACATTACCAGGTTTTTCACCTGCAAGTATTTTTCCTCAGCAAGCTGCTTATGCAGGAATTACGTTGGAAGATTTGATGGATAGCGAAATCGAAATTGCTTTAAATAGACCTTCGCCATGGACAGAATAGCAGTTTTTCCTGGATCTTTTGATCCAATTACATTAGGGCATTTAGATATTATCGAACGTGCAGTTCCGTTGTTTGACAAAATAATTGTTGCAATTGGAACAAATTCATCTAAAAATTATATGTTTTCACTGGAACAAAGAATTAAGTTTATTGAGGATTCTGTTAGCAGATTTGGAAATGTAGAAGTGATGTCTTATAATGGATTAACAGTTGATTTTTGCGATGAAGTAAATGCTCAGTTTATTTTACGTGGACTTCGCAATCCAGCTGATTTCGAATTTGAGAAAGCAATTGCCCATACCAATCGTGCAATTACAGACCATAATATTGAAACTATTTTCTTATTAACTTCTTCAGGTAAAGCGTACATCAGTTCGAGTATTGTTCGTGATGTGATGAGAAATGGAGGAAAATATGAAATATTGGTTCCTGATGTGGTAAGGATTTAAGAGAATTATTCTATATAAAATAGAAAAGAGTAGATGTTTTATCTACTCTTTTTTTGTGTTAAAATTTTGAAATTTGATATATTTACCAAAATTAACACAAAATAAAAAATATGAAAAAATTAATTTTATTATTAATTGCATTTGTATTTAGCACTCTTTCATTTGGTCAAGAAAGGCCAATTGCTAAAAAAGTAGATCAAGCTAAATTAACAAGTAGCAGTTTCAAATCCTACAATGTATTTGGAGATAATATACAACAAAAAGGAAATAATTTGTTTGCGGACTTTGCAAAAGGAGTTTCTGTTTTTAATTTAGAAAAAGTTGCATTATCTAATCTATACCAATCAAAACCAAATTCTTTTACATTAGAGGTTCCTTTTGAAGGAAGAAAAATTAGCTTAGAATTAGTAAAGAATGAAACCTTGTTTACAGATAATTTTAAAGCAGTTGATCAAAATAACAAACGAATAAATTATCAACCAGGAGTATATTATCAAGGTATAATTGGTGGAGATAAAACTTCTGTGGTAGCGTTATCTGTTTTTAAAGATCAAGTAATTGGTGTGGCTTCTTCTACCGCTTTAGGAGACGTGGTTATTGGTAAATTAAAAGATTCTGAAGAATATGTATCCTATTCGTCTTATAATGTTGAAGCAAAAAATAATGTACAATGTGCAGTAGATCAACTAGAAGAAAATAAAAATTATAAACCATCTTTTGATGCAAAAGTATTGAAAAATACGACAAATGAAATGACAGAAAGATGTGTTCGTGTGTATTATGAAATTGCTTATGCTCCTTATAAACAAAACGGATCTGACGAAACAAAAACATTAGATTGGTTAACAGCTATTCATAATAATATTGCAACACTTTATTCAAACGATTACATAAGAACATCATTGTCTCAAGTAATGATTTGGACAGAACAAGATCCTTACACTGGTAATTATAGTGCTCAGTTAAATAAATTTAGAACTACAAGAACTGATTTTGATGGAGATTTTGCTCACTTGGTTAATTATCCATCTACAACTTCTGTTGCTTATCTAAATTCAATGTGTAATAATGAATATCATTTTGCTTATTCAGGAATTAACATGACTTATAATAATGTGCCTGTTTATTCTTGGACAATTATGGCGATGACACATGAAATGGGGCACGCATTAGGTTCGCCTCATACACATGCATGTTCATGGAATGGAGATGGTACAGCTATAGATGGTTGCGCGCCTACAGCTAATCCAGATTTAGCAGAAGGTACTTGTCCTACAGGACCAATACCTTATGCTGATAAAGGTACAATTATGAGTTATTGTCATTTGTTAGGAGGTGTAGGGATTAACTTATCGAATGGATTTGGTGAACAACCAGGTGCTTTGATTCGTGCAACTGTTGATGGTAAAGTTTGTTTAAGTACAGATTGTAGTATGACTTGTCAACAAACCATAAAATCTGTAACAGGTTCTCTTGAAGGACAAAATATTACATATACGTTAAATGATGATGTAGGAACTGTTTGGATTTATAAGTTTCAGAAAATTGGTGATACAGAAGCTCAATGGAAAGAAACGACATCAAAAATATTAAAGTTTGAAAATTTAGATCGAAATGCATACTACAGAATTGAAGTAGCAAATAAATGTACAGCAACATCTAATTCTTCTTCTGTAACATCAATTATAGAAATTCCTGGAGATTATTGCAACGGAGATTTGTATTACGATTCGGGTGGAGCAAATGGTAATTATTCTCCAAATGAAAATATTGTCAAAATATTCAAACCAGCAATTGAAGGAGAAAAAGTATCCATCACATTCACTGAATTTGATATTGAACCAGCAGGTGATGAAATTTATGATTATATGAGTATATACAATGGAATTGGAACCAGCTCAGGTAAATTATTTGAAAATGGGAATAAACTAAATGGTAATCAGATTCCTGGACCATTTGTTTCAACAGATAATTCTGGAGCTATTACAGTTCGTTTCGTTTCAGATCCTGGATTAGAACTAAAAGGATGGGCTGCCTCTATTAATTGTAATACTTTAGGACTTGCAGATATTAACAATCTCGAATTTAAGATATTCCCTAATCCAACAACAGATTTTGTAAATATTACAACGAAAGAAAATATTGTAAGCTATCAAGTTTATGATATGAATGGAAAATTATTAGTTGGTAAAAATAAATTAGATAAAAAAGAAATTAAAATTAATTTAGAATCTTATCCAAAAGGAATTTATTTATTGAATATACAGACAGATAAAAGAAGTTACACACAAAAAGTAACAAGAAAATAGATACTATTTGAAGCACATTAAAAAAGGATACAATTTATTGTATCCTTTTTTAATTTTTTATAAATCTAAACTCAATTGATCGGGTAATAATTTAAAAGACATCCGATGATAAGGTGTAGGACCAAACTCTTTTATCGCTAAACGATGCGCTTTAGTTGGATATCCTTTGTTTTTTTTCCAATCATACATCGGAAATTCATTGTGAATTTTTTCCATGTATTCATCACGATACGTTTTTGCTAATATAGAAGCTGCTGCAATATTCATATACTTAGCATCTCCTTTTACAATACATTCATGCGGAACATCCTTGTATTTATTGAAACGATTCCCATCAACGATAATAAAATCTTTTCGGCAATCTAATTGGTCTATAGCACGATGCATAGCTAAAAAACTTGCATTCAAAATATTTATTTCATCAATTTCATTCGGCCAAACAATTCCAATTGCCCAAAATTTAGCATTTTCTTCTATAAACGTTCTTAGTGAGTTTCTTTTTTTTTCTGACAATTTTTTTGAATCATTAATGGTTTCATTATCAAAATCTTCTCCTAATATTACAGCAGCTGCTACAACTGGACCACTCAAACAACCTCTTCCTGCTTCGTCACAACCAATCTCGTGTTCGTGATTTGATAAAACTTTATCCAATTTTTTATTTTTTTAGCAAATTTAACAGAATTTATTGAAAAAAAGTTTTGTAAATGTTATAGAAATCTTAAGTTTATGAAAGTTTTAAAAATGTTTTAACAAATGAGGAGAAATTTAAAAAACTTGTTTGTATTGGGAGGTCTTCTTTTAGGAACTTCTTTATATGCACAAGAAAAGACAGTTACAGGTACTGTAACTGATCCAGATGGTTTTCCAGTTGCTGATGCAGTTGTAAAAACAACATCAGGGAAGGAGGCTTATACTGATGAGAATGGAGCGTTTAGTATCGAAGCTAAACAAGGAGATTTGGTTACAGTAGAAGCAGTAGGATTACCAACTCAAACATTTGCGGTTGGAGCAGGAACAGATTACAAAGTTTCTTTAAAACCTTCTGAAACAGTAGAATTAGAAGGAGCGGTTGTAACCGCATTAGGTATTACACGTGATAAAAGATCTTTAGGGTATGCTTCTCAAGAAGTGAAAGGTGATGTTATTCAAGCAGGTAGAGGTAGTAATGCTTTACAATCATTATCTGGGAATGTTGCTGGAGCACAAATTACTGCACCGTCATCTTTAGGAGGTTCTACACGTATTACGTTACGAGGTATTGGATCTATTACAGGAGAAAATAGACCTTTAATAGTTATTGATGGTATTCCATTAGCTAATAATAATGTTAATGATACAAATACTCAGCGTGGTGGCGGAGGTCGTGATTATGGCGATGGAGCGTTTGATATTAACCCAGATGATGTAGAGTCTATAAACGTGTTAAAAGGAGGACCAGCATCAGCTTTATACGGTTCTCGTGCTGTGAATGGAGTAATCATGATCAAGACAAAAACTGGTAAAAAAGGTAGAGAAGATATCGTTGTTAATACTGGTGTTGCTTTTGAATCAATTAATCAAATTCCAAGTCTTCAAAATTTATATGGGGGTGGAGCTTCTGATACCTTTGAAACTGTAAATATTGGAGGTAAAGATTATCAAATTGTAGATTATGCTACAGATGAATCTTGGGGACCAAGATTTAACAATCAAGAAGTTTTACAATGGTATGCTTTTGATCCTGAGTTTGCTAGCGATTACATGAAAACAACACCTTGGAGAGCTTCAAAAAATGACGCTAAATCATTCTTTAATACAGGAGTTGCTTATACTAATAGTGTATCCTTTGCAAAATCATATGAATCAACTAATTTAAGAGTTTCATTATCTAATGTCAATCAAACAGGTATTGTACCTAATTCTACATTAAAGAAAACAACAGCAGGTATTAACTTATCTAATAAATTTAGTGATGTATTTACTGTAACAACAAATTTAACTTATACAAGAACGGATGGTTTTAATAGACCAGAAGTAGGATACGGGGATAACTCAGTTGCTCAAAAAATGTTCCAATGGGGACAAAGACAGTTAGATTATAACAAGTTAAGAGATTATAAATTAGCTAATGGGAATCAGCGTTCTTGGAATAGAACATCTTGGGATGATGGAACTCCTGCATATTCTGATAATCCATATTGGGTAGTGTATGAAAATACATCAAAAGATAAAAGAGATCGTTTTTATGGAAATGTAGAGTTTAAATATGACATCGCACCAGGACTTTATGCCATTGCAAATGTAATGGGAGATACATACGATATGCAAATATCTGAGCGTGTAGCGGTAGGTTCCCAAGCAATGTCTGGATATGGAGAAGACTATTATAAGTTTACTGAAATGAATTATGAAGGGCGTTTACATTTTGATAAAAAATGGGGAGATTTTTCTTTAAATTCATTTGTAGGAGTAAATAGAAGACACAGAACATCAAGTAGATTATCATCCTCAACAAATGGAGGATTAGTTGTCCCTAATTATTATTTTATTACAAATAGTTTAGATAACCCAACAACATCAAATAATAGAGGACCTGTAGAAGTGAATTCTATTTATGGAATGGTTTCTTTGGGATATAAAAATATGCTATTCTTAGAAGCAACTGGTCGTAATGATTGGTTTTCAACTTTACCTGTAATAAATAACAGTTACTTTTATCCATCTGTAACAGGGAGTTTTGTGTTTTCTGAAGTATTTAAACCAAGTTGGTTAAATTTTGGTAAAGTAAGAGCTGGGGTTTCGCAAGTATCATCGGATTTAACAGAATTCCAAACAAGAGATGTTTTAGTTTCAAATATAAACTTTAATGGTACACCGACGTTTATTCAATCAAATACTAAGTTAAATCCATTATTAAAACCTGAGATTAAAGATACTTGGGAAGTTGGTTTAGAAGCTTCGATGTTTAATAATCGTTTTGGTTTTGATTTAACTTATTATAATGAAAAACGTACAGATTTATTAGTGCCTATTCAGCACTCATGGTCTACAGGGTATGGATTTAAATGGTTGAATGCAGGAGAAATGACTAATGAAGGTATAGAAGCATTAGTAAATATTGTTCCATTAAGAAATCAAGATTTTGAATGGAGAGTAACGTGGAACTTTGCGAAAAACAATAATAAAGTAGGTAAAGTTTCTGATGAAATGGATTCATATAACTTAACGACAGCTCCTTTTAGTGTACAATTATGGGCATTATCAGGTCAACAATACGGACAGTTAAGAGGAACGGATTATGTTTATGATGATAATGGAAATAAAGTTGTTGATGCAAATGGATTTTATGAAAAATCAGCAGTAACAAACTTAGGATCAATTATTCCAGATTATAACATGGGTATCCGAAATACATTTACATACAAAGGGGTTTCTTTATCTGCATTAATTGATATTCAAAAAGGAGGTAAATTCTTCTCTACTTCACATATGTGGGGAATGTACTCTGGAATGTTAGAAGAAACCGCGGCTAATGGAGTTCGTGAGAATGGAGTTGTTGCAGATGGTGTAATGTGGGATGAAGGAACAAAATCATATGTTAAAAACACAACTGAAGTTTCTGCTTACGATTATTATAAAGCATATTATAATGGTGTAGATAGCCGAAATGTTTTTGATGCAGACTACATCAAATTACGTGAAGTAACTTTATCGTATACTTTCCCTAAAAAATGGGCAGGGCCTTTTGCTAACGTTACTGTATCTGCATTTGGTAGAAACTTAGCTACATGGGGATTAGATAAAAAAGGATTTGATCCTGAAATGGCTTCTTATGGTTCTGGAAATATACAAGGTATTGAAGGAGGGTCTTTACCATCTACAAGAACTTATGGTATGAATCTTAAGTTACAATTCTAAAAATTAAATTATTATGAGAATCAATAAAACAATTATATTATCAGCATTACTAGGAAGTGCTTTATTATCTTCTTGCGATAATGGATTTGAAGAAATGAATATTAGTCCTAATGCACCCGAAAATGCGCCTACATATACAATCTTTCCAATTGCAACTAAAATATTTGTTGATGAAATGAGAGATGGATGGGTGTCTGGACGTATGTTATTGCCTTGGGTACAATATTCAGCACAGAGAAACTATACAGAAGAGGATAAATACGCTTATCGTACGACAACAGGAGATCAAGCATGGAACGCAAGTTATCGATCTTTATCTAACTTAAAAAAGGTAATAAGTATTTGTACAGATCCTGTTTTAGGACCACAACAAGCTGCTTACGGAGATGTTGATACACAGATTGCTGTAGCACGTATTATGATGGCTTACGAATTCTTAGATTTAACAAATTATTTCGGAGATGTTCCATATTGGTCATTAAGTGGTGCAAAGAATCCAGATTTTCAAGCTTTACAAATTGATACGTATGCTCAACCTAAATATGTTAAGCAAGAAGTTATCTTTAAAAATTTGTTACAAGAGCTAAAAGAAGCTGAAGCGCAATTGGATATTACTGAAAAGAATGTATTTACAAGTCCTGAGAATAAAATTGGTGACCAAATTTATTTTGGAGATGCATCTAAATGGAAAAAATTTGCAAACTCGTTACGTTTAAGAATTGCTAACCAAATTAAAGATGTATATCCTGAAGCGAAAGCTGAAATGCAAGATGCTATTGCAAAAGGAGTTTTTACCTCAAATGAAGACAATGCTTTGCAACATTATGGAACATCGGCTGTGGAAGGTTCTCCATTTTGGAGCGAATTTTTCGTGGGAAATAGAAATGACTTTTATGTAAATAATCAATTAATAAGATTATTAAAAGGACAATCTGGTAATTATGGAGTTGATCCACGTTTACAAAAATATGCTGCACCTTTAGGTACATCAAAAGCCAACGCTGGTTCAGGTAACTATGAAGAAACAGATGATATTACAAAATATCAAGGAATTCCTTATGGATTACCTTCTGATCGTTTATCGTCAAATAATCAAGTCTCTAAAGTGTCTCCATTTTCAAAAACTATTTTCTCTGCAGATTATGCTGAGGTTTTAATGGAATACTCTGAAGTAGAATTCTTGTTATCAGAAGCTAATGGTTGGAACCAAACTAATTATGTGAATGGTGTGATAGCATCTATGCAAAAATGGGGAGTAGATCAAGCTAAAATTGATGCTTATGTAGCTGCATTACCAGCTGCAAATAAAGAAAATGTAATTACTCAAAAGTATATTGCTTTGTATATGCAGCCTCAAACTGCTTGGGTAGAATATAGACGTACAGGATATCCTAATGGTAATATTTTATTATTACCTGGTCAAACTGGATATGAAATAGATGGTACTCCATACGTATTCACTCCATTAGTAGCAGGTATGACTGATATTCCGTATAGAATTTCATATCCATTAGGTGAACAAACTCTTAATACTACAAATTGGAATGAAGCAGTTTCAGCTTATGGTGGAAAGGATCCAATTAATGGAAAATTATGGTGGATGACTAAATAATATAATATCCATTTTCTTTATAAAAGCAGCAAAATTATTTTTGCTGCTTTTTTTATTTTATTGATTTTTAATGAAATAAATTGTATATTGGATAGTAAATATTATGAGTATGTTAAAAATTAAAATATTTTGTTTTTTTGCTTCTTTTTGTTTAGGTGTCAATGCACAACAAAATTTATTAACAGATGGAGTTGATAGAGCTTTAAATGAAAGAATATCCCATCAAATAAGTAATATTCAAAATGAAATTGCTTTAAGAAATAAAGGTGAAGTGATAACTCAATATGAAGGTAGCCAGTATTTTAATCCAAATTTTGAGGATATAGAAATAAAAGGTTTTAATTTAGACTTTTCTAAACTTAGATACAATGCTTATTCAGATGAAATGGAATTTGAAAAAGATGGACAGATTTTTAATTTAACAAAAGTTCCTGAATTGATGATTTATTTTCCTTTAACTCAATATCAATTTCTTAAATATCCAACTAAAAATGGAAAAATTGAAGGGTATTTAGAGGTTTTAGTTTATGATAAAGAAAAATATTCTTTATATAAAAGGAATAAAAAAATTATTACTCACGGAGAATTTAAAAATAATGCAAATAAAGCAAATACAAAATTCTCATTGGTGAATGACAGTGACTTATATTTAATTAGACATAAAGAAGATAAGTTTTATGTTTTTCCTACAAATGAAAAACAACTAAATAAGATTTTTAATAATCCAAATTTAGTAGAATTTGTAATTAAAAATAATTTAAATTTAAGTTTTGAAAAAGATAAGATAAAACTTGTAGATTACTTGAACAAGCTTTAAGATTTATATCAAAAACAAAATAGCAAGCCACATGGCTTGCTATTTTGTTTTTGATATATGGATAAATCTCTTAATTCGAATAATTAGGAGCTTCTTTTGTAATCACAACATCATGCGGATGAGATTCATTTAAACCTGCACCTGTGATACGAACAAATTTTCCGTTTTCAATTAAATCTTGAATAGTTGGAGTTCCGCAGTATCCCATTCCAGCTCGTAAACCACCACATAATTGGTAAACAACTTCTGCAATAGAACCTTTGTGAGGAACACGACCTTCAATACCTTCTGGAACTAATTTTTTCGCATCGGCTTGGAAATAACGATCTTTAGAACCACGTTTCATTGCAGCTAAAGAACCCATTCCTTGGTAGGCTTTGAATTTACGTCCTTGGAAAATAATTTCTTCTCCTGGTGCTTCATCCGTTCCTGCGAATAAACTTCCTAACATCACCACGTTTGCACCAGCAGCAACTGCTTTTACAATATCACCTGATAATTTGATTCCACCATCTCCAATAATTGATACATTTCTTGTTTTTGCATAAGAATGTACATCATGAATAGCAGAAAGTTGAGGTACTCCAACACCAGCTACAACACGAGTTGTACAAATAGAACCAGGTCCAACACCAACTTTTAAAGCATTTGCACCAGCATCTATTAATGCTTTTGCAGCTTCGGCAGTTACAATGTTTCCACCTACGATATCTAATCCAGGAAAAGCATTTCTTACTTCAGCGACTTTACTAATTACACCTGCAGAATGTCCATGTGCAGAATCTAAAGCAACGATGTCAACACCTTTATTAACCAAGGCTTGAACACGCTCTAACGTATCATTTCCAACACCAACACCAGCTCCAACACGTAAACGACCTTTAGAGTCTTTACATGCATTTGGAAATTCTGTTAAATTGTCAATGTCTTTAATCGTAATTAACCCGATTAATTTATTGTTTTCGTCAACGATTGGTAATTTTTCGATGCGGTAACGAGAAAGAATTTCTTTCGCTTTTTTAAGATCAGTATCAATATCAGATGTAACGATATTTTCTTTTGTCATGACATCTTCGACCAATTGATCAAAGTTTTCTTGGTAACGAATATCACGGTTTGTTATAATACCAACCAATGTTCTGTCATCTTCCACAACTGGTAATCCAGAGATTTTATATTTCTCCATTAAATGAACAGCATCTTGTAATGTGTGGTGACGCGATAATGTGATTGGGTCAGAAATCATACCGTTTTCTGAACGTTTTACCATATCAATTTCATTCGCTTGTTCTTCGATAGACATATTTTTATGCACGAAAGATAAACCTCCTTCACGTGCTAATGCTATTGCTAATCTTGCTTCGGATACAGTATCCATCGCAGCAGAAACTATCGGAATGTTAAGTGTGATATTGTCTGTGAATCTTGTTTGTAGAGATACTTGGTTCGGTAATATCTCTGAGTAGGCTGGCACTAATAACACATCGTCAAAAGTGAAGCCCGTTTGTAGAATTTTGTCTGTTAAAGGCATTGCTTTTTGCATTGCAAATTTAGATGAAAAAAGTTTAGAATCAAAACTATTTGATAAAATGTGTGATGTTTTTAATTGAATTGATGTTTTGTTAATATGATAATTAAACGTTTACAAATAGTAAATATAAATTTAAAATAATCGTAAAATCATTATTGTGTTAAAGTGATTCTAATCAGAATTTAATCTTTTCAATCCTAAGCTATATCAAATTTTTATCTTATTTTCGCAAGATAGTTTATTGAATAAGATGGAGATAAATTTCAAAAAATGGAATAACATCTTAGGTTTAGTTATGTTCTTGATTGCCTCGGTTTTATACCTTTCGACGATGGAACGCTACCTAAGTTTATGGGATTGTGGTGAGTACATTGTATCATCAGCAAAATTAGGAATTACGCATGCACCAGGTGCAGCTTTGTTTCAAATTGTCGGAGCGGTTTGGTCAGGCTTAGCATTTGGGGATGGCAGTAAATATGCAATTTTAATCAATAGTACATCTGCCTTATATAGTGCAGGAACGATTATGTTATTGTTTTGGACAATTACATATTTTGTTCGAAAAATGTTTGCAAAAACACAAGATCCAATTAATGTAGATGAGATAGAGATGAGTACTTCTCAAAAAATCATTGCATTAGGAAGTGGTTTAGTTGGTGCAGCAGTTTTTATGTTTAGTGATACCTTTTGGTTTTCGGCTGTAGAAGGTGAAGTATATGCGATGGCATCCTTCTTTACCGCTTTACTGTTTTGGTTGATTACACGATGGGATCAAGTGGCAGACACGCCTCGAGGTAATAAATGGTTGGTGATTATTTCATTGGTTATTGGATTATCAATTGGTGTTCACTTAATGGCAATGTTAGCAATTCCGGCAGTTTGTTTCGTTTATTATGCACGAAAATATAAATTTACAGTTAAAAGCTTTTTGTTAGCGAATGTAATTACGTTGGTAATTTTAATCTTTGTTTTCAAGATTATTTTCCCAGTTGTCATGACATTCTTTGGAAGAACAGAGATTTATGTCGTGAATAATTTAGGAATGCCTTTTAATTCAGGTACAATTATCGCAACAATTATTTTAATTGCAGTTTTCTACTTCGCAATCAAATTAACGCAGAAATATGGTTCAGTTTTATTAAATACCATTTCATGGTGTATCATTTTTATGTTGATTGGTTTCTCTTGTTGGTTGGTTATTCCAATTCGTGCCAATGCAAATCCACACATGAATTTAAATGATCCTGATACAGCTTTAGGTGTTTTAGATTACTTTAATCGTGAACAATATGGTACATGGCCAACAATGTATGGTCCAGTTTTTACGGCTCATATCGCAAGTGATGGAATTAAGCGTGATACCAATGGTGCTCCAGAAAGTTCTGTTCGTAGCTCTGAATATATCAAAGATAAACGCACCGGAAAGTATTTAAAAGTTTCGGATCGATTAGACTATAAATATGAAGATAAATATGTGAAATTCTTCCCGAAAATGTTTAGTCCTGACAAAAGCGTTATGGAGAATTATGCAGCTGTTTATGCTTTTCCAAAATTCTCTTTAAATGCACAATATGCAGGTGATGAAGAAGCACAGCAGATGTATGCACAATTGGTGGAGAAACGTCAAAATAGACAATTAAAAGTTGCAGAGCTTAAGAAATATGGAGAGATTTTAGATATCGAACCGCCAACATTTGGTGAACAATTTAATTATTTTGTTGATTATCAGATTAATTATATGTTTATCCGTTACTTTATGTGGAATTTCTCTGGTCGTCAAAACGATTTAGAAGGTAATTTCGAAATTACAAAAGGGAATTGGATTTCAGGTATTCCATTTATTGATACACCGCGTTTAGGTGATCAATCAAAATTACCAGACGAATATAAGAATGATGGGACAAATGTCTATTTTATGTTACCATTAATCTTAGGTTTAATCGGTTTATTTACCCAATTAAATCGAAACTTTGTCAATTGGTGGGCTTTGTTGTCCTTGTTTATTCTAACAAGTGTCGGAATTATTTTCTATACTTCTGTTAAACCTTTCGAACCTCGTGAACGTGATTACGCTTTAGTAAGTTGTTTTTATGCGTTTTCAATTTGGGTCGGTTTAGGTGTACAAGGTGTTTATTTATTGATTCAGAAATTGATGAAACAAGAATTAAAACCTTCTTTAGCTATTGGTACAACGGTAGTTTTAGCTGGAATTCCAATTTTAATGGGTGCGCAAAACTGGGATGATCATGATCGTTCAGAGCGTTCTGTGGCTTATTCATTAGCGTACAATTATCTTAATCCATTAGATAAAAACGCCATTTTATTTGTGTATGGTGATAACGATACTTATCCACTTTGGGGATTACAAGAGACGGAGAACTTCCGTGATGATGTAAAAATTGCAAACTTAACGTTAGCAGCGTCTCCTTGGAATTTAGAACAATTGCTACGTAAAACTTACAATGCAGAAGCTCTTCCAAGTGATTTGCAACCGAAAGATTATCAATCGGGAACAAATGATCAAATTTTTGTGGTAGGAGGTGCTATCAAAAATATTTTTGATCAATTAAATAGCTTTATCAATCCTGAATCTAATCAAACATTAGAATCTTTGAGTGAAATGCCTATTGATCAAGTTTCAAAATACTTAGTTGACCCAGAAATCGATCCCAACCAAGTAATGACAGTTTACAATAGTCTGAAACCGCTACAAAAATATTTGGAAACAGATAGTATGACAGCGAAAGAAGCGATGGATTTTATTTTGAATAATAAATCACCAGAGAAACAAGCTTTAGCAGATTATTTTGGTTATCCGATTGGTGGTGCAAACTATTTACCTGTTTCAAAAATTGTGGTTCCGGTGAATAAAGAAAACGCATTGAAATATGGAATTGTAAATCCAAAAGATGCTGATAAAATGGTCGACTCGATCACAATTAATATCAAGTCTTCAAGTTTATTCAAAAACAATTTATTATTGTTGTCAATGATGGCAAAATACAATTGGGATCGTCCTATTTATTTCAGTGGAGGTGGAATTTCTGATCCAGAAAATACGTTCTATATGAATGATTATTTACTGAATGCAGGGATGAGCTATAAATTAGTTCCGATTTATACACCATTTGGTAAAGGTGGAATTATTGGAGCTTCTGATAACAATATGTTGTTAAGAACCTTCAATTCATATAAATGGTCGGGGTACAATAATCCCGATGCATCTTTCAGCTTAACAGAACGTAATTATACATCGTCGTATAGAAATACTGCAGTTCGTTTAGCAGATGATTTTTTGAATGCTGGACGTAAAAAAGAAGCGATTCAGGTATTGGATAAAGTGATGTTAGAAATTCCTGCTTTAGCAAAATATGACATTGGTTATGGAGTAAGTAGAATAGCAGGTATTTATTTGAAAGCTGGAGAGGATAAAAAAGCACAAGATTTGTTTGCTCATGTTCGTAAACAAGCCAATGCGAAAATCGCCTTCTTCGAGTCACTGCCTTCTGGAAAAGGTTATTCTGTTGGATCTGATTTAGCTTCAGCAAAAAATGATTTGATGATGTCTATTTACAACGAAGCTTCTGCTTTAGGAGAAAGAGGTGATAAAGAGAAAGCTCTAAAAGTTTTTGAAACTGCATATAATCCAATCTTGAAAAAGTTCGAAAATTTATATCAAGCAGTTATTGCTGATGGTAAAGTTGACGCTGCAGATCAAGCGAAAATCATGAATCAATTTAATTATTTAGATGAAATGATTGGTGTAGCTGCGGAAATTGATACCAATTATGCGAAACAACAACAAGACGTTTTGTATAAAATGGTAGGACAATAAGTCAGACTAATATATTTTATAAAAGCTCCAAATGTATTTTGGAGCTTTTTTTGTTTAATAATAATTTGATTATGAATGTTTTGTTAATTTTTGTGCTATTTATCAGTTTTAAAATTATCAGTTTGGCACATAAATTGAAATTACACAAATAAGTTTAACAAAATTGTAAATGTTTTAAAACATAATAAAAATGAAAAAAGTATTATTAACAGCTGCTTTCGCAGTAGCAGGTATGGTAGGTGTTTCAGCACAAACGTCAGGAGTAGAAGGTACAGTACACGTGGGTATTCCAGTAGGTAATGCATCAGATGTTTCTTCTTTTAACTTAGGTGTAGATTTAGCTTACTTACATCCTATTGCAAATAATTTCAAATTAGGAGCGAAAGTCGGGTATGACCATTTTATTGTTAAAAGTGATTTTAAAGATTTAGGAGGAGAAGATTTTGGATTTGTTCCATTAGCAGCAACTGCAAAATACGAATTCAGTAACAATTTATTTATTGGTGGAGATTTAGGTTATGCTTTTGCTACAAAAAGTTATATGGACGGAGGTTTATTTTGGCAACCAAAATTTGGTTATTCAGGAGCTAACTTTGATGTATATGCTGGATATAAAGGAATTGCTACAAGTAATAACTATGGATTTGATAAAAAGTTTAATGCAGACGCAGTTTCTTTAGGATTTGCTTATAAATTCTAATATAGACCACTTATAATTGATAAAAGCTACATCGAAAGATGTAGCTTTTTTGTTTTTGAAGATTAGAATTATGTTAAAATAAATGATGTAAAAATAAGCATATCAATAACTTGTGTGTTTAAATATTGTTTTTAACATTATTTGGCACAGCACTTGAAATTATGAAACCATCATAATTAGAACTATAAAATTTTTTAAAAATGAAAAAATTATTTTTTATTGCTATTACAATGATTGGTGTTGCAAATTTGAGTGCTCAAGAAAAAACGACGGCATCTCAGTTTGGTATTAAATCAAGTGTTAATATGTCTTCATTTAATGGAAAAGATGTGAAAGATAATGATTATAAAGTAGGTTTTAGCGCAGGTCTTTACGGTCATTTTCCATTAACAGAACGTTTTGCAGTTCAACCAGAGGTTAATTTTGCTCGAATAGGAGGAAAGTTGAAAGATGAAGTAACAGAAGTTGGGAATACAACGGTAAAAACTAAAAATAAAACAACCTTAGATTATATTCAAGTTCCAGTAATGTTCAAATATTATCCAGGAGCATCGCGTTTCAATGTAGAAGCTGGACCTCAATTTGGATTTAACATGTACGCAAGCAACAAACAGCAAACAAGTATTTATGCAAACAATACCGTTTACACAACAGAAGGAAAACAAGATATCAAAGATGATATAAAGAATTTTGATTTTGGTGTTAATTTTGGTTTAGGATACAATGTGACAGATAATATCAATGTTGGAGCAAGATACTACATGGGGTTAACTAAAATAACAGAAAATGTTAACAATGGTACAGCTACTGGAGCAGATGTGAAAAATCATTCTTTCTCTTTAGGTGTAGGATATTCGTTCTAATCGAGAATATTTGTTTAAATAAAAAGGATTCTACTTCTGGTAGAATCCTTTTCTTTTTTTATTCTTTTAACGCAATTTTTTTGATGGATTGGCTTAAGATAATTTTATTTAAGATGAATAAAAAGAAGACGATAATCAATCCAAAACCTATCACTTCCCAAATATGTGAAGATTCAATGGTCATGAATTTCCCAATTTTCACCTTAATCCTATCCAAAACGAAATAAACCAATGGAATTGAAATTATATAACTAATCAACATAAAAATAATCGAAAATTTAAGATAAGGACGAGCCAATTGATTGATGTTGTATCCAATCAAAAATAAATCTTTTGTCTTATGCTTATTCTTTTCAATCATCAATTGGAAATTAATAATCATTAACCATATTGCTGCAAAAACAATGATTAGACCAATAAATAGAACCAACGAAAACGCTAATTTTAAATAATAAGTCAATTCATTATTTTTCAATTCATCCTTGTTGATATCATAATTATGTTGCTCAAAATAAATGGAAGCATTTTCATCTCCTTGTGATTTAGTTTCGACTACAAGACGAGATGGTTGTGCTGTTTTTTGCGATGCATAAGTTTGATTCGCCCATTCTAAAAAGTTTTCAGGAACTAAAATAGTGTTAATTTTTGTGGTAAAATCAACAATTCGTGCTTGATAGATTTTTTGATTTTCATCTTTACCTATAATCAACTGAAAAGGAATTTTGGTAAACAAACTTTCAGAAACTTGCGGCAATCCTTGACTTGTTGCAAACCCAAAATTATATAAGTTGAGGTAACTTTTTGGGATAATAATCGGTATAAAATCTTGACCTTCTTGCCATTTCCAATCCGATTGATCAACTTCTATAAAATCTTTTGGTACAGACTCAAAAAATAAATCAGTTGAAAAACCTCGAATTCCAGCAATTCCACCAACTTGTAATTTTACAGGAAATTGACTGCTTTTGAAAGTTCCAACTTTTGCAGTAAAATTCTGCGATTTTAGTTCCTCGATTTCGTCTTCATTAAAGCTTGGATTTTCTCCGGTTAATGTTTGTAAAGACGAAATCTTCTTATTCAAAACGATATAATTCGCTTTCCAAACTGAGCTATCTTCTCCAAAATTTTTAGCATAATCTAAATAAATTGTTCCAGCCAAAATCAAGATAAAAAAACCGATAATAGAGAAAAAACAAAAGGTTGTAATTCGTAAGAAACTTAGGTTTTTACGAACCAATTTTTCGATTAAATTTTTAGAGTTGAATGACATTTGAAAGGCGTTTATCGTGAATTTCGTGTAAGCTGGTAAAAATGATTCCAGCCTTATTTTTTGCAGCTTCTTCAGTTACCAAATCAATCAAAAGTTGTTGATTAACTTCGTCCAAATGACTAAAAGGTTCATCTAAAAGTAAAAAATCAAATGGTTGACAAAGTGCACGAATTACCGCAATTCGCTGACGTTGACCATAAGAAAGATGAACAGCTTTTTGATGTAAATGACTTTTTAATCCAACTTTTTCTATCCATTCGATGATTTGATTTTCTGTTCGATGTTGCGTCAAGACATTTTTTAATTGAATGTTTTCCATTAAAGTTAATTCTTCAAATAAATGCAAACCTTGAAAAACATAGGCTATTTTTTCGCGTCTAATTTTTGTCCAGTCATTCAAAGAATAATTCTTAATAGTTTGTCCGTCAAACAAAACTTCTCCGTCATAATCTTTCCGATCGCCGTACAAAATATTAATCAACGTTGATTTACCAACGCCAGAATGCGCAACAATTTGATAAATATTTCCATTGGAAAAAGTATACTCGTTTTTCCAAATCTCAGATTGTTCAAACCCAAATTCCTTGAGTGGATGAGGAACAAGTTGATTAATTTTAATTTCCATTTTGTTGTTGTGCTTGATTGAAAAATAAAGAATAGGCTTCATCCAAAAGCAAGAAAATAACTTCTAAACTATTTTTATCCGTTTTCTTCATATGTATTTTTCCAGTTTTAGTATATTCATTTGAAACACGGTAATCAATATAATTAAAGTTGGATAAAACTTTTTGAATTTCTTTTGTATTTCCAAAAGGAATTTGTTGGTAAATGTAGTTTTGAACCTCCTTTGGATATTGATCAAAATTAAGATTGACATAACCAAACATCGGATTTGAAGCATTTGTAGCAAATTTTGAAGTGACAAAATTTGAAGAGCTTATCATGTTGTTCAAATATTGATTCATGATCGATTGATTATTTGTGATGTACATCAAATTGTTTTTGTACGTCATATAAATCTTCATATTTGTCGAAATTGGCAACATGTAATAGGGACCAATTTTCTGAATATTTTGCTGATGAGATTTTAAAAAATCCTTGAAGAAAATATCATTTTTCATTTTTCCACCTAAAACAAATTGTGGATAAACAACTTGTTGAATAAAGTCATCTTTCTTACCAAAAAAATCATTTGGATTGAATGCTTTTCCGATTTCAAAATCATAAACACTAAACAAAGCTTCGCCTTCAAAACTTTGTTCTAATTTGTTTAAATCAAGCTCATATTGCTCTAAAAATGTTGTTAAAAAATTTTGATCTTCGAAAACATAACGTGTATTTGCAGGATAAATTCCTAAACCAATGTTCATATAACTTTGCGCAGGGAAAAATTTAAAAAAATCGGTATTAATTTTTGATTTCCACATCGGACGTTTTGCTAATTCGACTTTTGTAATCGCATCGGGATGAAATTTCTGTGTAAAACTAATTCCGTCCGAAGTAAAAGAAATAAAATTGACCCACGAACTTTTTGTGAAATCAAGGTTTTTCTTGCTTTTGTTTTCAGTTTTCGAAAAGTTTTTCAAAAAATTTCCAGTGTACCAAATGTTGATGTCCTGCGAGTTTTTGACAAAATCTCCAAAACTATTATTTTCCTTCGCAAGCGAATGTTTGTCGTTGATAATTTTCGTAAAATAATCTTGAATAGCTTTCTCTCCAACTCCAAATTCAGAAACAATTAGTAAAAATTGAGACTTGTTCCATGCCATAAAAGGTTTATCAAACCCAGAAATCGTTGTAAATCCATCTTTCTTTTCAAACGAAATTTCTTTTTTATTTATTCCTTTATAAATAGTTGTAAGATGTTCTTCGAATTGATCTTTATCGCGCATATTCGTAATTAATGCGACCATATTTTTTCCATTTATTTTTTGTCCAAAAAGATAGATTGGACTAATGATATCAATGCCTGCTGAAGTAGGATTGTCTTTTATCTGTTTGAATAATTTATCAAAAGTTGGATCTTGATTTTTGATTTCATTTTCAGCTAATTGATAAAATTTGTATTGATTTATTTCATTGAAATTGCCTTTTTCGGCAATAGATTTTGGATTGATTAACGCAACAAAATCTGCATCGGTCGGAATTAAAACGGTGTAATCTTCGTTTTTAGAACAACTTGCAAAAAGCAAAAGTAGAAAGAGAATTGAATAATAGTTGAACCTTTTTTTCATAAGAAAATTGTATGTTGCTTTATTGTTAAATAATTGATTTGAAAGGTGTAAGTTTATAAAAAATGTATTTTGAATTAAAATAGGTTAAAACTCTAATAATGGGATAAATTTAAGCAATATTTAATATGATTTTCGTTTCTATAACAATAAAATATGTAAAAATTTCTTATATTCGCACTCCTTGATTTAGAAGAAATAACAAAGAATTCGATGGCAAAAAAGTTTAGAGAATATAAGCACTTAGACTTGGTACAAGTCTCAAAAGAAACGTTAGAAGATTGGAAACAAAATAATGTTTTTGAAAAAAGTATTTCTACACGTGATGGAAATCCATCTTTTGTGTTTTATGAAGGTCCTCCTTCTGCAAACGGAAAGCCAGGAATTCACCACGTTTTAGCACGTTCTATCAAAGATATATTTTGTCGTTACCAAACGTTAAAAGGAAAACAAGTTTTCCGTAAAGCAGGTTGGGATACACACGGTTTACCAGTAGAATTGGGAACTGAAAAAGAATTAGGAATCACGAAAGAAGATATCGGAACTAAAATTACAGTTGAAGAATATAACGAAGCATGTAAACGTACAGTAATGCGTTACACTGATTTGTGGAATGATTTGACTGAAAAAATGGGTTATTGGGTGGATATGGAAGATCCATACATCACATACAAACCAAAATATATGGAGTCTGTTTGGTGGTTGTTAAAACAAATTTACAACAAAGATTTGTTGTACAAAGGTTATACCATTCAACCATATTCTCCTAAAGCTGGTACAGGTTTGTCTTCGCACGAGTTAAATCAACCAGGAACATATCAAGACGTAACAGATACAACAATTGTTGCTCAATTTAAAGTAAAGAAAGACTCAACAGATTTATTCAATGATTTTGATGGAGATGTATATTTCTTAGCTTGGACAACAACTCCTTGGACCTTACCTTCGAATACAGCATTGACTGTTGGTCCAAAAATAGATTATGTAGTGGTTGAAACATTCAATCAATATACATTCGAGCCAATTCGTGTAATTTTAGGAAAACCATTGGTGTCAAAACAATTTGGAAAACCATATTTCTTAGCAGAAACAGAAGAAGATTTCAAAGTTTATGCTGCTGGGAATAAAACAATTCCTTATAGAATTGTTGGTGAATACAAAGGAGCTGATTTAGTAGGAACACGCTATGAGCAATTATTGCCTTGGGCGTTACCTTATGAAGATGCAGAAAATGCATTTCAAGTTATTCCAGGAGATTTCGTAACTACTGAAGATGGTACAGGTATCGTTCATACTGCGCCTACTTTTGGAGCAGATGATGCTAAAGTAGCAAAAGATGCAGGTGTTCCACCAATGTTAGTATTGGATAACCATGGTAATGCTGTTCCTTTAGTTGATTTACAAGGTCGTTTTGTGGCTGAATTACCAGAAGGTTACGGAGGTAAATATGTGAAAAATGAATACTATGACGATGGAGCTGCGCCAGAAAAATCGGTTGATGTAGAAATCGCGATTTTATTGAAAGAGCAAAACAAAGCGTTCAAAGTAGAAAAATATAAACACAGTTACCCACATTGTTGGAGAACAGACAAACCAATTTTATATTATCCATTAGACTCTTGGTTCATCAAAGTAACGGACGTTAAAGACCGTATGGTTGAATTGAATAAAGAAATCAATTGGAAACCAAAAGCAACAGGAGAAGGTCGTTTCGGAAATTGGTTAGAAAATGCCAATGATTGGAACTTGTCTCGTTCTCGTTATTGGGGAATTCCATTACCAATTTGGAGAACAGAAGATGGGGACGAAGTAACTGTTATCGGTTCTGTTGAAGAATTGATTACTGAGATTGAAAAATCAATTGCAGCAGGTGTTCAACAATCGAATCCTTTCAAAAATTTCGAAATTGGAAACATGGCAGAAGAAAACTATGATTTAATCGACTTACACAAAAATGTAGTAGATGAAATCACATTAGTTTCAGCTTCAGGAAAACCAATGAAACGTGAAGCTGATTTAATTGATGTATGGTTTGATTCTGGAGCAATGCCTTATGCGCAAGTGCACTATCCATTCGAAAATAAAGAATTGATTGATAATGGAACAATGTATCCTGCCGATTTTATTGCAGAAGGTGTAGACCAAACTCGTGGTTGGTTTTATACATTACACGCAATTGGAACATTGGTTTTCGATTCGAAGGCATACAAAAATGTGATGTCAAATGGATTGGTATTAGACAAGAATGGTCAAAAAATGTCAAAACGCTTGGGTAACGCAGTAGATCCATTTGATACATTGGCAACATACGGTCCTGATGCAACGCGTTGGTACATGATTGCAAATGCACAGCCATGGGAAAATTTGAAATTTGATTTAGCTGGTGTTGATGAAGTTCGTCGTAAATTCTTCGGAACATTATACAATACGTATTCATTTTTCGCTTTATATGCGAATGTTGATGGATTTACTTTCGCTGAAGAAGAAATACCAGTAAATGAAAGAGCTGAATTAGACCAATGGATTATTTCTGAATTGAATACCTTAACGAAGAAAGTTGATGGCTTTTTATCGGATTATGAACCAACGAAAGCAGCTCGTGCAATCCAAGAATTTGTTATTGATAATTTATCAAATTGGCACGTTCGTTTATCAAGAAGACGTTTCTGGAGAGGTGATTACTCAAAAGATAAAGTAGCAGCATATCAAACATTGTATACTGTTTTAGAAACAATTTCTATATTAGGTTCGCCAATTGCTCCGTTCTTTATGGATCGTTTATACAAAGATCTTAATGCAGCAACAGCTAAGAATGCAGCAGAATCTGTTCACTTAGCAGATTTCCCAGTTGTAGATGAGTCATTGATTAAATCTCAATTAGAAGAACAAACACATTTAGCACAAACAGCGACAAGTATGATTTTATCGCTTCGTAAATTGAGTGATAAGAAAGTACGTCAGCCATTACAAAAAGTAATGATTCCTGTGTTGAATGATACAATGAAAGCAAATTTAGAAGCTGTATCTGAATTATTAAAACAAGAAGTTAATGTTAAAGAAATTCAATTATTAACAAACGAAGAAGCTTCAAATCTTTTAGTGAAATCTATCAAACCTAATTTCAAGACTTTAGGGCCGAAATATGGAAAAGAAATGAAAGCTATTTCCGCTGCTACAGCGCAAATCACGAATGAACAAATTGTTAAATTAGAGCAATCTGGACAAATTGATTTGTTAATTGATAACAAAACATTAACTTTAGATGTAGAAGATTTTGAAATCGCAACAAAAGACATCCCAGGATGGACTGTTGCTTCTAATGCTATTCTAACGGTGGCGCTTGATTTACAATTAACTGAAGAGTTAATTAATGAAGGTGTTGCCCGTGAATTGGTAAATAGAATTCAGAATCTACGTAAAGAAACCGGATTAGAAGTAACCGACAAAATTATACTTAATTTAAAAAATGATGAATCAATCGTAAATGCTGTCGAGCAAAACAAAGATTACATTTGTTCTGAGACATTAGCAAACGATCTTGTGTTACAAGATGAAGTTGCGAATGGGGCAGAGGTTGAAATTAATGGCTTGATAACGCAAATTGCGATTACTAAATTGTAAGCGTATGGCAACAACAGACGAAAAAGTAAGATACTCTGACGCAGAATTGGAAGAGTTTAGAGCAATAATTCAAGAGAAATTAGATCAAGCGATAAAAGATTATGAATTATTGAAAGAAGCTTACACAAACGATAGTAACAACGGTACAGACGATACGTCTCCAACTTTCAAAGCGTTTGAGGAAGGTTCTGAAACAATGTCGAAAGAACAAAATGCACAATTAGCAGCACGTCAAGATAAATTTATTCGTGACCTAAAAAATGCATTGTTACGTATTTCGAACAAAACATACGGTATTTGCCGTGTAACAGGAAAATTAATTAATAAAGATCGTTTGAAATTAGTTCCGCATGCTACATTAAGCATCGAAGCTAAGAATATGCAACGTTAATACAGAGTTTTGAAAAAAGTAGTACTCATTACCATTTTGGTTTTAATCATTGACCAAATCTCGAAATTTTACGTTAAAACACACTTTTTTTTAGGTGAAGATGTAGATGTTTTGGGTTGGTTTAAAATAGCATTTGTAGAAAATCCAGGAATGGCCTATGGGATGCATTTCGGAGGAGAAACAGGCAAAATCCTTTTATCACTTCTACGTATTGTGCTAATCGGTATGATTATCTACTATATTAATGCATGGGCGAAAAAACTAAATAATAATTTCTTTATCATTCCGATTGCGCTTGTTTTGGCAGGTGCAATTGGGAATGTAATTGACGGAATTTTTTATGGTGTTATTTTCGATAAAGGAACGACATACAATGATATGTTTCAAGACTGGGTAGGTTATCAAGGAATTGCTCAAGCAAACTTTGCTGGTTATTCTGGATGGTTTACTGGTTGTGTCGTAGACATGCTTTATTTTCCAATTGTAGAGTTCGATTGGCCTACTTGGATACCAATTATAGGTGGACAACATTATAAGTTCTTTCAGCCTGTATTTAATATCGCAGATTCGGCTATTTTTATAGGAGGACTTAGTTTATTCCTTTTCCGTAAAAAAGCCTTTACAACCGATAATGGTGTAAGATTAAGATTTTAAAAAGATAAATCCTCGATAATTAATTATCGAGGATTTTTTATGTTTGTATTCGATGGCATTTATAATTAAATAGATGAATAAATTTTATTTTAAAAATCAACTTTTAATAGCTTTTGTATTGTTTATTTTCTCGTTTTATGAAATTTATACCTTAAGGGTAAATGATTTAGTGATAAATGATAAAAACAAGAAAGAAATAACTGTATCAGAAATGAACTGTGGTGTAGGTAATGGAGCTTATTCAATTACATTTTTATATAATGATAAAAATTATAATACTAAAATATTAAGTGAACCATGTATAAATATGAATATTGGAGATAAATATGAATTATATTATTCAGATAAAAACGATGAATTTATAGATTATCATTCTTTCGAACATAGTAAAAAAGGAGTTGTTTTTTCTGTTCTAATTTTAATCTTATTTCTAATTCCTTATAAATCATTATTCAATAAAAAATAACATAAAAAAAACTCCTTTCAAATGCTTGAAAGGAGTTTTTACTGTGGTCCCTACTGGATTCGAACCAGTGACCCCCTGCTTGTAAGGCAGGTGCTCTGAACCAGCTGAGCTAAGAGACCTAAGGTTCATTTAAGATTTTTTTCGAACAGACTTCTTATTGTCTAAAAAGTGGTCCCTACTGGATTCGAACCAGTGACCCCCTGCTTGTAAGGCAGGTGCTCTGAACCAGCTGAGCTAAGAGACCTAAGGTTCATTT
>NZ_JACXZC010000020.1 GCF_020281205.1 Empedobacter stercoris
AAGAAAGTTTGGCTATATTAGCCCTATCGAAAAACTAAAATCTACTTGGCCAGTTGCACTTATAACTTGAACATGGCCAATTTAGAAACTACACATCTAGATATTTCAAATAAAGAAATATTAAGCACTAATAATGAAATGATAGTAGAGAAACTAAATTTTATTAAAATTAAATTTCCTGAAATATATAAACAATTGGTTTTTTTTATAGATTTTGATAATAAAGAAGAATTAGAATATTATTCCATTGGTAAATATCCTTATTATAACTTAATTATTTATGATAAGTTGAATGACTATTTTTATCATTTCGTAGAAAATTATCAGGATTAATCTCCATTTCCAATAGAAAATCATCTTATCAAACACAAATCATCTAATTTTCGTGATGTATCTTTGCAGCATGGCAACAATCTTAAATTTAGAAACTTCAACAAAAAATTGTTCAGTTTCGATTGCTAAAGATGGCGTTCAACTTTGTCTGGTTGAAGAAAATGAAGAAAACTATGCACATGGCGAAAAACTGAATCAGTTTGTAGATTGGTGTGTACAAGGTGCGGAAATAAATTGGAAAGATATCGACGCTGTTTGTGTGTCAAAAGGTCCAGGCTCTTATACCGGATTACGAATTGGTGTTTCGTCTGCCAAAGGATTTGCATATGGTTCTGATATTCCGTTGATGGCAATTAATTCATTGCAAATTTTAGCTGAATCACAACTTAACCAAGAGGTGGATTATATTATTCCAATGATTGATGCAAGACGAATGGAAGTGTATACCGCTTTGTTTGATAGAAAAGGGAATCAATTAACAGAAACCGAAGCAAAAGTAATTGACGATACTTCTTTTGAAGAGTTGAAAGGAAAGAAAATTATTTTTGTTGGTGATGGAGCAGAAAAATGTCAAGAAATATTGTCGCATTTAAACGCTACTTTTGTGCAAGCTTTTCCATCTGCAAAGGATATGATTCGTGTTTCGGAAGAAAAATTTACTCAAAAATCATTTGAAGATGTTGCATATTTTGAGCCTTATTATCTGAAAGATTTTGTGGCTGGAAAAAAGAAATCTGAATAAATATAAAAGAGATAATTATGAAAAATCTTGTGTTGACAATTGCATCATTATATGGAATGACTGCAGTTATATTAGGTGCTTTTGGTGCTCATGCATTCAAAAAGTTTTTACCTGCTGAAAAATTAGCAAGTTTTGAAGTTGGTGTACGTTACCAAATTTATCATGCAATTGTGTTGTTAGCTGTCGGAATGTATTTCCAGTTTAACAGTGGTTTAGAACGCTCTGCAGCTTGGTGTTTAATTGCCGGAACATTTGTTTTTTCAGGAAGTATCTACTTGTTATCGTTTGCAGATTATTGGAATGCAAATCTTAAATTTTTAGGGCCAATTACACCACTTGGAGGTCTTTTTATGATTATCGGTTGGGGATTATTAGCTTGGATTTTTATGAAAGGAAGATAATATAATTTATAGATAAAAGGCGCTTCTACGAAGCGCCTTTTTTATTATTAATCATTTCCATTAATCATTTTCGATACAATACCAGATTTTTTACTGATTTCGTCATAAACAATTCCTGCAAGATGTATCAGGAAGAAAATAGGAAACCAATAGATTCCAGTTTTGTGTAATTCTTCCATTTGTTCTTTGTACGTTCCGTCTCCCCACATTAAGTAAAAACCTGTAACGAGATTCATCAACACTAATCCATAAAAAATTAGATAGATCAATCCTTGAAATTTTTCTTTAGGAGCTGAATGTTTAAATGGATTTGGAAAACGAATTCCTTTTACTACCATATATACAATTCGTAGAACAAACAGTCCTAAAATGATGTAGGCAAACAGCTCATGCCATTCCCACATTGGTTCTAAAGAATTTTTACCAATCGTTTTTAAGGTAGCTTCCGAAAGACTTACCCCTTCTTTAGATGTTTCTTGCACAATAAGTGAAGAGAGCTTCTTTTTACTCATCCACTCCATACGTAGAAAGCCAGTGATAAATAATATCAGCATACCAATTCCTATTGTCCAATGTAAGAACCGGTGTACTAATGTATACTTTTTCATAATTTATAATGATTAAAAAAACCTCTCAAATTTGAGAGGTTTTGGTATGGTACTTATTCGTAATCATCTTCTTTAAAATCGAATTCTTCGAATGAACAATTAATTTCAAATGGAATATCTCCATCAGATTCTTCTGTGAAATCTTGCACTTCACCTTTCCAGTTAAGTGTCAAAACCCCTTTTTCATTTACACTAAATGCTAAGTCGTTATTAACAGTTTCAAAATCTTCTTCTGAAACATTTAGTGAGGTGTAATAAACTTCTACGATTTCACCTTCTTCGTCTTCTTCCTCGGCGAATCCATAAGGAATAGATACTTTTTTACCATTTAATTCTTCTACAGATTCTACATCTAAAGGGAAATCATCGATAAATAGAGAAAGTTGTGGAAAATCATTTTGTAACGAATCTCCTTCTACATGTTCTAAGTCATCAGTGGAATGTATTTCTACCAACAAACATTTTTTATTTCCTTGAAAAACCACTTTACATAAAGATTTTTCAATATTATAATTAAATGTTTCATCCGGATGGAAGAACTTAATTGTTTTCATTGTTTTGTTAATGTATGTTATTAATTATGAGTACGAATATAATTAAGTTCATTTAATTTTCACAAAAAATAGTTAAGAAATTTTTATTTTCTGTGATTAACTAAAAAAGTCACCTATTTTGGATAGGTGACTTTTATAATAATGATTGACTTTTAATCCGATTATTTTGCAGCTTCTTCTGTTGCAGCAGTAGCTTTAGCAGATAAATCTACTTGTAATAAAACTTCGTCTTTGATGATAGATCCAGCTCCACCAACGAAAGTAATTCCGAAGTCTTTACGGTTGATTCCGAACTCTTCAGATTTGATTGTAACACCATCTGCATCAACAGTTACATTAGCTTTGAAAGTAACATTTTTAGGAACTCCACGGAAATCTAAGTTTCCAGAAATTTCTGAATTGTAATCACCTCCTTCAATTGCTTTTACTTCTGTAATTTCGAAAGTTGCAGTTGGGAATTTCTCAACGTCTAAGAAATCAGGAGATTTTAAGTGACCATCTAATTTTCCTTTGCTTTCAGCATCAGCGTCTAAATCTTTAGATTCGAAAGAAGTAAAATCAGCAACAAATTTACCTGATTCTAAAACACCGTTATTTACATTAACAGTTCCTTCTTTTAATTTTACGATTCCGTAGTGACCTTCTTCTGGTTTGTTGATATCATCAAAAGTTTTACCGCCTTTCCAGTTTACAATAGACGTAGTCGTGTCAACAGCAAACTCTGCAGCTCCTTCAGATGCAGTAGCTCCTTCTTGTGCTTCTGTAGCAACTTTAGTTTCAGTATTTCCTCCACAAGATGTTAAAACAACAGCAGAAACAACAGCTAATCCTAAAAATAATTTTTTCATATCGCTTATTTTAAATTTTATACAAAATTATAATATAAATTGATTGTTTGTATTGACTTATATCAATAAAGTAAATAATTAAACATTTATTTAATATTGAATAATTCTAAATACCTTAGCCAAAAATAAGAAAATTTATTTAATCGTGCTAAACATAAAGCAACTCAGTTTCAATTATCCAGATTTCGAAGAGCAAGTAATAGATGATATTAATTTCGAGGTTAATAAAGGGGAAGTGATTAGTATTATTGGTGAAAGTGGAAGTGGAAAATCGACCTTACTGAAGTTGATTTATGGCTTGTTTGATTTTGATAAAGGCGAAATTAAATATAATAAAAAAAAGTTGCGTGGTCCAGCTTATAATATCATTCCAGGTCATAAAATGATGAAATATGTAGCGCAAGATTATGATTTATTAGATTTTGTTACGGCCGGTGAAAATGTAGGGAAACATTTAAGCAATTTTGATTTAGAATTGAAACAACAACAAATTGATGAAGCCTTAAAGGTGGTTGAAATGTTAGAGTTTAAACATATTTTACCCAATAAATTAAGTGGTGGTCAACGACAACGTGTTTCTATTGCAAGAGCTTTGGCGCAACAACCTGAGATTTTGTTATTAGACGAACCTTTCTCTAATTTAGATCAAACCTTAAAACTTAGCATTCGCGAAAAAATAATGGATTGGTGTAAAGAGCATCAAATTACTGTCATTTTTACAACACACGATTTGAATGATGCATTTTATACGTCGGATAAAATTTTAGTTTTACAGAACGGAAAAATGATTCAGTTTAATGAGGTAGAAAACGTGCGCGAATTTCCGAAAACAGAATATGTTGCCAAGCTTTTTGGTTATGTGAATCTGTTAAAGCGTTCGCAAGATTTGGGAATAGATTCCTCTTCTACGGTTGTTGTTTATCCCGAAGAAATTGTTATTTCAGCTAATGGAAATTTCGAAGGAAAAGTGATTTCATCTAAATTTCAAGGACGAGATTATTTAATTCGTTTTGCTTATCAAAATTTAGAATTGTTGACTTTTTCTAATCAAAAACTTCAATCAAATGATTTGATAAAGTTTGATGTAGAAAAGTTTAGAGGGATTTAAATTTGATGTGATTTTGCGCTTCGACAGGTTTAGAATGACTTACTAAGTTTATTTAAAAAAAAAGCGAAACCCTACATCGAATTTCGCTTTTCTATTACTATTTATCCAATAAGAAATTTAAAACTTCTGTTGTAAAATCTTTCGGATTCTCTGCGTGTAACCAATGTCCTGCATTTGCAATTTTCTTGATTTCTGCATTCGGAAAACGTTCGCAAATGATCATTTCATCTTCTGGCATAATGTAATTTGATTTTGCGCCGCCCAAAAATAAAGTTGGTCCATCAAATTCACCTTTTAATAAATCTGTTCCAATCATTTCTTGGTAAAAATTATCCAAAACGTCTAAATTGAAACGAAATGCGTATTGACCATTATCAGCATGGTAAACGTTTTTTAATAAAAACTGACGGACACCCATTTCTGGAATATATTGTTCCAATGTTTTTTCTACATCTTTTCGTGTTTCAACTTGATCAAAATCGACAGATTTCAAGGCTTTAAAAATTGCATTATGATGAGGTTGATAAGCTTTTGGAGCCATATCAGCGACAATTAAATAATCTAATCTATTTTGATGAATCATAGCAAAATCGATAACAATTCGTCCACCCAAAGAATGTCCCAATAAATGAGCTTTTTCGATAGAATGAGCCTCCATGTAATTCACAACATCTTGCGTCATGGCAGCTAAAGACGAATCTTCGCTATGAAAACTACGTCCATGATTGCGCAAATCAATTAGATGAGTTGTAAAATGCTCTCCAAATTGTTTTCCCAATGTACTCCAATTGTCCAATTGTCCGAATAAACCATGAAAAATCAACAAATGTTTTTCACCAAAACCAACAATTTTACTGTGTAAGATTTCTGTCATTTTTCTACAAATTTGCTACTTCAATTTTACGTAAATATGCTTGAATGGTATTCTCTAAACCTAAATACAAAGCTTCTGAAATTAGTGCATGACCAATTGAAACTTCTGTAATTTGAGGAATTTCACGAATAAAAAATTCGATGTTATCTAAGCTCAAATCGTGACCCGCATTTACAGCCAATCCATTTTCTATCGCTAATTTTGCGGTTTCTTTGTATGGATTAATCGCTTCAAGATTTCCTAACCCATATTGTGTAGCAAATTCTTCTGTATACAATTCGATTCGATCTGCACCAGTTTTAGCAGCACTTTCAATTAATGCAGGATTTGGATCTAAGAAAATAGAGGTTCTGATTCCAGCATCTTTAAACGTTTTAATGACATCTGTCAAATAATCAAAATGTTTGATTGTGTCCCAACCAGCATTAGAAGTGATTGCATCTTCTGCATCAGGAACTAAGGTAACTTGTTCTGGTTTCGAATTTAAAACCAATTCCATAAAACTATCAATTGGTTTTCCTTCGATATTAAATTCTGTAGTGATCACAGGTTTTAAATCATAGACATCTTGGTAACGAATATGACGCTCATCGGGACGAGGATGAATCGTAATACCTTGTCCACCAAATTCTTGAATTTTAATTGCCGCTTCTACAAGATTTGGCGTATTTCCACCACGCGCATTACGAATAGTAGCAATTTTATTTATGTTAACACTTAATTTAGTCATGATTTTTTATATTATAATTTTTTAAAGTCAGAAAGCGAAAAGCTTTGCATAATTTCCAAGTCAAATTTACGACAAGCTGTTAATAAATGGTCGAAAATGTCGGATTGAATTCGTTCGAATTCTAAATTATTTGCTGAAGTCGTAAAACAACCAATTTCCAAAGGCATTCCAAGTGGCGAAACAGGTAATTGTTTGACGATGATTGGGTCCTTTTGTGATACAGTTTTTAAACTCTTCAAATAACAGTCAACATAGATGCGAAATACACCAATATTGGTTAAGTTTTTACCATTGATATCAAGATCAGAATTTTCGATATTTTGATTGTAAATCGAAATTTCATGTCTTTTTTGTTGAATATATTGGTGAATTAAAGCAATATCTTCGAAACGGTTTAACATATCTTCATTGCAAAATTGAAACGAATTAACATTAAATGAAATTGAACGTTTTATTTGGCGCGTACCTGTTGCCATCATAGGCATATGATTGGTTACCTGAGAGGAAACTAAATCCACTGTTGGTACAGTCGCAATCGATTTATCAAACTTTTCAATCTTTACCAAGTTGATGTTAATTTCTTTTACAATACCTTCAATATCACCTTTCGAAATTGTAATCCAATCACCAACTTTTACAATTTTAGAATAAGAAATTTGTAAACCAGAAACGAAACCAAAAATAGCATCACGAAAAATTAATAATACAGCTGCAGTTAAGGCTCCGAGTACAGTAATAATTGTGTTTTTGTCTACCGTAAACAAAATCATTATTCCAGAGATAATTGAAAAAAATGTGATCATAAATTTCATCATCTGACCAAAAGTTCTTACCCCAACAGTGGTATAACTATTTTCTACGTTGTACACATCAATTGTTGCGTTAATTACTCTAAAAATAAGTTGTGTGAAAACAATTAAAGATATTAATTCTGTAATGCGTTGAATAATAACAAATATATTCCCATCATCTTTAAATAAAATTTGGTTCATGCTCATTGCAAAACTGATGGGAATAAGATGAATAAGCGAAATAAAAACTTTATTTCTGTACAAAAATATCATCCAATCGTTTTCGGTGAAGTTTTTTATCTTTCTAAGAATAGGAAGAATAATCGCTCTCAGAATAAAATCTAATATAAATAAGATTGCGATCCAGATGACAACTTCCAAAAAAGTGAACAGGTTTTCAGACAGATCAATTTTGAAGTATTGATTGAAAAAATATTTTACACCATCAGAAATTTCTTCGTAAAAAGATTTATCTTGCATAAGCTGTTAATTGAATTTGTAATAGAATTTATTTTGCAAATTTACAGTTTTAAAAAATACTGAAAAATATGGATAACGATAGTATACTAAATCTTATCAGTGGAATTTTATTGGTTGTTGGGTTAGTTGGAACAGTTTTACCAGTATTACCAGGAGCCCCTTTGGCATTGGTAGGATTATTAGTGTTTAAATTTAGTGGAGATTGTAGCTTTGGTTGGGGAACAATAATTATTGCAGGTTCATTTGTTTTGATCGGTGCTGTTTTAGATTATTTATTACCCATTTATATGACCAAAAAACTCGGCGGAACGAAGTATGGCATTTGGGGTTCTGTTGTTGGGTTAATTGTCGGATTATTTTTTCCTCCGGTAGGTTTTATCATTGGACCCTTTTTGGGAGCTCTATTGGCTGAATTAATTTTGAGTGCCTCAAACCCGAAATCTGCTTTAAAATCTGCATTTGGTTCATTTACAGGCTTTATTTTAACGACGGGGTATGACGTGATATTGACTTTAATTTTTATTGGAATATTCGTTTATCAACTCATGAATTAAATAGATTAAATGATTGAAATTAGGTCAATAAAAAAAAATGACCTATATTTGCAGTGAATTTAAAGAAATAAATGGAGGAGGGCTGGTTATAGCTCTCTTTTTCGTTGTATATGGATTCAAATAAAGTAAAACAGCTAATAGATGAAGCAATCGCGGAGAATCCGTCATTGTTTCTAATCGATTGGAAAATCACTCCAGATGATAAGATTATTATTTTAGCAGATGGAGACGAAGGTCTTTCAGTCGAAGAAATTGTAAGAATAAGCCGACATGTAGAACACAATCTTGATAGAGAAGAGTGTGATTTTGCGTTGGAAGTTTCTTCTCCTGGAGTAGGTAGTGAATTAACAATGCCACGTCAATTTGCAAAAAATGTAGGTCGAACATTAGAAGCTACATTAAATGATAAAGTGATAGAAGGTGAAATTGTAGAGGCCGATGATGAAGGTGTTACAGTTTTTTGGGAAGCACGCGAGCCGAAGCCATTAGGAAAAGGAAAAATTACAGTAGAACACGAAGAAAAAATAAATTACGCTGACATTAAGAAAGCGATAATAAAAGTCACCTTTTAAAAAAAATAAAGTTTAATGGACAATCTTGCATTAATCGAATCTTTTGGAGATTTTAAAGACGATAAGAATATCGATCGTATCACGCTAATGGCCATCTTAGAAGAAACATTGAAAAGTGTTTTGAAAAAAAAATATGGTACAGATGATAACTTTGATATTATTGTAAATCCTGATAAAGGAGACTTAGAGATTTGGCATAACCGTATCGTTGTAGAAGACGGTTTCTCTGAAGACGATGCAACAGATATCGAATTGTCTGAAGCGCGTAAAATTGAGCCAGATTTTGAAGTAGGTGAAGAAGTATCGGAAAAAATTCCGATCGAAGCATTAGGACGTCGTGCTATTTTAACTTTGCGCCAAACATTGGTTTCTAAAGTAATGGAGCATGATAATTCTAATTTATACGAAAAATTTAAAGGTTTAATCGGAGAAGTAGTTACGGGAGAAATCCACTATGTACGTCACAAACAAGTGATTATCATGGATGACGAGCAAAACGAAATGATTTTACCAAAAGAAAATCAAATACCATCAGATTTTTTCAGAAAAGGAGATACATTACGTGCTGTTGTAGATGATGTAAAATTAAGAGGAGCAAAACCTCAAATTATTTTATCAAGAACATCACCAAAATTCTTAGAGAAATTATTTGAACAAGAAATTCCAGAAATTTTAGACGGATTAATTACCATCAAAAATGTAGTTCGTATCCCTGGAGATAAAGCAAAAGTAGCAGTAGAATCTTATGATGATCGTATCGATCCAGTAGGAGCTTGTGTTGGAATGAAAGGATCTCGTATCCATTCAATCGTACGCGAATTACGTAATGAGAATATCGACGTAATCAACTACACAAACAACCAAAGTTTATACATTCAACGAGCTTTAAGCCCAGCTAAAATTTCAAATATCGAAATTAACGAAGAAACAAACAAAGCCTTAGTTTATGTAAATGCAGACGAAGTTTCGAAAGCAATTGGTAAAGGGGGGTACAATGTTCGTTTAGCTTCTAAGTTAGTTGGAATGGAAATTGATATTTTCAGAGAAGGAGCCCAAGACGAAGACGTAGAATTATCAGAATTTTCAGACGAAATCGATGCATGGGTAATCGAAGCATTTAGTGCTATCGGCTTAGATACAGCCAAAAGTATCTTAGAACAAGATGTGGATGACTTAATCAAACGTACGGATTTAGAAGAAGAGACAATCTTAGACGTTATTCGTGTGTTAAAAGAAGAGTTTGAAGATTAATTCATACTCAAGTCATAAACAATTCATACATTTGCAAACAATAAAATAAGAGATTAGCTTCATATGTCGGAAACAATAAGATTAAGTAAAGTATTAAAAGAATTAAATATATCAATAGATAGAGCTGTTGACTTTTTAGAAGGGAAAGGTAAAACTGTAGAGAAAAATCCGAACTCTAAAATCGATGTGCCAACTTACGATATTTTAGTTAATGAATTCCGATCTGATGCTAAACAAAAGCAAGCTTCCGGTGAAGTAGTCATTAACAAAATTTCAGAAATCAAAGCAGCTGAAAAGAAAGAAGCAGAAGCAAAAGCTGCTACTGAAAAACCAGTTGAAAAGAAACCTGAAATGATCGAAACGACTAAGGTTGAATTGGAAGGGCCAAAGACTGTTGGTAAAATAGACTTAGATGCTTTAAAACCGAAAGCCAAAGAGGTAAAACCTCAGGTGAAGGAAGAAGTGAAAAAAGAAGAAATCAAGAAAGAAGAAGCTCCAAAAGCTGAAAAGAAAACTGAATCAAGAGAGGAAACTAAAGGTCCAAAAGTGATTAAAGTGATTGATCTTGATAAAATAAATAATACAGGTAAACCTAAAAAGCAAGATTCTCCAGCTCCTAAAAAAGAGCAAGCAGAACCTAAAAAGGCGGAAGCACCGAAAGCGGAAGTTAAAAAAGAGGTGAAGAAAGAAGAACCTAAAAAGGTGGAAGAGGTTAAAAAGCCTGAAGTAAAAACGGAAGCGAAGCCTGAAGTGAAGAAAGAAGAAATTGAAGACGTAGCAGCAGTAGAACCTCAAAAAATTGAAACTGTCTACACAAAACTAGATGGACCTAATTTTACAGGTGCAAAGATTGACTTATCTAAATTTGATAAGAAAAAATCTGACGATAAAAAGGGGAATCAGAAAGGTGCTAATAACGCTGCTGACAAGAAAAAGCGCAAACGTATCCAGAAAAACGTTAAACCAGAAGATGTAGCAAAAGCTGGTGAAAACGGAGGGAATAATAACAATCGCCAAGGTGGAAATAACAACCACGGAGGTGGAAACAATAACAACCGCCAAGGTGGAAACAACAACCACGGAGGAGGAAATAATAACAACCGTCAAGGACAAGGAGGTGGAAATCGCCAAGGTGGACAAGGAGGTGGAAATCGCCAAGGTCAAGGTGGAAACCGTCAAGGAGGTGGAAACTTTAGAGGAGGTAATAACCGAGGACCAAGAGTTCCTCAAGTAGAACTTTCTGACGAAGATGTTAAAAAACAAATTAAAGACACTTTAGATAAACTTACGAATAAAGGAAAAGGATCTAAAGGGGCTAAACACAGAAGAGATAAACGTAAAGAACGTCGTGAGTTTGCTGAGCAAGAGCAAGAAGCAATGGACATGGACAAAACTTTACATGTAACAGAATTTGTAACGGTTAACGAATTAGCTTCGTTAATGGATGTTTCTGTTACAGAAGTTATTTCAGCATGTATGTCTTTAGGTATCATGGTTACCATGAACCAACGTCTTGAAGCTGATACAATTCAGTTAGTTGCTGATGATTTCGGATTCGAAGCAGAATTTGCTAATGCTGAAGAAGAAATCTCAACGGAAGAAGAAGAAATCGATAATGAAGAAGATTTAGTAACTCGTGCGCCAATCGTAACTGTTATGGGACACGTTGACCACGGTAAAACATCTTTATTAGATTATGTTCGTAAAGCAAACGTAATTGCTGGTGAGTCAGGAGGTATTACACAACATATTGGTGCGTACAACGTAACATTACCAAGTGGTAAACGTGTAGCATTTTTAGATACACCAGGTCACGAAGCCTTTACAGCGATGCGTGCTCGTGGTGCACAAGTAACGGATATTGCAATTATTGTGATTGCTGCCGATGACCAAATCATGCCACAAACACGTGAAGCAATTTCTCACGCACAAGCAGCAGGAGTACCAATGGTATTCGCAATCAATAAGGTTGATAAACCAGCAGCTAATCCAGAAAAAGTAAAAGAGCAATTAGCTCAAATGAACTTATTAGTTGAAGATTGGGGTGGTACTTATCAATCTCAAGAGATTTCAGCTAAATCTGGTTTAGGAGTTGATGATTTATTAGAAAAAGTTTTATTAGAAGCCGAAGTATTAGATCTTAAAGCAAATCCAAAACGTAAAGCATCTGGTACAGTTGTAGAAGCTGCATTAGATAAAGGACGTGGATATGTTTCGACTATAATTGTACAAACGGGTACATTACACATTGGTGATTATGTTTTAGCAGGATCTCACCATGGTAAAGTTCGTGCATTATTAGATGAACGAGGAAATAACGTTAAAGTTGCCGGTCCATCAACGCCAGTTACAATCTTAGGTTTGGCAGGTGCACCTACAGCAGGTGATAAGTTTAAAGTTTACGAAGATGAACGCGAAGCGAAACAAATTGCATCTCGTAGAGATCAATTACAACGTGAGCAAACTATTCGTACACAAAAACACATCACACTTGATGAGATTGGACGTCGTATTGCTTTAGGAGACTTTAAAGAATTAAATATTATCTTGAAAGGAGATGTGGATGGTTCTGTTGAAGCATTAACAGACTCATTACAAAAACTTTCTACAGAGGAGATTATTGTTAACATCTTACATAAAGGTGTTGGACAAATTACAGAATCTGACGTATTGTTAGCATCTGCTTCTGATGCAATTATTATCGGATTTAATGTTCGCCCAGGTGTATCTGCTCGTGAAATTGCTGATAAAGAAGAAGTAGAAATCAGAACTTATTCTATTATCTATGCTGCTATCGAAGAGATTAAAGAAGCAATGGAAGGTATGTTATCTCCAGAGTTGAAAGAGCAAGTAACGGGTAATATTGAAGTTCGTGAAACATTCAAAGTAACGAAAGTTGGTACAATTGCAGGATGTATGGTATTGGACGGTAAAGTTTATAGAAGCTCTAAAGTTCGTATTATCCGCGATGGTGTTGTAATTCATGATGGTGAATTAGCTTCATTGAAACGTTTCAAAGATGACGTGAAAGAAGTGAACAAAGGTTACGAATGTGGTCTTAACATTAAAAACTTTAATGATATTCAAGTAAATGATATCATCGAAGCATACGAAACTGTAGAAGTTAAAAAGAAATTGAAATAATCAATTTTTTAGAAATAATCTTAAAAAGGAGCTCAATTAGAGCTCCTTTTTTATGCATTAAATTTATTTAACTATTCTAACTCTTTAATTTTAGTAGAATAATATTCTGTAATACGCTATGTTTTTAGAATAATATTTGTGTTTAACAGTTAATTTAAGTTTTCTTTTATTTTATTTAAGAAACATTTGTTTTATAATCTATAAAGTCTATAAATTAGCTAGACTTTAAAATGATAGAAAATGAACAAGAAAATCAACTCGCTCAAAAAAATATTTTTTTTTACTACATTATTCGGAGGAACATTTTTATTTGCCCAAACAAAAGTCTCAGGTATAGTTGAGGATATAAATGGACCTATTGATCATGCAACTGTAAATGTAAAAGGAACGAATATTTCAACAACAACAGATGCAAATGGTTTATATCAATTCGTTCTCGAACCTGGTAAATACGAAATCATTGTAAATAAAATAGGAGAACCAAGTGTATCGCAAACGATTAATGTGATAGATGAGAATGAAGTTTTGTTGGATTTCTTTATAGAACCTATTCATTCAGAAACAGACCTTAGTGAAGTTGTATTGGTTGGTTCTCGTAGTACAGGACGCACGCAATTAGACTCGTCAACACCAATCGATGTGATCGATATCAAAGAGGTGACAAAAGATGTGGGACAAGTTTCTTTAAACCAAATCTTGAACTATGTTGCACCTTCTTTTAGCTCAAATACACAAGTTATTTCTGATGGTACAGATCATATTGATCCTGCATCTTTAAGAGGTTTAGGACCTGATCAGGTTTTAGTTTTAATTAATGGAAAACGTCGTCATACAACATCTTTGGTTAACATCAACGGATCATTTGGAAAAGGTTCTGTCGGAACAGATCTAAATGCCATTCCAACTTCTGCAATCAAACGAATAGAGATTCTTCGCGATGGAGCGGCTGCTCAATATGGCTCTGATGCAATAGCTGGTGTGATCAATATTGTATTAGAAGATTCGATGGATAAATTACGTGCCTCTATTTCGTACGGAGGAAATCTTTCGAAAAATGCTGAAGATAATTTTGATGGTGAAACATTTCAAGCGAATGTTAATTATGGAGTAAAAGTTGGTGAAAAAGGTGGATTTGTAAATGTTGCTGGTTCGTACGACAATCGTCAGCCATTTAATCGTCAAAAGGAATTTACAGGAACAATTTTTTCTGACTATAATCGCCCAGATTTATACCCAACTCCTACGGGTATTGATATTACAGATGAAGAATTAGCACGTCGTGGTGAAACACGTGCAGATTATGTTTCACGTATTGGACAATCAAAAAATGAAGGGGGAGCAGTGTTTATTAATTCACTTTTTCCCGTTTCAGATAAAACCGAAATTTATGCTTTTGGAGGTCTAAATTACCGTTCAGGTGAATCGGCTGCTTTTCGTCGTCAACCTGCACAGTTACATCAAACAGTAGCTTCTATTTTTCCGAATGGATATTTGCCTTTGATTGAAACGAATAATTATGATCGTTCTTTAGCAGCAGGAATTCGTAGTGAAATTAGCGAGTGGAAAGTCGATTTTTCGAATACATATGGAAATAATACGATCGACTTTGGGGTAAAGAATACAGTAAATGCATCGATGATAGATTCGTCTCCAACATCTTTCGAAGCGGGGGGATATCGCTTTACTCAAAATACAACTAATTTAGATTTTACACGTTTTTTTGATAATGCTTTAGCCGGAATTAATGTTGCATTTGGAGGTGAATTCCGTTACGAAAATTATCAAATTGTAGGAGGTGAAGAAGCATCATATGCAAACTACGGAAAAGTAAGACAGATTGGTGAGGATGGAAACGGTATTCCAATTTATATTCCAGATTTTAATGGAAATATCAATACATTATTTGCTTCGAATGGAACACCTTTAGCAGGAGGAGCTCAAGCATTTCCTGGCTTTTTACCAGCGAATGAAGTGAATGTAAATCGCCATTCTATAGCCACATATTTGGATACAGAGTTCAATTTTACAAAAGACTTTTTAGTAGCAGCTGCACTTCGTTATGAAAATTATTCAGATTTTGGTTCGACGTTAAATGGAAAAATATCAACACGATACAAATTAGGAGAGTATGTATTAAGAGCTGCAGCGAGTACTGGATTCAGAGCACCATCATTACATCAACTATATTTTAGTGCAACATCAAGTTTATTTTTAGATGGTACTATTTCAAATTCTGGAACATTTACAAATGATAGTCGCGCTGCGAAATTATTAGGAATACCACAATTGAATGAAGAAAAATCAAAAAGTATTTCGGCTGGAGTTACGGCGAATTGGGGTAAGTTTAAATTAAGTGTTGATGGATATTTTATTAGAATTGATGATCGCGTAATTTATACAGGTGCTTTTACTGGAAGTAATTCTTCTTCAGCTTCTGCTCAAGACAAAGAAATTTATGAATTGTTACAACAAGCAAACGCCACTTCTGCACGCTTTTTTGCAAATGCAATTGATACAGAAACAAGAGGGGTAGATATTGTTTTAACGTATCAAGATCGTTTGGGTTTAGGAAAATTACGAGGAGATCTATCAGCCACATTTAGCAAAACAAATGTGGTGGGAGAAGTGCATGCCTCTGAATTACTAAGAGGAAAAGAATCTACTTATTTTGATCGTTCAAGTCGTACATATTTAGAATCTGCAGTTCCTCGTACAAAAGTTAATTTATCATTGAATTATTCGCTTGATAAATGGAATGTGTATTTACGTAATGTATATTTTGGGGAAGTAGACGCCGCAACAAATACAATTGAAGATGCACAAACATATAGTGCAAAAGTCGTAACTGATTTGAGTTTTGGCTATGCATTCAACAAAAATATTTCGTTAACTATTGGTGCAAATAATTTGTTTGATATCTATCCTGATGAAACGAAAATTGGAGGAAATAGAGGAGCAGGATATTTCGTGTATTCACGTACCGGACAACAATTCGGAACTGGAGGACGTTTTGCCTTCGCTCGTTTATCATTAAGTTTATAATTTAAATAGTTTATATGTTTTACCAAATCTTTGTCGTAATTGATAGAGGTTTGGTATTTTTGTTTAAATCGATTTTATGAAAAAAATATCATTTATTATAGTTTCATTCTTCGCTATTATTCAGTTGAATGCGCAAGAATCTTATAAAAATGGAGCTGTTGTAACGGCTCATCCCGAAGCTTCAAAAGTTGGAGTTGAAATTCTGAAAAAAGGTGGAAATGCAATTGACGCTTCTGTTGCAGTACAGTTCGCTTTGGCAGTTGTTTATCCAAATGCAGGAAATATTGGTGGCGGTGGATTTTTAGTTTATCGTGATGCAAAAGGAAAAACGGATGCATTAGATTATCGTGAAAAAGCACCTTTGAAAGCTACTGAAGATATGTATTGGGATAAAGAAGGAAATGCAATTACTGATCTTAGTTTGTATGGACAATTTGCAGTAGGCGTTCCAGGTACAGTAGATGGAATGGTAAAGGCACATGAAAAATATGGAAAATTGAATTGGAAAGAATTAGTACAACCTGCAATTAATTTGGCTCAAAAAGGATTTAAAATTACGAAGCAACAAGCAAGTGAATTGACAAATAAGTATGACGATTTTGTTAAATATAATTCAAAAATAAATGCTTTAACTGCAAAAGCTTCTTGGAAAGAAGGAGATCTATTGGTTCAAAAAGAATTAGCAAATACATTAAAACTGATTCAACAAAAAGGTCGCGCTGGTTTTTATGAAGGAAAAACGGCTGATTTAATTGTAAAAGAAATGAAACGGGGAAATGGAATTATTTCACACGAAGATTTAAAACAATATCAATCGGTTTGGAGAACGCCAGTTTCTGGAAATTATAAAGGTCTTAAAGTGATTTCGATGCCGCCGCCATCAAGTGGAGGAATTGCATTGGTTTCGTTGTTTCAATCTATCGAAGATTATCCTATTCATAAATGGGGATTTCAAGCAGATTCTACAATGCAAGTGATGGTAGAAGCAGAGCGTCGTGTTTATGCAGATCGTGCAGAACATTTAGGTGATCCTGATTTTATAAAAGTTCCGCAAAAACAATTGTTAGATAAAAGTTATAATGTAAATCGAATGAAAGATTTTTCGTTTGATAAAGCAACACCAAGTTCAGCAATCAAAGCGGGAGAAATATTTGGAAAAGAATCGATGGAAACTACGCATTATGTAATTGTTGACAAAGAAGGAAACGCCGCTTCTGTCACAACAACCTTAAACAATTCGTATGGTTCTTTGGTGGTTGTGGAAGGTGCTGGATTTTTGTTGAATGATGAGATGGATGATTTTTCTGTAAAACCTGGAACACCAAATTTATATGGTTTAGTTGGAGGAAAAGCAAATGCAATTGAACCTTCGAAAAGAATGTTAAGCTCGATGACGCCTTCTATTTTAGAAAAAGATGGTAAATTGTTTATGGTTGTGGGAACACCTGGAGGTTCTACGATTATTACTTCGGTTTTTCAAGCAATTATAAATGTTGTTGATTTCGGAATGACAATGCAAGAAGCTGTTGCTGCACCACGGTTTCATCATCAATGGTTACCAGATCAAATCGATTATGAACCAAATGCAATTTCAGAAAACGTTCGCGAATCGTTAAAACAAAAAGGTTATGTTTTGAAAGAACGTAAACCTTATGGGCGAGTAGATGGAATATTAGTTAATACTGACGGGACATACCAAGCAGGCGCAGATCCACGCGGAGATGATAAAGCAATAGGATATTAAAAAATCAAATAAGGCTATTCAAATTTTGAATAGCCTTATTTAAATTAAGACAAAACCTCTCTAGTATCAGGATTTTTTTCAAATTGTGCTTTTGCAAAAGGACATAAAGGAATTACTTTGATATTTTCTTTTTTCACCCAATCGACTAAAGCTAAAAAAGCTTTTTTACCAATACCTTGTCCGCCATAAGCTTCATCAACCTCTGTATGATCGATGATAATTTTATCATCTCCAGCCCAAACATAAGCCATTTCCCCAGCTTTTTTATCGCCATCTAAAACGACAAAAGCACCATTTTTTTTATCATCAATTTGTTTAATTTCCATCTAATATATTTTTAAGTTGAATATTTAATCTTCTAATGTACCAAATTTACCGTGATTGTAATCGTCAAATGCTTCACGAATTTGTTCTTGTGTATTCATTACAAATGGACCGTATGATGCGATTGGCTCATTTAGAGGTTCTCCACTCAAAATAAGTACCACACTACTTTCAGTCGCTTCGATTGTAAAATCTTCTCCTTCATTAGTAAACAATAACAAATGATCTGTTGGAACAATTTCTTGATTATTCACTTTTACTTCTCCTTCTATAACTAATAAGATCGTATTGTAATGTGCTGGAAAATTAAAATTCGCTTTTCCACCTTCATTTAATTTTGCATTCAACATATGAACAGGAGAAAAAGTAGATGCAGCACCTTTTGCTTGGTTATATTTACCAGCTATAACTTCTACAAATCCATTTTCAACTTCAACAGTTGGAATATCTTTGTGTGCAATGGCTTGATATTTAGGCGCACTCATTTTATCCTTTGCAGGGAGATTTACCCATAATTGAACCATTTGAAAAATTCCTCCTTTTTTGTAAAACTCTTCTGCATGATATTCTTTGTGTAAAACTCCTGACGCAGCTGTCATCCATTGTACATCGCCTTGGTGAATTGTTCCACCTCCGCCAGCACTGTCATGATGAGAAACACTTCCTTGATAAGCGATTGTTACGGTTTCGAAACCACGATGCGGATGTACACCAACACCTTTTGGTTTGTCCGTTGCAGGAAAATCAAATTTTGAATTGTAATCCAACATAATAAAAGGATCCATTCTTCTCATGTCTAAATGATAACCGCTCGGAATAAAGTTATGAACTCTAAATCCATCTCCTACGAAATGAGGCTCTCTTGGAGCGATAACCGCTTCTATATTTTTTGTGTTCATAATGATGTTTTTTTATTTTCTTATACAAATTTACAATTCCAATGTATTGATTGTATTGATGTAGGGTAAGAAGTTTTAATTGAATAAGTTAACATATATCAATGGTTTGTATGATCTGTTAAATTTAAATAGTTCTAAAATATAGATGAACGATGTTTGTCTAATTATTGTTTTTTTATATTTGGTTGTATCTATCTAACAAAATAAATAAAAATGAAAAAAAATTCAATAGTTTTAGGTGTATTTGTATTAGTTACATTAGGATCTTGTAAAAATGAAACACCTCAAGAAAAAGCGCAAAAAGAGTCACAGAAAGCTTTAGACAAAGCGTATGATGCAAACGAAGCAAATCAAGTTGCGACAAAGCTGTAGTAAAATCAGATATTGCAACAGTTATTTATACAGATATTGCTGCCGCAAATGCTGCTGTTGCTAAAATTCCGATGCCTGCATTGTTAAATGATAAAGCTAAAAAATTAGCAAGTGATTTGGGTAAAGCGTTGATTGATCGTATTAATGTAAAAGACGCAAAAGAAATAGAGAAATCTGAAAAGAAAATTACTGATTTGAAAAATGATGTTGAAAAAGCTTATCAAGACAGTAAAATAAATGTTGAGGATCGTGATGCAATCAAAACATATATCGAAGATTGTGTAAGAGCTGCAGTAGCTACTGTTGTTGCTATACATTCTTAATATTCTTTTTATAGAAGTATAAAGCCCACCTCAATTGAGGTGGGTTTAGTTATATATAATAAATTCTCATCAACCATATTAGGAAGTGTAACCTTTAGCAAAGGCTCTTCTTCCATGGCACGTTTTGTCGAAAAGATAGCTTCATCGTTTCATTCACATCCCAATGTATATTGATTTTAAACTGTTTTCAGCATCAGAATTTTATTCAACTGTTTATTTCAGGTCTATGAGATCACAATTAAACAAATAAATTAGTCAAGTAGTTTTTCTATAAATTCATTATTCTGAATTCTAATTTTTATAAAATTATCGCTATTAATTAAAAAATCTAAATATTTTTTAATAAGTATATCGCCGTATGATTTTTTAATTTTATTGATTAAATCAAGTTCCATATCTTTTTGAGAAGAATAACTGTAGAGATAAGCTAAACGTTTAAGTAAATTTATTAAGAAGGTATTTTTGTTAAATAAAAAGAGTTGATCAAAATAACATAAAATTATTTCAGCTGGAACATAATTACTTATTACATCGATCATTTTTTTATACTCCTTTTCAGTATCTAATATCTTAAAATATAAATCAATACAATCATCTGATTCGTAAAAATTTCCTTCAAGATTAGTAAGTGTTTTCGTTCTGAATTTTTTAAACTTTTCTTCTTCATTTAAATGATTTTTTATAAAAAGAAAATCTTCTAATGATGGATTGTAAGGGAATTTTAAAAGTTTTATTTCTGTATATTTAGGCAAATCATTTGTCTGTTTATAAAGTTTTTCTAGAATATTGTAATAAGGGTAGTTGTATTTTTCTTTAGAATTGTTTGAAATAATATCTTTACAATAAGCTTCTACAGCAATATGGTCAGTTTTCATTAGTTCTTCTAAAATCATTAAATTATAGTCATTTTGATAAATTGATGGTTTGAAATAATCTTTTATTTCTGTAAACAACTCTGTCTCTATCATGATTTGTAGAAAGAATGTCTGAATCTCTATGTTATAATTTATATTTTCCTTATGCCATTTTTTTAGGTAATTTAGAAGGTGTTGTCCGATAATTTTTTTTCTCTCTGTAGTCGCTTGACAATATATTTCTTTATTTATTTCAAAATCATTTACAGTTATATTATCCATATTAAGGAAGTTGCTCCAATGATCAAGTACAACGTTTTTCCATTGTTCTTCTACTGCTATTTTATTGATCCTAAAAGCATATTTTTCTATAATAGCGTAAACATATTTTTCTAATCTTTTACTTGTTGTACCCGAGTTAAAATGAAAAGAAAGTAATAAATCACATATTCTTATAATTAGTGGTTTTGCGATTTCTGTCGTCTTAATAATGCAATCTATATAAGCAAATACAGGTTCAAGAGCAATTTGTAGTAAATCGATTATCTTTTTTACTTCGGATATTTCTACTTTCCTTTTTTTACCTATTATTGAGGTTATTGTATCTTTTATTAATTGTTCTACTTCATCAAGAGAATACTCTTTTTGTTTTTGAGAAAATGATAACATGAAATATTGTTCAGCTTCTCTATTTGTATTAAAAAAATCAAGTAACCATTTTCTTAAATCTTCTTCTTCAATTAGTTTAAGTAAAGTTTCGCTCTCTTTTTCTTTTTTTATGCGAGTTTTTTTAACAGGTTTTAAAGAGGTAAGTTTTACGATTTCTTCTAGCATTTTTTTTTGATGAATACACCAAGATTCGTTACTTCCACAATCACAAGAATGGGAAGTAACTTCTTTATTTTTGATTACTATATTTACATCGTAACTATTCGACTGGTCATCTACAAAAGCAATAAAGTTCCCTTTTTTTTCTTCTTCTAATTCTCTAATTTCGAGTTTTTTAATATCTCTTTTGTTTTGAGAAGAAATTAATTTGAGTAAATTTTCAATAGTATTCATAAGCTTTTATAATAAATTTTCATCAACCATATTAGGAAGTGTAACCTTTAGCAAAGGTTCTTCTTCCATAGCGCGTTTAATCGCAAAAATAGCTTCGTCATTTCTTGCCCAAGAACGTCGAGCAATTCCATTGTTCACATCCCAATGTAACATTGATTTTAAACGGTTTTCAGCATCTGAAGATCCATCTAACAGCATTCCAAAACCACCGTTGATTACTTCGCCCCAACCAACGCCACCACCGTTGTGAATAGAAACCCAAGTTGCGCCACGGAAACTATCCCCAATAACATTATGAATCGCCATATCAGCTGTAAATTTTGAACCATCATAAATGTTAGACGTTTCGCGAAAAGGAGAATCTGTACCCGAAACATCATGATGATCACGACCTAAAACAACTGGCTCTATTTCGCCTTTCGCAATTGCATCGTTAAAGGCTTTCGCAATTTTGATTCGTCCTTCTGCATCTGCATATAAAATTCGAGCTTGCGATCCAACAACCAATTTATTTTCTTGCGCACCTTTTATCCACGTAATATTATCTTGCATCTGTTGTTGAATTTCAGCAGGAGAATGTTGCATAATCTTTTCTAAAACTTGACAAGCGATTTCGTCGGTTTTTAGTAAATCTTCTGGTTTTCCAGAAGTACAGACCCAACGGAATGGTCCAAATCCGTAATCGAAACACATTGGACCCATAATATCTTGTACATACGAAGGATATTTGAAATCGATTCCGTTTTCTGCCATAACATCCGCTCCAGCACGAGAAGCTTCTAATAAAAAGGCATTTCCATAATCAAAAAAATACGTTCCTTTTGCAGTATGTTTATTAACCGCAGCAGCATGACGACGAAGAGATTCTTGGACTTTTTCTTTGAATAACTCTGGGTTTTCGGCCATCATTTGATTTGATTCTTCTAATGTTAATCCAACCGGATAATAACCACCAGCCCAAGGATTATGCAAAGAAGTTTGATCTGATCCTAAATCAATATAAACGTTTTCTTGGTCAAATTTTTCCCAAACATCAACGATATTTCCATCATAAGCAATCGAAACAACTTCTTTATCTGCTTTAGCTTTTTTTACACGAGTTACTAATTCATCCAAGTCAGCAATCACTTCATCTACCCAACCTTGTTCATGACGTTTGTAGGTTGCAGCAGGATTAACTTCTGCAGTAACAGATACCACTCCTGCAATATTTCCTGCTTTTGGTTGAGCTCCAGACATTCCGCCTAAACCAGCCGTAACAAATAATTTTCCTGCTGTTCCTTTATCATCAATTTTACGACAACCATTCAAAACAGTAATCGTTGTTCCATGTACAATTCCTTGCGGACCAATATACATGTAACTTCCTGCCGTCATTTGTCCGTATTGAGAAACGCCTAATGTATTCATTTTTTCCCAATCATCAGGTTGCGAATAATTAGGAATGACCATTCCATTCGTAACGACAACACGAGGCGCATTTTTGTGTGAAGGAAACAATCCCATTGGATGACCAGAATACATGACCAATGTTTGTTCGTCTGTCATTTCAGACAAATATTTCATTGTTAACAGATATTGTGCCCAGTTCTGAAAAACAGCACCATTTCCTCCGTAAGTAATCAATTCTTCTGGGTGTTGTGCAACTGCATGATCCAAGTTGTTTTGAATCATTAATTGAATTGCTTTTGCTTGTTCCGAATTTCCTGGATAATCTGTAATTGGACGTGCAAAAATTTTATAATCAGGCATCAAACGATACATGTAAATTCGACCAAAATCTTCTAATTCTTGTTTAAATTCTGGAATTAATTCAGCATGATGAATAGGATCGAAATAACGTAAAGCATTTTTAAGTGCTAATTTTTTTTCGTCCTCTGATAATATTTCTTTACGCTTTGGAGCGTGACTTACATTGGGATCTCTGTCTTTTTTTTGAGGTAAAATAGAAGGAATACCTTGTTTTATTTGTTCTTGAAAAGTCATTTTTTGTGTTTTTATATTTTTATTCTGAACGTTTTTTTGTCATTTTGAGTTTGTCGAGGAATCTTTTTTTCATATTATTAAAAATATATCCTTCGACAGAATCTGGATGAAAAAGAATGATTTAGAAACTTAAAATCAATTTCTTGAAATCTTCTGTTTGTAACAAATCGATAATAGTATTGATATCATCTCCAATCAAACGATCGTCTTCTAATTTTGGACAAACTGAACGAACTTTTGCAAAAACTTCTTCTAAGAAAGCACTTGTTTTACGAGGTCTTCTAAATTCTAAACCTTGACAAGCGTACATTAATTCGATTGCTAAAATACGTTCTACATTATCTAAAACTTGGTTGAATTTTCGTCCAGAAATACTTCCCATTGAAACGTGATCTTCTTGTCCCAAAGATGTTGGAATACTATCAGCAGATGCAGGGAAACACAACGTTTTGTTTTCTGTACAAAGCGCGGCAGAAGTGTATTGAGGAATCATAAATCCAGAATTTAACCCAGAACTTTCTGTTAATAACTTTGGTAATCCATATTTTCCTTCGATTAATAAATATTGACGACGATCCGAAATATTTCCTAATTCAGAGGCTGCAATTGTCGCATAATCTAACACCATTGCTAATGGTTGTCCGTGAAAGTTTCCACCTGAAATAGCTTCTTCATCCGAAACAACGATTGGATTATCCGTAACAGAATTTAATTCGATTTCAGCTAATTCTTGTAAATGGAAAAATGCATTTCGTGATGCGCCATGAACTTGTGGCATGCAACGCAACGAATAGGGATCTTGTACACGACCACATTCTACATGAGAGAAAGCGATTTCAGAACCTTTTAATAAATTTCTCATACGTTCTGCAACCAACAATGTTCCTTTGAATGGGCGAACTTGGTGTAATTCTTCTTCGAATGGACGAGGCGAACCTTCGTAAGCTTCTAATGATAAAGCGCCTGCGACGTCAGCTAAATTCAATAAATATTCAAATTTCTCTAATCCGTGTAAGGCATGAGATAAGATGAATTGTGTTCCATTGATTAATCCTAAACCTTCTTTTGCGGATAAGTTTAATGGTTGTAGATGATGTTTGGCTAAAGCTTCTTTTGTCGAAACAATTGTATCGCCATCCCAAACTTTTCCTTCGCCGATTAAGGGTAAAAATAAATGTGATAAAGGAGCTAAATCTCCAGATGCACCAACAGATCCTTTTTCTGGAACAACTGGAATAATGTCTTTTTCAACCATTACTAAAATTCGTTCCACCACATCTAAAGTCACACCTGAATAGCCTTTTGATAAAGCATGTGCTTTTGCAATTAACATGGTTTTAGAAATTTCTTTCTTAATCGGATTTCCCACACCAACTGCATGACTGATTAATAGATTGTGTTGAAGTTGACGCGTTTCTGCTTCAGAGATTTTTGTGTCGCAAAGAGGTCCAAAACCAGTGTTTATTCCATAAACTGTTTGTCCAGAAGCAACTATTTTAGCAACGTTTTGTTGAGATTTTAAGATTTGTTCTTTACTTGCTTCGTTAAGCTCAATTTCGATATTTCCTTCTTTGATTCCTTTGTAATCCTCGAACGAAAGAAAATCAATACCGTAAGTTTTCTTGATCATTTTTTCGATTTTGTGATACATCAAAGATAATCTTTTCATTGATTTGATAAAAGATAGAAATCATTTCAATTGAATAATTGAGGTTTGATAAGGTTTTATATGACTAACTTTTATAAATTTGCAGAAATTTTTATGTAATGTGTGATAAACATCTTCATGACGAAATGGGGGACGACCATATGTCAGCAAACTTAGAAACGCCTTTGAGAGCTGATGCATTTGAGTTGTCTGCTGAAGAAAAAGTGGAAAAGATTGAAGCGGATTTCCGTAATATCATGGAAACTTTAGGCTTAGATTTAACAGATGATAGTTTGAAAGGAACGCCAAAACGTGTTGCGAAAATGTTCGTAAAAGAGATTTTTGGTGGTTTATTACCAGAGCGTAAGCCTGGAATGTCAACTTTCGAAAATAAATATAACTACAATCAAATGCTGGTTGAAAAGGATATCGTGGTTTATTCGACTTGCGAACATCACTTTTTACCAATCGTTGGTCGTGCACATGTTGGTTACATCTCGAAAGGGAAAGTAATCGGTTTGTCTAAAATGAATCGTATTGTAGAATATTATGCAAAACGTCCACAAGTACAAGAGCGTTTGACAATGCAAATTGTGAAAGCGATGCAAGATGCTTTGGGGACAGACGATGTCGCATGTATTATTGATGCGAAACATTTGTGTGTCAATTCGCGCGGAATCAAAGATATCGAATCAAGTACAGTAACAGCTGAATTTGGTGGAGCTTTTAAAGAAAGTGAGCAATTAAGAAAAGAGTTTATTTCGTATATCGGAATGAAAACTCCTTTCAATGTTTAAAACTATAAATCCTATAAAATGGTAAAAGAAAATCAATTAAAATTACATAATTCCTTAACGGGACAGAAAGAAACATTCGAACCAATCAATCAAGATAATGTTGGAATGTATGTTTGTGGTCCAACGGTTTACAGTAATGTGCATTTAGGAAATGTACGTACATTTATGTCGTTTGATATGATTTATCGTTACCTAAAATTTTTGGGTTACAAAGTGCGTTACGTTCGTAATATTACTGATGCGGGACATTTAACAGATGACGGAAATGTAGAAAATGATCGTTTTGTAAAACAATCAAAATTAGAGAAATTAGAACCAATGGAAATCGTACAAAAGTACACGGTAGATTTTCATCAAGTTTTAGAAAAATTTAATTTACTACCTCCAACAATCGAACCTACAGCAACAGGACATATTTTAGAACAAATTGCTTTAACAGAAAAATTAATCGATTTAGGTTTAGCTTACGAGGTAAACGGATCAGTTTATTTTGATGTAGAAGCATACAACAAAAAAGGACTTAATTATGGTGAGTTAAGTAACCGTAATATCGAAGAGTTAATCAATAACACAAGAGATTTAGACGGACAAGGAGAGAAGAAAAATCCAGTAGATTTTGCACTTTGGAAAAATGCTTCGCCTGCTCACATTATGCGTTGGGCTTCGCCTTGGGGAGATGGTTTTCCGGGTTGGCACTTAGAATGTACAGTGATGAGTACAAAATATCTTGGTGACTTTTTCGATATTCATGGAGGAGGAATGGATCTTAAATTCCCTCACCACGAATGTGAAATTGCACAAGCAAAAGGTTCTAATGGCCACGAACCAGTAAAATATTGGATGCACGCTAATATGTTGACGATGAATGGACAACGTATGAGTAAATCGACAGGAAATTACATCTTGCCAATGCAATTGGTAAATGGCGAAAATAACTTTTTCGAAAAAGCGTTTCATCCAAGTGTCGTTCGTTTTTGTTTTTTACAAGCGCATTACCGCAGTGTGTTAGATATTTCGAATGAAGCGATGTTGGCTTCGGAAAAAGGGTATAACCGTTTGGTTGAAGCCTTAAAAACGTTAGAAAATATTACACCAAAAAAAATATCTACTGTTAACATTGATGAGTTGGAAGCGAAATTATATACTGCAATGGATGATGATTTCAACACGCCAATTATGATCGCTCATTTATTTGATGCCGTGAAAATGATCAACTCGATCAAAGATAGCTTCGAAAATATTACAACAGAAGATTTAGAACGCTTGAAAGCGATTATGAATGGTTTTGTTCATGATGTTTTAGGTTTAGATACTGAAGCTGTTAATGAAAGTTCTGATAAATTAGATGGTGTTGTAAAAATGCTAATCGAAATGCGTAATCAAGCACGTGTAGATAAAAATTGGGCTTTATCTGATCAAATTCGTGATCAATTAAGTGATTTAGGAATTCAACTAAAAGATGGAGCAGAAGGCACTACTTATTCTTTTTGATAAAGTAGAATAATTTATTATTTACTAATATATAACCACTTAGAGATAAGTGGTTTTTTTTGTGTAAATTTTAAATAATTTTAACAAAATATTTGCATTGTAAATATTTATTTATCATATTTGTAATAATTAGCACTAAAAATTAACACAATATGAGGAGAAGATTTACTTCTTTGGGCATTCTATCAATGTTTTTGATAGGAGGTTTGGCTTATGCTCAAGTTAAAGGAGTCTTAAAAGACTCGAATGGATTTCCAATGGAAGAAGCAGAGGTGATTGTTACAAGAACAGGAGCTTCTGTCTATACAGATGGAGATGGAAATTTTAATGTAGACGCGAAAGTAGGAGATACATTGAAGATTATCGATTCTATGGGAGAAGAAAAGATAATTAAAGTTACTTCAACAATGCTTGGTGATGTGAAATTCGCTTCAAAAGCATCTGAAAATATCGAATTAGGTACCGTAAATTTAGTTGGTGGGATCAAAATGGATGCTGCACAAAAAATTGGTGCTTATGATATTGTAAAGAAAGAGGATTTTGAATTAGCTCCTACAGCTTCAATTGATGAAGTCTTAAATGGACGTGTTGCTGGATTAACATTTTCATCTAATTCAGGAGATCCAGGTTCTACTAATATTATTACAATTCGTGGAGTAGGCTCGCTTATTGGATCACCAAATCCATTGTATGTAATTGATGGTATTGTTGTAGGAAAAGGAACAGATAATGCAGGGATAATGGAGTCATGGAATCCTTTGGCTGCAATTGATCCAAATGCTGTTGAAAATGTGATGGTTCTTAAAGATGCTTCGGCAACTGCTCTATATGGAGCGCGTGGAGCAAATGGAGTAATCGTGATTACAACTAAAAAAGGACGATACAATCAGAAAACACGATTTAATATATCAAGTGATACGGGTGTACAATCGATAGCTTATAATGAACAAGAGTTTATGAACTCTGCCGAGTTTATGGAATGGGCAGCATTATCTTATTTCAATACAGAGGCAAAAGATAAAAATGGAAATCTTGTTTATCCTACAATGGATGCAGCAAGGGAATTTGTAACAAAATCTCAATATAATTATGATGGCGTTACGGATACTGATTGGAGAAAAGCTATACAACGTAACCAAGCGATGGTTAACACTTATAATTTCTCAGCTACAGGAGGTAGTGAAAATACATCTTTCCGTATTGGAGGATCATACTATGATAATAAATCACTGATTATAAATTCAAAATTTGATCGTCTAAGTATAAATTCAGCTTTAGATCATAAAATTAATGATAAGTTGACTTTAGGACTTAACCTGAATTATTCTAATGTAAGAAGACATACATTTGATGATGGAGGAGCATATCGTAATCCATGGACAACACAGTTTTCTATTTTACCTATTTATCCGATCTATAATGCGGATGGAAGTTATAACCAAACACATTTAGGAGCAGGGAATTCAGGATTTAATCCTGTGGCGATTCAAAATATAGATTTTGTACAAGGAAATATTCAAACGTATTTAGCTTCGATTAATGCAGAATATACCTTAGCAAAAAACTTGTATTTCTTTTCGATGTTTGGTATCCAAAACCAAAAAATTAAAGAAAAACAATATTGGGATCCTTCTATTGCAGATGGTAAAAATCAAGAAATTGCACCAGGAGTTAATCCTGATCTTCCAAATGGTTTACCAGGAGGTATAGTTACAGTTGCACACACAAATGCTTACGATTGGAATTGGCAGAACTCTGTAAGTTACAGAAAAGTTTTTAACGACAGACATGATTTGCAAGCGTGGGTAGGAATGGAGTACCAAGAACACGAATATACACAAGAGTGGGCAAGAGTAGTAGGTTTAACAAGACCATTACCTTATTTGACATTTGGGGGGAATCCAAAAGGTATTTCTGCAGGAGAATCTGAACCATACAGATGGACGCAAATATCGTACTTCGGACGATTGAATTATACATTAGATGGTAAATATACATTTTCTGGGCAATTAAGAAGAGATGCTAACTCTACTTTAGGAAAGAATGAACAAAGTGGTATTTTCTGGTCTGCTGGTGGTAGTTGGGATATTTCAAGAGAAGCATTCTTTGGAAACGGTCGAGTTTTATCTAAATTAAAACTACGTGGAAACTATGGTGAAATAGGGAATATACCTTATGCAGATAGTTGGGGAAGGCAATATAATACATACTTTTTACAAGCTGTAAATTCTACAGGATATGGAACAAATCCTACTATAGGATTAACAGAAATTGGTAATCCAGATTTAAAATGGGAAGTAAGTAAACAATTAAATATTGGAGTAGATTTCAGTTTATTAAATATGTTTGATATTACATTAGACGTATATAACAAACGAACAATTTCTGCAATTTATGATAAGACACTTGTTGAACCAGTAGGATATCCAAGTTTTTATAGAACAAATGTAGGGGAGATATCTAATAAAGGAATTGAATCTACAATCAATGCAAAACCAATTAATAAAGAATTCAAATGGGATATTTTTGGAACGTTTGCATATAATCGTAATAAAGTAGTAAAATTATTCCCGGATAATCCGGAAGCAGTTCAAAGAATTTCAGGAAATGGAATTAGAGCGTTAAGTGAAGGGCATGAGTATGGAGAATATTATGTGCCATTATGGGCTGGAGTAGATCCAGAAACTGGAGCAGGAATGTGGTGGACTGACGGAACAAAAACAGCAACGACTACTGATAGAACAGCAGCAAAAAGCGTTTGGTTAGGAAAATCTGGATTTCCTAAGTATTTAGCAAGTATCAAAAATGATTTTTCTTATAAGGGATTTACGCTTTCGGTATTTTTCACAGGACAATTTGATTTCTATGTACACAATATGTGGCAAAACTTTATCTTAAGTGACGGATCTAAAATGGGGAATAACCAAATTAAATCTGCATTATACGATGCTTGGACACCAGATAATCGAAACGCTAAAAATCCTAAGCCAATTGCAGGACAAGGGAATGGAACTGAATTGCTTTCTGATCGTTGGGTGAGAAAAGGAGATCATATTCGTTTGAAAGAAGTGAAATTCTCGTATAGGTTTAATGACTTATTCAAGAAAAGTACAGGAGTAGATAATTTAACAATTTATGCAAAAGGAGTTAACCTGTGGATGTATGCATTCGATAAAGATTTAGATTTTGACCCAGAATCAAACTCTAATGCTTATGGAGGAGCAGGAGGAAAAGGTCTATATGACTATACATCACCTATTATGAAGTCTATTTCTTTAGGAGTATCATTAGATTTTTAACATTCTTACAAAAAAATTATGAAAAAAATTATATTAAGCTTACTTGTAACAACAGCCATAATGGGACTAAGTTCTTGTAGCGAAGACAAATTAGATATAGAGCCTACAATCATCGAAATCTATACAGGAGATTTAAAAACAGAAGAGGAGATGTTATGGGCAACGAATAATATTTATAATTCATTAGCCTCTGAATCTTTATTTGGAGCAGGATTATTAATTAATGCAGACATAATTTCTGATAATGTATTTGCAAGTAATATATTGGAAAGTGGTTATTATCAAACTCAACAAAGTATGGGGTGGTCAGGCGATAGTGGATTTGGCCCATTTAGATCTCTGTATGATGTGATACAAAAAGCAAATTTTGTTATTTATGACGAAAACTTACCTGAAACAGCAGTCGTAAAAAGTTTCAAAGGAGAAGCAAAAATAGCAAGAGGATTAGCCTATTTTTATTTGGTTCAGTTGTTTTCATCAAATCCTACATCAGGTCAATACCAAGAATATGGTGTTCCTTTGATGTTAGAAAAATATACAACGCCTAATGTAAACCCAGCAAGAGCTACAGTTGCACAAAATTATGATCAAATTATCAAAGATTTAACAGAAGGAATTAGTGAAATGAATCCAGGTTCAAGAGTTTCAAAAACATTTCTTTCTCCAACTGCAGGTAGGCTGATTTTATCTAAAGTTTATTTGACAAGAGGAGCTTCTGGTGATTATGATAAAGCAATACAGTATGCAACTGAAGTATTAGAGAACTCTCCAAGTAATTTTGAAGTCATTACGAATGATAAGTTATATGATTACTTTACAGGAACAACTGAAGCAAAATCAGAAGAACAACCAGAAACTATTTATGAAATAGAGCAAAAATCTGGATATTCATTACAGATTAATGCACATCCTGCAACATTTTATTCTAATCAAGGAACTCACAAAGGCTTATTAATTCGTGAATGGGTGTATGAGCTATTTGACGGAGTAGATACACCAAATAAAGATGACGATGATTCACGTGTAGCTCTAATCAATGCATCAGGTCCTGATCAAGATACTCCAAAAGGTGTGTGGACAAGAAAATATCCTCGTAGTGTGGGAGGGAATTGGTATGGAAATATCAAAGTCTTTCGTATGACAGAAGCGAAGTATGTTATCATGGAAGCGATGGCGAAAAAAGGAGATAATGCTGGAGCTTTGGCTATGTTAAACGAACATGCAGCAGAACGAAAAGCACAACCTTATTCAGGAGACGCTTTAACAGCTATTTTGTTAGATGCTCAGAAAGAATTTGTTGCAGAAGGACATCGTTTTTTCGATTTGAAACGTAATAATTTAGGTTTTGATAAAAAGACAAATTGTCTTGGAGATAAATGCTCTATACCTGCTGATAGTAGATATTTTGTTTATCCAATATCTTTATCGTCAAGATTATTAAATACAAACATGACACAACATCCTCTTTGGGGAAATTAATTCTAAATTTTTTATAACATTATCCCACTTAGAAATAAGTGGGTTTTTTTGTATCTCTCAATTTTAGATTACTTTTGTAAGGATTTATTCAACAGGATGAAAAAAACAATCATTGGTTTATTTTTATTGGGAGCTGTGATAGCACAAGCTCAAGAAGATTCGATAAAAAGTTTAAAACCTTTAAAAGGATCGTCAGGGAATGATTCTATAACGTATTTTAAAACTAAAATCGACGATTATAAATTTTGGACAAATGGCAGAAAGCCAGAAGTTATTGATACAACATTGCATATCAAAAACTATTACAACCAAAACTTTATAAAGCAGGATGCGTTTGGGAAATTATTTTATCCTAATGTTGGAGGTGTTGTTGTGGATTTAGAATATCAAAATTCACCTTTCAATCCATCGATGTTGCCTACGGGTAAAAAGTATAACTATTATTATGCGAATGAGATCAAATATTACGATGTCAAAACGCCTTATACTGAGTTTATTTACGAAAATGGTGTCAAAGAAGGAAACTTTTTGTCTTCCACATTTTCGCACAATATCAACAAACAATTTAACTACACTTTTCATTACCGAGGTTTAATTTCTGAAGGCCGTTATAAACACGAAAAGGCACAGAATAATACATTCGTATTTTCATCAAATTATAAAACAAAATCAGAACGTTTCAAGTTGTGGTGGAATTATGCAGCGCAGAATTTGAAAAATAATGAAAACGGTGGAATAAAAGATATTTACGATTTTATTTTACAAGATGAACGTAGAAAGACAAATATTCGTAATATCGATGTAAATTCCCAAACAGCAAAATCTGAATTTGATGCACGTCGAATTGAGTTGAATGCGTCGTATGGAATTTTAAAAAAGTTGAACGAAAAAGATTCTACTTTTTATAATCCGATCGAATTAAAGAACAAGTTTTCCTACGAAAAACAAAAATATCGATACGAAGATTCCTCTCCAAATGGTGATTTGTATGATACACCTCTGATAACAGGACTTGACAACAGAAATAAAAAGAGTTTTACTGATTTGTCGAATACAACAACTGCTGGTTTTCTTTGGACCGATCGTGTGAAAATTGAGGCTGGAGTTAAATTACAGAGTTTGCGTGTGTTTTCAGAAGAGCCTTTTATTTTTTCTAAAGTGGATGAAGATGACAACATAATTTATAATGTAATTAATCCTAAAGAAATAAAAGAAAATCTTTTTGGAGTTGTAGGAAAAGTGGATTTTGATTGGAATGAAAAGTTAAAACTTTACGGAAATGTAGAGTATCTGCAATCGGATAATTATAAAAGTGTCTACAATGTGGATGCCGTTTTAGATATTACGCCAATAGAAGGTTATACATTAAGCGCAGGAGCGGTTATACAGTCTAAGATTCCATCGGTGAATGCCATTTATAATCAAAGTTTTTTTGCCGATTTTAATTACGCAAACAAGTTTGAAACAGAAAATGTTCAAAATTTATTTGCAAAATTAAAATTAGATAAAGTAAATACGACAGTAGAAGCATCTCTTTACAATCTCGACAATAAAGTGTACCTGGATTCAGATTTAGTTTACAAACAGCTAAATGATAATATCAATTATTTCAAAATAAAAGGTGAAAATCATTTACGTTTCGGAAAAATAAATTTGGTTTCGACAGCTCAATATCAAAAAGTAACCAAGAATGAGAATATTATGCCTTTGCCAGACTTCTTGATTCGTGAAACGTTATATTGGCAAGGAGAATTATTTAATAAAAATGCACAATTACAAGCGGGTATTAATGCAACGTATTTTACGAAATACAATGGATTACGTTACATCCCGATACTTAATGAATTTGCCATACAAGACCCAACTAATATTCAAGAGATTGGAGGTTATCCTATTTTGGATGTTTTTATCAATTTCAAGGTTCGTAATATGCGTTTCTACATTCGTGGTGAACATATCAATGCTTCTTTCACTAAAGAACCAGAATATTTTGCCGCACCAAATGTTCCGTACCGAGATTTTAAATTTCAACTTGGGTTGAAATGGAATATTTTCAGTTAAAATAATTACAAATTATATAGAAAAATGACTTCAAGATGAGGTCGTTTTTTTTGTCTAAAATCATTTGTGTAGAATAATTCTAAATAGTTATTTTTAGAAAAATTTTATACATGAAAAAATTCCTACTTTTATTTTGTTTGATTTTCTCTCAAATCGGTTTTTCTCAAGAGAAATTATCAATTGCTGAAATCCAAAAAATAAATTCCAAAATCTTAAATACTGAACGAGAAATTTGGGTGAATCTTCCCGAATCGTATTATAATAATAAACTTCAAAAAGTAAATTATCCTGTGATTTATGTGTTAGATGCCGAATCTAATTTTACGTTTTTAACAGGCGTAGTTTCTAAGTTTCAATTGGGATTTTATCCAGAAATGTCTGAATCGATCATTGTCGGAATTACGAATAAAAATGGTGATCGAACAAAAGATTTTACACATGTAAATGATGTTAATTTTCTGAATTTTATTCAAAATGAATTGTTTCCTTTTATGCAGAAAAATTATCGTGTGAATGATTTTCGTTTGTTAATTGGACATTCTTTAGGTGGATATTTTGCGTTGAAAACCTTGTACAACCATCCCAAAACTTTCAATGGATATGTTGCGCACGATCCAAGTGTTTGGTTTAATGACAAAGAATTATTGAATCTTTATCAAAATTTAGAAAATCATTCTTTCGAGAATCGATTCTTGATGATAACACAAGTTGGTGAAAGTCAAAATGCAGATCATTTACGAGACCATTATCAAAGTATAAAAAAGGTGGACGAACGTTTGAAATCATCAAAGAATAAATCATTGAATTATCATTACAAACAATATATTGACGAAGAACATGGTTCGGTTCCGATGATTGGCTCGATTGATTATTTGCGTTGGCAGTTTGATGGTTATCGTGTGAATATTAAAGAGATTCCGAATCAACCAAATTTGGTGAAGGATTCTTTTGAAACGATTTCTAGAAAATTGAATTATTCTTTTCAACCAACAGAAACGTATATCAATAATGTTGCAAATTATCTGGTAAAACAAAAGAAAAATGATTTAGCAAAACAGTTTTTTGAACAAAATGTGAAAATTTTTTCTGAAAGTTTACAAGCAAAAGAAGAATTGAAAAAATTCTTGGACTCGAATAAAAATTAGTAATTTGGTAAAAACATTTTGATGAAAAAAATACTCTATTTAACAACTTTATTGACGACGACTGCTTTTGCACAAGATTTGAATTTAGATCAAGCAAAGAAAATTTTCGATTTACCAACGCATTGTATTTCTGTAGAATACCCGAATAAATTAGGAAATGTTTTGGGAAGTGATGCAGATCTTAAAACGCCAAAGCAATTGCGTCCAATTTTTTATGGTTGTTTTGATTGGCATTCGTCTGTGCATGGATTTTGGTCGATTGTGAAATTGATGAAAGATTTTCCTGAATTGGATCAAAATAATCAGGTTAGAAATGAGTTAAATCAATTGATTACAGCAGAAAATGTTGCGGTCGAAATGGCTTTTTTCAATGATAAAAATAACAAGAATTTTGAGCGTACTTATGGTTGGGCTTGGTTGTTACAATTGCAAATGGAATTGAATCATTGGCAAGATAAAGATGCGCAAGTTTGGGCAAAAAATTTGAAACCTTTGAGTGATTTGATAATTGTTCGATACAAAGAATATTTACCGAAATTAGTTTATCCAATTCGTACAGGTACGCATGATAACACAGCTTTTGGTTTGAGCTTAGCGATCGATTATGCACGTTCTGTGAATGATAAAACATTCGAAAAAGTGATTACTGATAATGCAAATCGTCTTTATTTAAAAGATAAAAGTTGCAATATTGCTTTCGAGCCAAGTGGTTCCGATTTTTTATCTGCTTGTTTAGAAGAAGCATTGATTATGTCAAAAATTCAACAAAAAGAGGACTATAAAAAATGGTTAAAAGATTTTTTACCTCAATTATTTAAAAAGAATTTTGAATTGAATCCTGGAATAGTTTCAGATCGTACAGATGGTCATTTGGTGCACTTAGATGGACTAAATTTTAGTCGTGCAACAGCTTTGTATCAAATTGAACATAAATTACCCGAATTAAAACAGTTGAATAAAATTGCAGAAAATCACCTCAATTATTCATTAAATAATATTTCAAATGACGATTACATGGGAAGTCATTGGTTGGGAACTTTTGCACTTTATGCATTGAAAACAAAACAAGAACTAAAAATAAAATAATGTTTAAGGATCAGGACGGAAATTATAAATTGAAAGTAGCGTTTGATTACGATGATACGTTGACAGATGACGTTTTGTTTCAGTTAGCGCAACGAATGATTCGAAAAGGACATGATGTCTGGATCATGACGGTTAGGACAAGTAACGAGCAATACGTAAAGCATTGTTTAAAGATGAATATTCAACCGAAATTGGAAGGTCGTAATGCAGATTTAATTGCAGATGCGACTACATTGGGTGTCGTGGATAAAATTATTTATACCGATAGTGAAGATAAATTGGAATTTTATCAAGAACACCAATTTGATCTACTTTTTGATGATGATGCCGATTGGCATACAAATCCGATTTGCGAAGCTGGAGGTATAGGAATTCACATCTAGAATTAGCTAATGATAGGGATTTTATAGAAGTAGAATTGTTTCTAAATTTGTTTCAAACAAATACAAATAATAAACATTAATTGAATTTTATGAAAAAATATTTTTACATCATATTTGCAGTTTTAGGCATTATAGCTTTTGGTTATAGTCAATATTCGAAAGAACAATTAGAAGATCAATTGACGAAAACCGGAAAGTGTGTACAAGGAGTTGTGGTTGAAACAAGCGGTACGTTTAAACGTCCGAAAGCAACAATTCAATATCCTGTAAATGATGAAGTTTACGAAGTTACATTACGCTCTAGAGCGGATGTAGATGAAGTGGTATTGATTAAGTTTGATACATTAAATCCTGAAGAAGTGATGCTTGTAGATAAATGCAATTAAGTGTAGTCTCAAGTTTATAATGGAAAAATCCACCAAGCAATTGGTGGATTTTTTGGTTTTATTGTATTTCCGTTAATTTCGGAATAAATTCTTCTTCAATTTCTTTGAAAGTTGCTTCCAAATCAACTAAGTTATCATGCGTAACTAATTTTGTACGATAAGGTTTGAAATTTGGAATTCCTTTGAAATAATTGGTATAATGCATACGAGTTTCTAAAATCCCTGTGCGCTCACCCTTCCATTCAACTGCCCAATTTAAGTGGTTTTTTGCAGCTTCCATTCGTTCTATAATAGTAGGTTCTGCTAACAATTCTCCTGTTTCACGATAGTGTTTTATTTGTTCAAAAATCCAAGGGTAACCAATTGCTGCTCGACCAATCATCACACCATCTACACCATATTTTTCTTTGTATGCAATTGCTTTTTGTGGCGAATCAATATCTCCGTTTCCAAAAATCGGAATCTCAATATTTGGGTTTGCTTTTACTTTTGCAATCGGTTCCCAATTTGCTTCTCCTTTGTACATTTGCATGCGTGTACGACCATGAATAGACAATGCTTTGATACCTGTTTCTTGCAAACGTTCTGCAACTTCGTAAATGTTAATTGATTCGGAATCCCAACCCAAACGAGTTTTCACGGTAACTGGTAAATGCGTACTTTCGACAACAGATTTTGTTAAACGTACCATCAAATCTATATCTTTTAATACGCCAGCTCCAGCTCCTTTACACACTACCTTTTTTACAGGACATCCAAAGTTAATATCTACGATATCAGGTTGTACGGTTTCGACAATTTTAGCAGACATGGCCATTGCTTCTTCATCTCCACCAAATATCTGAATACCAATTGGACGTTCGTAATCAAAAATATCTAATTTTTGACGACTTTTTATTGCATCACGAATCAATCCTTCAGAAGAAATAAACTCTGTATACATCAAGTCTGCACCATGCATTTTACATAGTCGACGAAATGGCGGATCACTTACATCTTCCATTGGTGCAAGCAATAAAGGGAAGTCTGGTAATTCTATGTTTCCTATCTTTACCACGAAATAATTTTTTGCAAAATTACATAAAACTTATGAAACAAGATCGAAAGACCGAAGGTGTAAATCAATATTTAAAGTTTTCTGCTATGGGAATTCAGATGGCAGCTGTGATTGCCTTGTTTGCTTGGTTGGGGACTTTTTTAGATAAAAAGTTCGAAACAGCGCAGCCTTTATGGACGGCTGGCTTATCTTTGCTGGGTGTTTTTGCAGGATTATATTTGATGTTGAAGCAATTACCAAAAAAATAATAAAATGATCAAGAAATTTATTCTTTTAGCACTTGCTTTTATTGTAATGGTTGCAATTTTTTGTGGGATTCATTACACAATTGTTACTCACTATAATTTTAGCGAAAATCCGCTAATTGTTCCCAAAATGTATTTGATAATTGGATTAATCACCTTAATGATTTTTCAAGTAGGATGTTTTGTGAAAATAAAATTTCCCGAATACGTAGGCTTTGCCTTTATGGGAGGGATGATAGCGAAGATGGCAGTTGTCTTAGCTTTGGTTGTTGTTAATGAGCAAATTAAATCAAATGTAGTGCAATTAATTATAAGTTATTTTGTAATTTTGCTTGCCGAAGTTTTAGTGTTTATTCGCTTAATTAATTTAAAGTTAAAAAAAGTTTAATGATTTTTAGCATTTGACTTTGGTAAGTGGTTAATTTACTATAATTTTGCACGCAATTTAGAAACAAAGGAATTATACATGAAATTTTCAGCGTTATTAGCGTTTTTATTACTTTTCAATTTCGGATTTGCTCAGCACGCAGCATCTTCGCAAGAGAATCTTCCAAAAACGTTTGAGGAGTTAGTTAAAATCGAGCAAGCAAAGAGTCAAGAGGAAGCTGCTAAAGTGAAATCTGGTGAGTCTACGTTTAATCCCGTGCCTGGTATTATGCATCATATTGCAGATGCACACGATTGGCATTTATGGGGAGAAGGTGAAAAAAGTGTAGGTGTTGCATTACCTGTTATTTTATGGGATAATGGTTTACATGTTTTCATGTCTTCTAAATTTCATCACAATGAGGCAGTTGCTGAAAGTAATGGAAATTACTACATCAACTTCCACGAAAAAATCTATAAAACAGATGCACAAGGAACAATCCAAGCTCATATCGATGAGAAAGGAGTGTATCACTTGGATAATGAAAAACCATTAGATTTTTCTATTACGAAAAATGTAGCGTCAATGTTAATCTCTTTCGTGATTTTAATCTTAGTTTTCTCTGCAGTAGCATCTAACTACAAAAAAGGAAATATGGTACCAAAAGGTATCGCAGGATTCATCGAGCCAATCATTATTTTTGTGCGTGATGAAGTAGCGATTCCAAATATTGGAGAGAAAAAATATGCGAAATTTATGCCTTATTTATTAACGTTATTTTTCTTTATCTGGATCAATAATTTATTAGGATTGTTACCAGGTGCAGCTAACGTTACAGGAAATATAGCAGTTACATTTGTATTAGCATTAATTGCATTAATTGTAATTAATTTCTCAGGAAACAAAGATTACTGGGGACACATGTTATGGATGCCAGGTGTGCCAGTTCCTGTAAAAATTATTTTAGCTCCAATTGAGTTGATCGGAATTATTACAAAACCTTTCGCCTTAATGATTCGTTTATTTGCGAACATTACAGCAGGTCACATCATCATTATGTCGTTAATTTCGTTAATCTTTATCTTTCAAACAGAAGCAATGGCAGGAGGTTCTATTCCTTTAGCTTTATTTATCTACTGTTTAGAGTTATTAGTAGCGGCATTACAAGCTTTCGTATTCACAATGTTAGTTTCATTATTTATCGGAACAGCAGTAGCAGAACACGATCATCATTAAGAATAAATAGAAAAAACAATAAAATAATTTTTTAATAATTAAATACAATTATCATGACAGGAAGTATTGCAGCAATCGGAGCTGGTTTAGCAGTTTTAGGAGTTGGTTTAGGTATCGGTAAAATCGGTGGATCAGCTATGGAAGGAATCGCTAGACAACCAGAAGCGGCTTCAAAAATTCAAACAGCTATGATTATCGCAGCAGCCTTAATCGAGGGTGCAGGTTTATTCGGTATCGTAGTTGCGTTATTAGGTAACGGATAATATTTGAATTAAAATTAGCTTCAATAACGGTTGGTTGTTGAAGCTAATTCATTAAAAAATTAATTAGTAAAAAATAAAATTTAATACATACACACAATGGATTTAATTACACCTTCAGTTGGTCTTATTTTTTGGACTGCGGTCGTATTTATCATCTTATTAGTATTGTTAAGATCATTAGCTTGGAAACCAATTTTATCTGCAGTTAAAGAAAGAGAACAATCTATCGAAGATGCATTAAACGCAGCTAAAAAAGCGAAAGAAGAGATGGCTTTATTAAACGCTCAAAACGAGAAAATCATGAAAGAAGCTCGTGCAGAACGTGATGCAATCTTGAAAGAAGCGCGTGAAATGAAAGAAAATATCATCAACGAGGCGAAAAATTCTGCAACTGTAGAAGCTAACAAATTAATTGAAAACGCTAAAACAGCTATCCAAAACGAAAAAGCATCAGCAATGGCTGATATTAAAAATCAAGTTGGACAGTTATCAATTGAAATTGCTGAAAAAATCTTAACAAAAGAATTGTCAGATAAATCTGCACAAGAAGCTTTAGTTAATGACGTTATTGATCAAGTAAAATTCAATTAATCATGGCAGGATTCAGAGCAGCACATAGATACGCTAAAGGTTTGATGGGATTTGCTATTGAAGCAAATCAAACAAATGAAGTGTATGCTGAAATGAATGATGTTCGCAAAATCATTAAAGAGAATGAAGATTTAAGAATTTTCTTAAACTCTCCGGTGATTGATGCGAAGAAAAAAGAAGTCGTATTGAGTGAGATTTTTAAATCTTTATCAAAAACTTCTCAAACATTCATTTCATTAGTCGTTAGACAGGGTAGAGAAAATATCTTGTTTAAAATTGCTGATCAGTTTATCACATTATATGATCAAGCAAATAATATTGTAACAGCTGAAATTACTTCGGCAGTACAATTAGATCAACATACAATTGATAACATTGTTGCAAAAGCAAAACAAACTTTAGCAGCAGGTAGTCAAGTAAAAGTAGAAAACAAAATTGATGCATCTTTAATTGGTGGTTTCGTATTAAAAATAGGAAACAATCAAGTAGATTCTTCAATCAAAACAAAGTTAGCTACGCTTAAAAAAGATTTTTCGAAAAACGAATACATTCCTAAATTTTAAATATTTCAGAAATGCCAGAAATAAATCCAGCTGAAGTTTCAGCTATATTAAAACAACAACTTTCAAGCTTTGATTCAGCAGTTGAATTAGCTGAAGTTGGAACCGTTCTAACTGTTGGGGATGGTATTGCTCGTGTTTACGGGTTAGACAATGCTCAATACGGAGAATTAGTAGAATTCTCAAACGGGTTAGAAGGAATGGTACAAAACCTTGAAGAAGATAACGTAGGTATTGTACTTTTCGGACCTTCAAAAGGAATTAGAGAAGGTGACACAGTAAAACGTACAAACAAGATTGCATCTATTAACGTAGGTGAAGGAATGTTAGGACGTGTTGTTGATATGTTAGGAAATCCGATCGATGGTAAAGGACCAATCGAAGGACAATTATACGAAATGCCTATCGAGCGTAAAGCTCCAGGAGTTATCTACCGTCAACCAGTAAACGAGCCTTTACAAACAGGTATCGTTTCTATTGACTCGATGATTCCAATTGGACGTGGACAACGTGAGTTAATCATTGGTGACCGTCAAACAGGTAAAACTTCTGTTGCTTTAGATGCAATCTTAAATCAAAAAGAATTTTACGATAGAGGTGAAACAGTTTTCTGTATCTATGTTGCAGTAGGACAAAAAGGGTCTACAGTTGCTGGTATTATGAAAACATTACAAGATCACGGTGCAGACAAATATACAGTAGTAGTTGCTGCTAATGCATCTGATCCAGCTCCAATGCAAGTATATGCGCCAATGGCAGGTGCTGCAATCGGTGAATTTTTCCGTGACTCTGGTCGTCCAGCGTTAATTGTTTATGATGATTTATCTAAACAAGCAGTTGCTTACCGTGAGGTGTCTTTATTATTACGTCGCCCACCAGGACGTGAAGCATACCCTGGAGACGTTTTCTACTTACACTCTCGTTTATTAGAGCGTGCTGCGAAAGTAATTAAAGATGATACAATCGCATCTCAAATGAATGATTTACCAGAATCTATGAAAGGTATCGTAAAAGGTGGTGGTTCTTTAACTGCTTTACCAATTATCGAAACTCAAGCTGGTGACGTTTCTGCATATATCCCAACAAACGTAATTTCGATTACAGATGGACAAATTTTCTTAGAGTCTGATTTATTCAACTCTGGTGTTCGTCCAGCGATTAACGTAGGTATCTCTGTATCTCGTGTTGGTGGTTCTGCACAAACAAAACCAATGAAAAAAGTATCTGGTACATTGAAATTAGACCAAGCTCAATACCGCGAGTTAGAAGCTTTCGCGAAATTTGGTTCTGATTTAGATGCAGCAACAATGAACGTAATTGGAAAAGGTGAACGTAACGTGGAGTTATTAAAACAAGATGTTAACTCTCCAATTCCAGTAGAAGAACAAGTAGCAGTTATTTTTGCGGGTACTAACGGTATGTTGAAGGACGTTCCAGTAAACAAAGTGAAAGAGTGGCAAGCTGATTTTGTTGAGCTAATGCGAAACAAATATACAGACACTTTAACATCTATCCGTTTAGGTAAATGGACTGACGAAATTACAGACGTATTGAAGAAAGTAGTAGCTGAAACTACTTCTAAGTACTAATAAAATATAAATGAAACTTAGAGGTTTCTGATCTCTAAGTTTCTTTTAATCCTTCATCTCAAATAGAATTATGGCAAATTTAAAAGATATACGTACACGTATTACTTCTGTAGGTTCTACAATGCAGATCACAAGTGCTATGAAATTAGTATCTGCTGCAAAACTAAAACGTGCTACAGATTCTATTGTACAGTTACGTCCCTATGCAGATAAATTACGTGAACTTTTACAAAATGTAAGTTCTACTTTAGAAGCTGAAGTAGGAGGTGCATTAACAGAAGAACGCGAAGTTAATAAAGTACTATTAGTCGTTATTAACTCAAACAGAGGTTTATGTGGAGGATACAACTCGAGCATCATCAAAAAAGTAAATGCTTTATTGGCTGGTGAATTAGCTGGTAAAGAAATAGAGCTTTTAACAATTGGTAAAAAAGCAAACGATACTTTTAGTAAAACACAAACTATCTATAAAAATGCATCAAGCATTTGGGATAATTTAAACTTTGCAGATGTAGCTGAGATTGCGGATGATTTAGTTGCAAAATTTGAAGAAGGTCAATATGATCAAATAAGAATCATATATAACCAATTTCAAAATGCAGCCGTACAAATCGTTCAAGACGAACAATTCTTACCAGTTGTTTTAGAGAAAAAAGAAGACGAAACTAACAATACAGCAGAGTTAGATTACATCTTCAATCCTTCGAAGGAAGAAATCTTAAAAGACTTAATTCCTCAAACGTTAAAAACGCAATTATTCAAAGCTGTGTTAGACGCTAATGCTTCTGAGCACGGAGCACGTATGACGGCAATGCATAAAGCAACAGACAACGCAAGCGAGTTACAGAAATCATTAAAGATTCAGTACAACAAAGCGCGTCAAGCTGCTATTACAAACGAGATCTTAGAGATCGTTGGTGGGGCAGAAGCGTTGAATGCATAAGACAAACGACTTATCTTATTTTAAATACAAAAGCAACTTCTTACAAGAAGTTGCTTTTTTTATAACTATTATTGATTGACATGTTGTACTGAAATTATGCGAAATCTCTTTAGTAATTAATTCAATCATTAGTACCCCTAATAATACGGTTTAGAGAGGTCTTTAAAAACGTAGTTAGGTTTTGATTAAAACGTCAGGACATTTTTATATGAACAAAAAAAGCCTTGAACAAATGTCAAGGCTTACTATAATCTAATTGCTTAGATTTAATTGTGAATTACTTCATTTGAAATAATGGACGTGACGACATAAACTCGTTTACACGATCTGCTACATTATCAATAACCTCTTCATTATCGATGTTCATTAACACTTCGTCAACCAAATCTGCTACTGTTTGCATGTCTGCTTCTACAAGACCACGTGTTGTAACTGCCGCTGTACCTAAACGAATTCCTGATGTTACGAAAGGTGATTTGTCATCAAAAGGAACCATGTTTTTGTTGCAAGTTATCTCTGCCAATACCAAGGCATTTTCTGCTTGTTTACCAGAAATTCCTTTGTTTCTTAGGTCAATCAACATACAATGATTGTCTGTTCCGCCCGAAACAATGTTATATCCTTTTGCAACCAACGCTGCAGCTAATGCTTTTGCATTCTTCACAACTTGTACAATGTAGTCCATATATCCATCAGATAACGCTTCTTCGAAAGCAACTGCTTTTGATGCGATAACGTGCTCCAAAGGACCTCCTTGTGTTCCTGGGAAGACTGCTCCGTTCAAAATTTGAGACATCATTTTAATTTCTCCCTTCGGAGTAGTTAATCCCCAAGGATTTTCGAAGTCTTTTCCCATCATAATTACGCCACCTCTTGGGCCTCTTAGCGTTTTATGTGTCGTAGTTGTTACGATATGACAGTGAGGCATTGGGTCGTTTAAAATGCCACGAGCAATCAAACCTGCTGGGTGAGAAATATCTGCTAATAACAAAGCGCCAACTTCGTCTGCAACTTCGCGGAATTTTGCGTAATCAATATCACGAGAATAAGCCGATGCACCACAAATAATCATTTGAGGTTTCTCTTTGCGAGCCGTTTCTGCCATTGCTTCGTAATCTATCAATCCTGTTTCTTTGTCTACACCGTAGAAAGAAGTTTGGTAAGTCATTCCCGAAAAATTAACGGGAGAACCATGTGTTAAGTGCCCACCATGCGATAAATCGAAGCCTAAAATTTTGTCTCCAGGTTTCAAACAAGCTAAGTAAACTGCCGCATTTGCCTGAGAACCAGAGTGCGGTTGTACGTTCGCATATTCTGCATTAAACAATGCTTTCAAACGTTCTATTGCAATAGTTTCTACTTCATCTACAACTTCGCACCCGCCATAATAACGCTTTCCTGGGTAGCCTTCTGCATATTTGTTCGTTAAAACAGAACCCATCGCACGCATTACATTGTCAGAAACAAAGTTTTCTGACGCGATTAGTTCAATTCCATTTAATTGTCTTTCTTTTTCTTCTTCGATCAAATCAAAGATTACATCTTGTGCCATGTTTTTTGTTTGTATTTATTGTGTTTCAAATATAAGATTTTATCGTCTAATTTCTATACGATGTTTTCGCTATAAAATAAGAATTATCAACACTATGTTTTATTTATTTTGGGCGTTCCCTTCGGGCGGGCTATCCGTTGCAATCTTTTTTGGTGTGTAGACAAGCTCCACACCAAAAAAGGATTTCCACTACTATCCCTAACGCAGATTGAGAAAAGAGTAGTTGTGATTTTATATAAAGTCTACTTATTTTAATCTAAAAAATAATTTATTTTTCAAACGAATTCAAATTGATTTTTCAATAGAAAGGCGCTAAAAAAATATAAGATAATTCTTTTCTTATTCCGAATCTTTGGAGGAGTTTAACAAATCCAAACAAAAGATTTTTAATCTATAATATTCTTAAAGACTCATTAACTATCAAATTCTCTCATTAAATTTACCTCATGAAAAATGCTACTTTTTATATTGGTTTGATGTCTGGAACATCATTAGATGGTTTGGATATCTGCTACGTTCGGTTTGATGATGCAGGTACTTTCGAAATTTTACATGCCGAAACCATCAATTATACAGCAGATTGGCGAAAAAATCTCTCCGAGGCTTACCAATATTCTGCAATGAATTTGTGTGAATTAGACGTTAATTTTGGTTATTTTTTGGGAGAACAAGTAAAAAAGTTCATGCAAAAATATGAAATAAAAGACGTGGATTTTGTGGCATCGCATGGACAAACTATTTTTCATCAACCGAAGAAATCATTTACTTTACAAATCGGAAATGGTGCTGCAATAGCTTCTCGTTGTCAACAAAAAGTAGTGTGTGATTTTCGTACACAAGATGTTGTTTTAGGAGGACAAGGTGCGCCTTTGGTTCCGATTGGTGACGAATTGTTGTTTCATCAATATGATGCTTGTCTCAATTTAGGAGGTTTTTCTAATATTTCCTTGAATAGAAACCAACAACGTATTGCGTTTGATATTTGTCCGATTAATATTGTTCTGAATCATTATGCAAATCAATTAGGAGTTGATTATGATAAAAATGGAGAAATTGCACAACAAGGAAATGTAAATCACGCGTTGGTTGAAGAGTTAAATCAGCTTGCATTTTATCAATTGTCTTATCCAAAATCTTTGGGATACGAATGGATCGAATCAGAGTTCTTAACAATTGTTGATAAGTATGCTATTTCGACACAAGATAAGTTGAGAAGTTGTGTAGAGCACTTCGTGTTTCAAATTCAAGAAGTCTTTTCTTTTTATGATATTAACAATGTGTTGATAACTGGAGGAGGCGTACGAAATGTGTTTTTTATCAATAGATTACGAGATTTATCTGATGTTGAAATCATCATTCCAAACGATAATTTAATCGATTTTAAAGAAGCTTTAATCTTTGCTTTTCTTGGATATAAACGAATTAAGAACGAAGTTAATTGCTTGTCTTCTGTAACTGGTGCGAGTAAAGATCATTGCTCAGGAGTTATTTTCGAAGCGATTTAAAGCAATAATATCAAAAGGAAGTTTAGTTTTAAATAAAGTTCAATTCTTAAGTTATAATTAGGCAGTTAAAAACGAGTTCATTAATTTTACCGAACTAAAAAAAATACAATGATTGTTACTAAACTTTTTAATAAATTTTTTCATAGCCAAACGTCTGGAGGAATATTTTTGATATTCTGTACAGCATTTTCTTTATTCTTAGCCAATTCACAGTTTACAAAATCGTATGTTGCTATTTGGAAGATGGACATGTTTGGACATTCATTCGAACATTGGATAAATGATGGATTAATGGCAGTATTCTTTTTCTTGATAGGTTTAGAACTGAAAAGAGAAATATTTGTAGGAGAATTATCCGATACTAAAAAGGCGATTTTACCAGTGTTTGCAGCAATTGGTGGAATGGTTATGCCAGCTTTTATTTTTTATTTAACCAATAAAGGTACAGATACCATTCATGGTTTTGGAATCCCGATGGCAACTGATATTGCATTTGCTGTTGCAATTATTACGATGCTGGGTAAACGTGTTCCTATGTCCCTAAAAGTATTTTTAACTGCTTTGGCAGTAATTGACGATTTAGGTGCAATTATCGTGATTGCGTTGTTTTATCCAAATCCAGAAATGCCTTTAGATTTTACACAATTCGGAATTGCAATGGCTATTTTGTTCGGTCTTTTTGCGCTGAATAAAATGAAAGTAAAATCAATGATTCCGTATATTATAGGAGGAATTGCTGTGTGGTGGTTTATGTTGCATTCGGGTATTCATGCTACTATTGCGGGAGTTTTGGTTGCATTTACAATTCCTTTTGATAAAGATGATTCTAAATCACTTTCAGCTAAAATGGAGCATGCTTTACATATTCCTGTAGCATTTGTTATATTACCATTATTTGCTTTAGCAAATACCGCAATAACGATAGATGCTGGAGGTTTTTCACATTTTAGTGTTCCATTAGCTACAGGTATTTTCTTAGGTTTAGTGGTCGGAAAACCAGTTGGAATTACTTTATTTACATGGATTGCAGTAAAATTAGGATTATGTGTATTACCAACAGCAGTCAATTTTAAACGAGTTTTTGGTGTAGGAATTTTAGGAGGAATTGGATTTACAATGTCGATTTTTGTTTCGATGTTAGCATTCAAAGATCCAAGCTATGTAAAAGAAGCAAAACTGATGATTTTGGTAGCTTCTTTGACAGCTGCAATAGTTGGTTTTGTACTTTTAAAAATCTTATTAACAACGAAACAAGATTATTCAGATTAATTAAATCAATCAAAATAAGAACAAATAGAATCGAATTTTTCTTCAGAGAAATTCGATTTTTTTATTGACTTAGATTGTATCTTCGTATAAAATTTTAAATAAATGAGAACGTATCAAGAAACAATCGATTGGTTGTTTACAAATTTACCCATGTTTCAACGTGTAGGAGCTTCTGCTATGAAAGCTGATTTGACTAATATTACAGCTTTGTGTAATTATTTAGGAAATCCTCAAACGAAGTTTAAAACAGTACATATTGCAGGAACAAATGGTAAAGGAAGTACGTCTCATATGTTGGCTTCTATTTTTCAGGAAGCAGGTTTCAAAACTGGATTAACCACTTCTCCACATCTGAAAGACTTTAGAGAACGTATTCGTGTGAATGGTGTGATGGCAGAAGAAGAATTTGTAGTGGATTTTGTCAATAAACACGAACAAAAAATAATCGATCAAAAAGCATCTTTCTTTGAGATTGCTATTGCAATGGCTTTCGAGTATTTTGCTCAACAAAAAGTGGATATTGCAATTATTGAAACAGGTTTAGGAGGACGTTTAGATTCAACAAATATTATTTTACCAGAACTTTCAATTATTACAAATATTGGGTTAGATCATACACAGTTTTTAGGGGATACCTTGGATAAAATTGCATTTGAAAAAGCTGGAATTATTAAACCAAATACAGCGGTTGTCATTGGAGAAACAACAGCCGAAACAAAACCAGTTTTTATGAAAGTTGCCCAAGAACGAAATGCAGAAATTATTTTAGCCGAAGAAAAGCATTTTCAAGATTTAACTTCAGATTTGAAAGGCTCGTATCAAATCAAAAATAAACGGGCTGTACTTGCAGCGATAGAACAATTACAAAAACAAGGGTGGACGATTTCTACAGATAATATCACTAATGGATTATTGAATGTTGTAAAAAACACAAACCTTCGTGGTCGTTGGGATATTCTTGGTCATTATCCGCTTATTGTAGCTGATACGGCGCATAATCCCCATGGTTTAGCAGAAGTTTCGAAACAAATTAATGAACAACCATATAATCAATTGCATTTAGTTTTGGGATTTGTCAACGATAAAGATGTTTTGTCAATTCTTCAGTTTTTTCCAAAAAAGGCAACTTATTATTTTTGTCAACCAAATGTTCCACGGAAATATGATATTGATGAGCTGTATCAAATAATTCCAGAAGATATACAGGACAAACATTTTTTCGATTCTGTAGAAAAAGCATTGCTTGCAGCCAAAAATAATGCTTCTGTGAATGATATGATTTATATTGGAGGGAGTACATTCGTTGTCGCTGAAGTGATATAACATTTTTATACTTTAACAATTTTTAATTAATAATTTTTCCATTTAACATCTGATTTAAATAAAATTAATAAAATCTTATTCATTTTTTTTTAAACAAAACGTGTAAATGTTTGTAAAACAGATTATATTCGTAATGATTTAGTTAATTAAAAATTTATGAAAAAATGTTTACTTATCATAGTATTTGGAGTTTTTGCTTCTCTTACTTATGCACAAGTAGGTATTGGAACAGAGAATCCAAAAGCTACTTTAGATGTGACAGCAGTTAATGCAACAGGAACATCTACAGACGTTCAAGGCGTTTTAATTCCGAGAGTTGATAGAGAAAGAGCTCAATCAATGAAAGATGTTGAAAAATCTACAATGATTTATGTTAATGATGTTTCGACAGGAACTAACACCGGAACAGCGATAGATATTAATACAGAAGGTTTTTATTATTATAACGGTATAATTTGGGTTAAGTTAGCTTCATCAACAAGCGCTTCAACCCAATTTTTTTATATGCCATCTATTGTCATTAATACTTCTGTAACAGCAACTGGTTTAAAGAGAAATTTGCATGCAGAATATGTGGCTCAATTTACTGGAAAAACATTTGTAATGGATAATGATGGAGGAACTGTGGATGTTAATACACCAAGTCCCAAATTTATTAAAAGTGATGGTGCTCCTATAACAATTCCAAATGTTCCGTCAGCAACAGATCTTTATTACTATATTACAGATTACGACACGACATCTTTAGCTAATTTATCAATTGATGCTAACGGCGTTTTAACTTATGATGTAATAGGTACAGGTACCGATTATTCTTTTGTCAACATTGTTTTCGTTGTTAAATAATTAACCTAAAGCTGATAACAATGAAAAAGAATATATTTAATTTTTTTAGCAAGGCAATTCCGATTGGAGTCTTTTTGTTAGGAGTCGGAACATATACAGCTGATGCTCAAATAAAAGTGTATGCAAACAATACTACGGGCAGTAATAGTCACGTAGATACTCCAACCGAAGCACTCAATGGAAATGAAACATTTGCCAAATTAAACTCCTATGGAGGAGTTGCTGTAGGTATTGGTAGTTATACCGGAGATCTGACACTTAATTATACAACACCCATAGCTGCGACAGAAGAATATTACCTTAGGTTAACAACTACAGGTAATAATTTGCTTGGCGGTTTATTAGGTGGTGGATTAGGACAATTATTATCAACTGTTGTTGGAGGGCTGGTATTAGGAAATCACTATATGCAGGTAGATTTATATAATACCAGTGTAAGTACCACAACACCTTTGTTAACTGCTTTGACCAATACTACCTATAGCAATACATTAGATAGAATGCGTATTGTACAGGATAAAGCAGGAAATTATTATATGCGTATCAAATCTCCTTCTGCTTATAACAGAGTAGTACTAAAAGATGTGACCAATGCGGTACTTTTAGGGGTGAGCAATAGTACTAATGTGTACAATGGTTTCTATTTTACGGGTAGTACCAATTGTATAGATATGATGACCTATTATGATGTGAGTAGTAATTTATTAACATTAGGCGTTGCTGGTTTGGGAACTACTGGTGTTACAAATGCTCAGAACGCTATTGACGACAGTACTACAACCGCCTCTAATATTGGTATGGGAGTTTTGTCTGTAGCAGGTAGTGTTTCACAATCTTTTATTTTACCAACAACAACTGATAATACTAAAGATATTCAGGTGATGCTGCATATGGCAAACCCAGCTCTATTAAGTGTTGGTGTTGCTGAAGGTGTTTTTATTGAAGCTTACAACAATGGAGTTTTGGTTTCATCACAACAAGTAAACAGTGCCTTTTTAGGAGCAGATTTGTTGGGGTTGGTAAATCAGGGACAGAAAATACTCGTACGCTATAAACCAACCGGATCTTATGATGAAGTGAAAGTTACTGTAAAAGGTTTAGCAAATGTAGGTATAGCTAAAACAGTAGATGTATATGATGTTGCTGTTGTAAATTCTTATCCAGATGTAAATCAGACAGTCTGCACAGTGAATGGTACTTTTAATTTAAATACTATTGTACCGGGTTATTCAGCTTCAAATACTTATAAGTATTATACTTACCAAGGAGTGGAAGTTACAAATCCGACAGCAGTAAAACCAGGTTCTTACTTAGTGAAGGGTGTTACTGCAGCAGGATATTGTGCAAATCAATATGTATATATTACCGCTACTCAAACAGAGCAGTACTTTATAACAGGAAAATCTAATTACAGTGTAGCTCAGGGAGCAAGTTTAACGTTTACACAATACACAACAAATTTACCTAATGTTAGCGCTGCTAATATCAAAATTTATGATATTAATGGAAATGTGGTAAATGGACCTGTTTCATTTCCACAGCTTGGAACTTATTATTATACAGTAAAAGCAATTAATAATGCAGGAACCTGTGAAGTAATAAAAAGGCTAACGGTATATGTTTACGATCAGGCAACTTGTGGTTTCAGATATGAAAAATACCACGCAACGAATACAACAGATTGGGGTACTGTTACCTTATTAGGAATTCCTCTAGGGGCTATAAATGATCGATCGAAAGCAGGAGACGGTGATCTATCTAGCTTTGCTACGATTTCTAATATAGTGTCTTTAGTTGGAATTGGTACTACTTATCAGGATTTGAAATTTGCAGCACCTGTAACAGGAGGAACACCAGTTACGATAAAAATAGGACAAAACTTTAGCCTTACTCAAGTAATAGGAGGTATTACAGTGATCGGTTTAGATGCCAGCGGAAATCCGATAGGTAATTTACAATCAGTAGGCGATGCTGCTTTACTAGATTTATTAGTAGGAGACAATGTTTTTGAATATACTTTTACACCTACTGCTACAAATGGTTCACAACCAGATTATCAAGGGGTAAGAGTATTACTAGGAAGTGTTTTAGGTGTTGCTAATAATATGAACGTTTACGGAGCATATATCAACAGAAATGTTCCTGTACAGGATAATGGAAGCTGTACAATTGATCCGAATGTAGTAGTAAAAGGAGCTGTTATTCCTGGAAATACTGAGGCTACCTTAACTTTAAACAATACAGCTCAAGATGTATTATGGGGTGTTGAAGATCCTGGATTAGGGGTGGCACCTTCTTTGTCTTCTGTCTTATATCCATATCAGGCAGTAGATAATAATCTTGATACATATGCGGTATTCAATACAGCTGTTTCCGTATTAAATAAACAAACACTTACAGCAAAATTCAAACAAGTAGCACGACCAGGAGATGAGGTTCGTATCATTATAGGTAGTCAGAATATCGGAGTATTGAATCTGAACTTGCTTGCTGATTTTAAAATTCAGCGCTACATGGGAAATGCTCCTGTAGGAGATTTGTTAACGAATCAGAATTTTAGCCTTGTTGACTTAAATGTATTAGGTCTTTTGGGAAGTAATCCTTCTAGAAAAGCAATTATTATATCTGCAATAGATGTTCCTTTTGATCGTGTGGAAATTAGCCATACCAAACTGGCAGCTGTAGAATTGCTTGGAGAGTATACTTATATCTATGACGTGGCTGTAGTACCTAATTTAGAGTTTGACAATATCATTAATACAGACGGTAGTGCAGCAAAAATTTGCGTATCTCAACCATTATCTATACAAAAGTTAGATAGTTGTACTGGTTATATTGTGTCATTCGCGCATAAAGTGACAACAGCAGGAGTGGATAGTTATGTGGATATACCAGGATCTGCCTTAACAATTATTTCTGATCAAAATGGAATCATTAAATATACCTTGACAGAAACTTATTCTAGTTATGGAGATGCTTTATATCTAAAAATTCAGTCAACACGTAGCGAATGTACGTTTGGCGATGCACAGTATCTAAAAGTAAAAATAGCTGCTTGTAATATGATTGCAAACCCAATGATAAGAACTCGTTTAAAATAAGGAATATTAGACAGTATTATTAGTCAAATCATTTGATTGAATAATTAATTTGATAACTCCTAATAATAAAGACTATTCATTTTGGGTGGTCTTTATTATATAGAATAGATTCTACTTCGTAGAATTTCTCCCGAGTCGCTCCTTCAAAAGTATCCATTTTACTTTTCTTTTGTTCAAGAAAAGCAAAACGTCTAATCATTTTGTGCGTTAAAAACGGGCTTTTCCCGTCTAAAATTATCGATCTATCGTTTTAAATCCAAACATTTCAAAAAATATTTCTCATCATACCAGTAACTTAAGAGAAGAATGTAAAATAAATGTAAATTATGTTTGGAAAAACGAATAATGCAGGCGTATATTTGCAACCTCAATACGAAAGACGAGTAGTATTGAAATTGACATAGGGACTTATATATCGACAAAATTTATTTAAAAATAAATTTGCGAGTTTAGAAATAAGTATTACCTTTGCAAACCGATTCCGAAAGGAGTTTGAGAGTGAAAGTAAAATTGACTTATTAAAATAAAAACTTTAAAAATTTTCTAAATAAAATTTGTTAGTTAAAAAATAAGTATTACCTTTGCAACCGCAAATACCGAGAGGTTTTGCTAAGATGAGAAGTTCATTTGAAATTATAAAATATACAGAAGAAAAAATAGCCGAATAAAACGAAGTCAATCCTTGAATAATGGAGCTTAAGGAAATTCGAAGTTGTAAAAACATAAGTCTTATAGACTAAACAAAATAATTTACAATGGAGAGTTTGATCCTGGCTCAGGATGAACGCTAGCGGGAGGCCTAACACATGCAAGCCGAGGGGTATAATTCTTTCGGGAATTAGAGACCGGCGCACGGGTGAGTAACGCGTATGCAACTTGCCCTACTGAAAAGGATAGCCCTTCGAAAGGAGGATTAATACTTTATAATAGATTTCATAGCATTATGGAATTTTGAAAGATTTATCGCAGTAGGATAGGCATGCGTAAGATTAGATAGTTGGTGAGGTAACGGCTCACCAAGTCGACGATCTTTAGGGGGCCTGAGAGGGTGAACCCCCACACTGGTACTGAGACACGGACCAGACTCCTACGGGAGGCAGCAGTGAGGAATATTGGACAATGGGTGGAAGCCTGATCCAGCCATCCCGCGTGTAGGAAGACGGCCTTATGGGTTGTAAACTACTTTTATCTGGGGATAAACCTATCTACGAGTAGATAGCTGAAGGTACCAGAAGAATAAGCACCGGCTAACTCCGTGCCAGCAGCCGCGGTAATACGGAGGGTGCAAGCGTTATCCGGATTTATTGGGTTTAAAGGGTCCGTAGGCGGATTAATCAGTCAGTGGTGAAATCTCATAGCTTAACTATGAAACTGCCATTGATACTGTTAGTCTTGAG
>NZ_JACXZC010000021.1 GCF_020281205.1 Empedobacter stercoris
TTCTATCCCTAACTGACTGTTATGACGGGAAATATTTTTTGAGATTTTTAGATTTGAGAAACTAGATAGTAGATTTCCGACCCGAAAACATCGTTTTTACAGCAAGAAATGATTAGATGTTTTGCTTTTATTGCTTATAAATAAAAGTAAAATGTCTACTTTGTGGTTAACGACTCGGGAAAAGTTCCGATATTAATTAATAAAGTCGAGCTAAACTTTAGCTATATAGTATATGGTAGTTCTAATTACAGGTTCCTCAACAAGTTTTTACTTTCTGCCCTTCTGGCAAGAAGGAAGATTAGTTGTTAGTGGTAGTTTTTTATTCATCGCTTCCAATGTAGCTCAATTCTTTGTTTTTTTTGTCTAACTGAAATAAAAATTGGAGTTGTGCAATAGTTACCCTTGTTAGCTGCAGCCAGAATTACGGTTAATTATTCATTAATATGAGATTCAATATCCATTTGTTGATGTAAAATTCTAATAATTTCCACAATTTCTTCCTTTATATTAATTCTGTAAAAAATGAAATGTGATTTTACTCTAGATCTAAAATATCCTTTTCTAACATCATTGTAATTTTTCCCTGTTTTTGGGTTTTCAGAAATATATTCAATTTCATCTATTATTAAATCAAGATAATAATCAGCTTGTTCCAAAGACCATTCTTCAAAAGTATAGAGCCAAATATTTTCTAAATCAATTTCAGCTTGCTTACTGATTTTGTAATTCATTATTTAGCAGAATATTTTTGATGTAAATTTTGTTTGAATGATTCTCGATTAAAATCTGAAGAAAAACCAGATTTTTCTCCTTTTTTTAATTCTTTAATTAATTCAGTTTTCTTTGTTTCTTCATGCTCAAACATTCTTAAAGCAGCTCTTACAACTTCACTTGCCGAAGAATATTTTCCAGTTTTTATTTGTGAATTGATAAAATTGTCGAAATAATCGCCCAATAAAATCGAAGTATTTTTTGCCATAACCATTTGATTTAAATTTCAAAATCAAATATACCAAGTTTTGGTATTTATTCAAAATTTATTTGCGGAAAACTTGTCAAATCTGGTTGCAGATAACGGAAAAAGGCTTTGCGAAGTACGGGAATTCGAAGAACCAAAAGTTCAAGAATTCAGAAACGAAGTAAATGCTTTTTCAGATTGTCTAATTTAAGTAAAAAAAACAATATGAAAAGCAGTTGCGAAATATTTTGACGAAATTTCAATCAAGACTAAACCCCGCCATTGCGCCAACACCATGTGCTTGTTGCACAACTCAAAAATAAAAAAAATTCGGATCTTGTAGTATGCAAGGACGAGAAGAATTTACCCCACAATTATTTTACGAACTAAGTTTAGAGCGGTTAGTTCCACCCGATAACTTTTATCGCCGTGTAAATCAAGCATTAGATTTACATTTTTTGTACAAATCCATTCAAAAACATTATGGCACTCAAGGTCAAGAAAGCATTCACAAACCTTTGTACGATAAAATGCACGAAAAACTCACCCAAAACAAAGCATATCACCGCAGATTAGTTAAACGACGAAGTGCTACGGTAGAACCCGTTTTAGGAACGTTGATTAACTTTTTTAACCTAAAACGAATCAACAGCAGAGGAATGGCACAAGCCAATAAACACGTTTTGATGTCAAGTTTATCTTACAACTTGAAGAAATATCTACGTTTTATTTTCAAAACCCCGAGTGTTTTAGCCCAAGTTGTTTCCCTAAAACAAGGGAAATACAGCTTTTTACAAAAGTACTCCTTCACAACTTAAAAAAGTGCGTTTTTAAACCCCTATAATTTTACAATTTAATATATTTCTCTAAAAATAAACCTCGCTTAAAATGGCTTAAACGAGGTCAAATATTTTAAATTTTTATAAAAATTGGAGTTGTGCAACAGTCACCCTTGTTACCTGCAGTTTTTATTTATATTATTATACTTTTTAATTCTTCTTACAGTTCCTATTATTAAAAATAGAGAAACAATGTAGAAAACAATATGAACCCAATGAAATATATCTGCGAATAAATTCAAATAAAGAATTAGAAGGTTCAAAATTATTATACAAATCAGAGTGAATTTTGGATCGTGATTTTCAGCTTGATATTTTTCAAAGTTTTTAAGTTTATTAGTATTTATGTTAGGTATTTTTGAAATTAATGAATCAAAATTTTCAAATTCTAAGTCACTTAAATATGTTGAATTACCATCACTGGTGGATATAGTGATTTTTTTATAAAGACTTGCCTTAATAATTATAGAATCCCAAAGTATATTTTTAATATTATCGATTGAAATCTTTTTAAATTTTAAACGAAATGGATAAATGCTAATTATTTCATTATTTTTTATAATTAAAATTCGAAAATAGATAATGAAAAAAACAAAAACTGCAAAAGTTATTAGCATTAATAATCCCACAAAAAACTTACCTAATATGGGAACATCACTTGCGAAAAAATTCATACAAAAAGCCCAATAATAAAATGTTATTCCGCAACAAATCATCAGTATGAGCCAAAATGATGTAAAAATATTATTTATTCCAATTTTCATTAAGTTTTGTTTAAAATTGCAGGTGACGGTTAGCGGCTTTGCGAAGTTGCGACATTTACAACATTATATTTTGTCGCAATTTTGCAAAACCGTAGTTGTGTACAGTTTTCATGTGTTATTATTTATTTTTATGGGTCACATGGAATACGCCAGATTGGTTATAATATCATCTTCGGTTGGTGATTTGTTCCAATCATGGCTATTTCATCTCAAAATATCGATAACTGAGATTTTGTTGTAAACTCTTCAAGAAATTTCATCCCTTTATATGAATTTCCTTTTTCATTCAATTTCGGACTCCAAACTGCAATCGCATAATGATTTGGATGGATTGCAACAATCCCTCCTCCAACACCACTCTTTCCAGGAAGTCCAACTTTAAAGGCAAATTCTCCAGATTCGTCATATAAGCCACAAGTTTGCATTAGTGCATTTATTCTTTTGCATTGGCTTTTGGTAAGTATCGAATTGTTAGCAAATATGTTACAGCCATTGTTTGCTAAAAACAAAAATAATTCTGAAAGCTCTTTGCAATTCATTTCAAGAGAGCAAAGATCAAAATAGAAGTCAAGAACATCTGAGGGTTCATTTTCAATATTTCCAAAGGATTTAATGAAATTACATAATGCCACATTTCGAAATCCTACGCTTTTTTCTGAAGCAGCTATTTTGCGTGAATAGTTTAATTCTGAATTATTGGAAATGCTTCTAATAAAAGATAAAAATTCTTCTTTTGGGTTTTTCAGATTGCTAAGTAGAATATCTGAAATAACAATTGCTCCAGCATTTATAAAGGGATTTCGAGGTATGCCTTTATCTGCTTCAAGTTGAACTAGAGAATTAAATGCTGTTCCTGAAGGTTCTACTCCAAGTCTTGTCCAAATTTTCTCGCCAAGAATACTATATGCTAAGCTTAGTGAAAGTACTTTTGCAATACTCTGAATCGAAAATTTATCGTTAAAATTGCCAATACCAAAATTAGTGTGGTCAATTGTTGATATAAATACTCCAAAACTTTCCGAATCAACGTTAACCAACTCAGGAATATAAGATGCCAATCGTCCTTTGTCATCTGTATTTTTAACCTCTTCATAGGTTGCCCTAACTATTTCTTCTAAATTCACCTCTTTTTTAATTTAATTGTACACAACGAGCCGAGTATTTGCGAAGAACGGGTGAGAAATTGAACGCAGTTCAAGTTCGTGCGTTCAAGCAAATTGCTTGGCTGAAACTAAATTAATTGAAAGTTTTTAGAAAAGCAATTTTGCGGGTGGAAAAAGATGGGATGAAAGTTTACTTTCAGCCCGTTTTTTTTTGCCAAACTCTTGTGATTGTTGCACAACTCAAAAATAAAAAAAAAATCGGATCTTGTAGTATGCAAGGACGAAAAGAATTTACCCCACAATTATTTTACGAACTAAGTTTAGAAAGGTTAGTTCCACCCGATAACTTTTATCGCCGTGTAAATCAAGCATTAGATTTACATTTTTTGTATAAATCCACTCAAAAATACTATGGCACTCAAGGTCAAGAAAGTATTGACCCGGTGGTGTTTTTTAAAATATTGTTAGTGGGTTATTTGAATAATATCAACAGCGACAGAGCATTGATTCGTTTTTGTTCGGATAGTTTGAGTATTCGTTTATTTTTAGGCTATGATCTGAACGAAGAATTGCCTTGGCATTCGACAATTAGCCGAACTCGCGCATTATTTGGCGAAGAAGTTTTCTTGCAATTGTTTCAGTTGATATTGAGTTTATGTGTGAATAAAGGCATGGTTTCTGGGAAACGTCAGGCGGTAGATTCAGCGTTTATCAAAGCGAACGCTAGCATGGATTCTCTTGTTGAAAAAGAGGTTCTAAACGATGCTTCTGCTTTTGTGAATGAGTTGGAAGAAAATTCAGAATTCAAAGCATGCATTGAGCCTAATCGAACTGTAACATCAACTCGAAAGAAGTTGGTAGAACAACATCATAATTGGAAAAAAGAAGAGTTTAAAGGAATGCCTGCTGCTCGCAAAACGATTCAAATAAATGAAGATGGTGAAGATATTCGTCCAAAATTTTTGAGTAATCATACCCATTATAGTCCAACAGATCCTGATGCGAAAATCTCGACCAAACCAGGAAAACCACGTCAATTAAATTATGCGGGACAGTTAGCTGTTGATGATAAACACCATGTGATTACAGGCGCTTGTGCCAGCACAGCAGGTAGTAAAGACAGTGCTATTTTTGCAGAAATTATGGATCAAACGATTGAAAATTTTAAACAAAATGAGATTCAAATAGGTGAAGTTTTGGCTGATGCGGGATACAGTAGCGGTACAAGTTTGCAATATTGTGAAGATCATAACTTAGATGCTTGGATCCCCAACTTTGGACAATATAAACCCGAACGGGAAGGCTTTATTTTCAATAAAAAGGAAAACCGTTACCAATGTATTCAAGAAGGCGGAAATAAAGCTTTTTTACCGTTTAAAAGAACTTTAACAGACAGCAAAGGTTATGAAAAGAAAAGTTATAGAAATTCGGAAAAAGATTGTGGTAACTGTCCTTTGAGAGCGCAATGTTGTGGTAAAGTAACCAAGTTTAAAAAATTGGAAGAAAGTATTCACAAACCTTTGTACGATAAAATGCACGAAAAACTCACCCAAAACAAAGCATATCACCGCAGGTTAGTAAAACGACGAAGTGCTACGGTAGAACCCGTTTTAGGAACGTTGATTAACTTTTTTAACCTAAAACGAATCAACAGCAGAGGAATGGCACAAGCCAATAAACACGTTTTGATGTCAAGTTTATCTTATAACTTGAAGAAATATCTACGTTTTATTTTCAAAACCCCGAGTGTTTTAGCCCAAGTTGTTTCCCTAAAACAAGGGAAATACAGCTTTTTACAAAATTACTCCTTCACGACTTAAAAAAGTGCGTTTTTAAGCTACCCTAATATTACAATTTAGCATATTTCTTTAAAAACAAACCTCGCTTAAAATGGCTTAAACGAGGTCAAATATTTTAAATTTTTATAATAATTGGAGTTGTGCAACAGTTACCGATGTTAGCTGTAGTGCTTATCAGCATACAAAAAACGCTCTTTCTTAACAGAAAAAAAGAGCGTTTCAATATATTGATCTTTCAGAAAAATTACTTCAGAAAGTTTTTTTCCCAATAAGCTGGATTCGGGTATTTATAGAAACCTTCTCCAGTGGCTACACCAAGTTTGTTTTTATCGATGTAGTTTTCTTTCAACATCGCCGCCACTTTTATTTTTGTAGGATTCTGTGTTTTATCAGCGGCCATTTTATTGATGTTGTATGCAGTAGTAACGCCTACCACATCCAAAATACCAAATGGTCCAACTGGTGCACCGGTTGCGACCATCCATGTTTTGTCGATGGTTTCCACATCTGCCACTTCGTTCACATACAAATCCAACGCAGCACTCAAAAGCGGTACCAATAAGGAATTTACGATATATCCCGGCTGCTCTTTGTATATTGGCAATGCCACCATTCCGATTTGTTTGGCAAATTCTAAAACGGAATTAAATGTTTCGTCTGAAGTGCCGGGATGTTTCATCACTTCTCCGGTATTGTGTTTCCAGATTTCATTGGCAAAGTGTAAGGCTACGAATTGTGCAGGACGACCTGTATATTCGGCAAACTGGCTTGGTAGCATAGTGGAAGAGTTGGTCGCAAAAACAGTTTTAGCGGGTGCTACTTTCGCCAACTGTTCGTAGAACCCGATTTTAATCTGCGGATTTTCCGGAACGGCTTCGATAAGCAAATCGGCATCTTGCACCGCTTCTGCCAAATTGGAATTGTATTGCAAATTTGCTTTAGTGGCTGCAAGCTGTTCTTCCGTTACCTTCAAATCTTTTTTATACGATTCCGCCAAAATATCAAATTTCGCTTTGGCTTTTTCCAAAACCTCATCATTGATGTCGTAAACGGTTACATTAAAACCGTAAAAAGCAGTCTGGAAAGCAATTTGGTAACCCAAAACACCACTTCCTGCCACGGTTACATTTTTAAATGTTATCATTGTATTTTTATTTATTTGTTAACTTCTATAAGATGTATGAATGGCTTTTGCCAACACATCGGGGCGTTTCCAATATTCTGTTACGGGAGTAACTTTCTTATCTAAATTTAAAAGCGTGTAAACGGCTGTCCTTGCAGCCCGTACCGAATATTCTTCGGTAAAAACCATATCTTCCGGAATTTCCACAAACTGACTGATAAGTGCCAGATTGTTACTTCCTTCCGGCACCACAGCCGGACGGTCTGCTTTGGCTCTTGGCTGGAATAATGCGTCGATATATGGCATCATACAAGGAATGACGTTGATAACGCTGTCTTTTATCTCCTGCTCGTATTTTTCAAAATGCAGGTGGTGGATAAGCTCGGTCAGAATTTCTTCGCCGGTACAGTCAATCATCGGTTTTTTTATAAAATCTCCAATCGCATCCGGATACAAACCGTACCCCCAAAGTATGGTCGTATCATCGCCCTGCGCTTTAAAATGCGGTTGGGCCGCTACCACAATCGACATTCTCCACGAAGAATCTTTAAAGGTCATCAATGCGCCGCTTCCGGGTTTGTTACCGCTATATTGCTCAATCAATTGAAGCATTTTGTTGCCCTTGAAAGTAGGGGTAAACGAATACCATTTGGTTTCATCCGGTTTGGTAAAAAACGGATCGGGATTACCGAGTTTGCCCGGTTTTTTGTCGGCTATTTTACGCCACAATGCAAAACTTGGCGGATTGCCCGGAAGGTATTTTGCGGGTGTTTTGTAATCGCCATTGTCGGAATTGTCCGTAATGCAGCCGTTGGTAAAAAATACCAAATCGCCTTCGTTTACCGTAATTTTTTCAGTATTTCCTTCAGCGTTTTCACATACAATTTCAGAAACGGTAATGCCGTCGCCCTCTTTGAAATTGAGGTCGGTAACGGTTTTTCTTAAAGAAAAATCCACGTTGTATTTGTCGAGGAATTTTTTCAAAGGCAAAATCACGGATTCGTATTGGTTGTAGGGCGTACGGGTAACACCTTCCAATGTTTCGATGCGGGAAAATTCCAACAGCATCCGTTTCATGTAACGTTGAAACTCGAAAATACTGCTCCATTCCTGCCAAGCAAACGTAGTTTGCCACATATACCAAAAATTGGTGGTGAAGAAATGGTCATCGAACCAGTCGCGGATCGTAACATTGTCCAAATCATTTTCGTCTGCAAAGAAAAGTTTCAGGAATTTCATCCTATCCTGCGTATTAAAGCCCATATCGGTTACAGGCAGGCGGTTGCCGTCTTTGCTCACATACAAATGAGCGTGAAAACTTTTAGCTACTTCTGTATTACCTGACTCAAAGCAAGGACTGAAATCAACATCAGGAAATTCAATATCTAAACAATGGAACTCGCTCATTAAATCTCAATTTTATCAATCTCTTTCATCAGTCTGTCCGTTTCTGAAAGTGCTACAATGATTTTTTGATAGTGCAGAATGTCGTCAAACTCCAATTTGCGGTCTTTTCGGTCTTTTAGCCATTTTTGGGCTGGTTGATAGCCACCAATGTAAAACTCCCAAGCTATTTGCGGAACATTATCAAAATATTGGGTTTCGTTGATGTAAACTTTACCGTCTTGAAATTTCGTTTTACCAACAACATTGTCTCCGTCTATTGGATATTGCGTAATATATTGCTCCACTTTTGGGCTTTCCAATAAATGAATTTGGCGTATTTCTCCGCCCACTTTTACCAATTGCCAAAAAGTGTCTAGGTCTTTTGGGTAAGGCACTCGTGGGAAATCTATTTTCAGAAACTCTTTGTATTTCTCTCGGTATTTTGGCGAATGCAAAACTGCATAGATGTAATCTAAAATGTCAATTGGGGCAAAAGTATTTACTGTTGTTTCTTTTTCGTTAGTAAAAGTTAAACCTAAATTTTCTGCAATTTGGTTTACAATTTCAGCTTTTAGATTTGGTGTTCTTTCTTCCGTTTGTTCAATTGTTTGTTGTCCATTCGATTCGGGATAGAGATAAAGAGGAAATAGTTTTCCTGCACCAAATAACCGAGCACTTGAAGTAATATTACTATCACATATTAATCTACTCGAAAAAATATGATGAAACTCTTTATTTACTTGACGTGGGACAATTAGATAAATGTTTTCTCTATTAAAATGATGAGAAATGTCCTTGGCAGGTCTGCTAATTATGGTTTTATCAAAATATATTTTTTTGATATCGAAAGGACGATAGTGATAGTCTATGATAAATTCGGATGAAAACTCTTTTTTTAAAATACGCTTTAGTAATGGATATCCACTACTATCATTTACATTATACTCGTCTTTGAATTTTGATTCATATTCTCCATTTAGAAGAATTTTAATTCTTTCTGTTAGTTTATTTGGGTTGTTATCAAGAAATAAAGAATCTCTATCCGTTGAAACACCTGAGTTATTTACTTGAAAGAGATTGTCAATCTTAAATCCTTGTTTGTATATTTCTTCAGACTCAAAATCTTTTGGTACGAAAAAGTAATAAGGCTTTTTGAATTCAAGTTTTGCCCATTTCATATTAGAAATAGTTGAATTGTTAAGCGTCTCATATTTGTGATTCCTTTTACCTTGCAAATCAAAATGATAAACTTCCCCTAATTGGGTTTTCTTCTTTTTATCTGTTTTTACAAAGATGTTAATCGAAACACCTTGCATAATATCAAAAACATTTTGGTCAGGGCTTCCATCAGGGCAAACTTCTTTTTTCTTGGCATTTCCGTGTAAATCCAAGATGTAAATTTTATCAAAAGTCTCTAAAAGATGTTTACGCATTTGACGGTGTGTAATTCCGTCAATAAAGCTATTATTTGAAATATAAGCCAAAACACCACTTCCATTTTTCTCAATATAATGTTGTCCGTAGCGTATAAACTTTATGTAATCATCATCCAAATTGATTTTACGTTCATTGAGATTTTTCTTGTAGTCAGAAATTAAATCTTGAATCCAATCATTTTTATTGGTGCTACTTACAGCATAAGGCGGATTTCCAATGACACACATTACCGGTGTATCTCTTTTGATGTGGTTGGCTTCATTAGCTTCTGTGCTCAACCAATTTGCAAATAGAGTTCCTGTGTCTTGGTGGTGTTCTTCTAAACTATTGGTCAAATAAACTTTAAAGCGTTGGTTGGATGTTGGTTTAAATCCTGTTTCGGTTAAAAGCAAATCCAATTTCAAGTGAGCCATTGCATAACTCGCCATTAGCAACTCAAAACCGTTCAAGCGTGGCAATAAATGCGTTTCTACATAATTGCTCCAAATGCCTTGTTGCCCTTGAAATTTTTTGTGAATGTGTTTTACCACTTCCGCTAAAAAAGTTCCTGTTCCTGTGGCTGGGTCAAGAATTTGTACTTTGTGTACTTCTTGTTCCATTTGTTTATAACCTGTTGCCGAACGTTTGTCGGCGGTTTGGGTGTTTACTTTTATGGTTGTTTTGCTGGTGTCGGCAAGACCTTGCGGTAAATCAAATTCCGTTTTTAGAATGTCGTCAACTGCTCGAACAATAAAATTTACAACGGGTTGCGGTGTATACCAAACGCCACGAGATTTACGCAATTTTGGGTCGTATTCGCTTAGGAACGTTTCATAAAAATGGATAATCGGGTCTTCCATTTTGGTGGATTTCCCGTAATTCTTCAAAATTTCTTCTACGTTACACGCCAAAAAGATTTCTGAAAGGTTCTCAACTACCCATTTGATTCGGTCGTCAATGTCTGGTCCTGCAATGTAACCAAAGAGTTTTCGTAAAAACGGATTGGATTTTGGAATCAGTTCAGCTGCTTCTTGTCTACTAAAATTATCCAAAGTAGGGTCGTGCAAACGAGCCGCAAACATTCCGTAAGCAATGGTTTGAGCGTAAACGTCTGCAAAACCTTGTGGCGTAATGTCGTGAATCAGAATTTGCTTGAAAGCCAACATTTGCTCTTTCAGCGTACTGTTTTCTTGGTTCTCTTCATCACTGGTCAGCGACTTCTCAATAATATTAGAAAGAAGGCGGGCTTTGCCCGCCATCATTTCTGCTAATTTTTTTGAGCTTTTTATCGTTTGTCCAACGTGAACGCAAAAGTCTTTTATCAGATTTTCAAAGTTGCCAAAGTTCTCAGGTAAAGGTTTTATTCCCTTGTCCGTTATTTCAGCAATGGCAATTTTGGTAACAAATTCACCTTCTCGGTAGAGATGAAAGTTTATGTAGTCCGTGAAAATTAAATTGTTTAGAGAAGCTTTGTATCGGTCAAACTGCTCTTTGTTTCCTGTTTTTTTAGTTCCGTCAAGGTCTTTGTCTCCAATGTCTTTAGCTTCAATAAATCCAACTGGAATATCCTTTTTAGTTAAAATGTAGTCAGGTGCTCCACAACTTTGTCTTTTCGGTTCGTTGGTCGCTCTGATTGTCGGCACTAATGCTTCTAAAAGATTTTGTAAGTCTCCACGAAAAGTATGTTCAGTTGCGTTTCCGAGTCTGTACCTTTTGTCTATGTTGTCAATATATTGTTCTAATGTCATTTATTAATTCAATTTCTGTCAGAGCGTTGGCAAAAAACAGCTCTTTTGGTTTTTTCAGCGTTGGCTTTCGTGTCGGCAAAAACCAAATGTGCTGTTTGTGCGGTGGGCTTTCTTTGTATGTTGCCCAACTATTAAATATACGCAACTTTCTACAAAAACCAAATAAAAAGTTAAAATAAACATTACTTGTTGTAAATAAGCTAATTAAATATGGTAATTAATTGCGTATTTAGAATTGTTTGTGGATTTTTTTTTGTGTGATTTTAAATTCAAATAAAGTTTTACGTTAACAAATAAGAGTATTCTGAAATTATAATTGGCCATAAAAACATATAAAAATCGAGTGAATTTTCTTTTATATTTTTTAGACTATCAAACATATTTTTCCAACCTTGATTTCCAGTCAATATTGAAATGAAAGTAAAATATCCTACGATACTTAAAAATAGAACTAATATTTTTAGTCATAATTTTGATTTAAGTTTCGTGAAAATCAGCTATATCCTCAATTCGTACTTGCAGCTTACTCCCTACTTAAAGGCAGGATAAAGGCAAGATGAAGGCAACATAGTGGCAGTAGAGAGGCAGTAGAGTGTATACAATACTTTTTTGGGACGGTTGGAGTTGAACAAAAAAATGGTGGCTCATTGAGCGCGAGGTTTGTATTTTCACTGCATGGAATGATTAGGCGGTGACGATTTGCTGAATCAAGCAAATGGGCAGCGGCTACTTTTGGGTTATGGACTCGGGAAAGGTTTCGCGAAGCGAAATAAATTAGTCAAAAAAAAAGGAAAACATCACTATTTTCCTTCTCTATTATTCTACTATTGGTTCTATTAAAATTTTGACTCGATAATTTGCATCACTTTATCGACTGTTTCTTCGAGATTCATCTGCGAATTGTCAACTTCTATGGCATCATCTGCTTTGCGAAGGGGTGAATAATCACGGTGAGAATCGATATAATCTCTTTCGTTCACATTTTTTAGTACCTCATCTAACGGAATGTCTTTTCCTTGCTGCTGATATTCTAAAAAGCGACGCTTTGCTCGTACTTCTGGCGAAGCTGTTACAAAAATCTTGACATCAGCTTTTGGAAAAACTGTTGTTCCGATATCGCGACCATCCATCACAATACCACCTTTTTCGCCCATCTGTTGCTGTAAAGCCACGCAATAATCGCGAACTGCAGGAATTTCGGAAATTGGACTAACCATTTTAGAAACTTGCATGGTGCGAATCTCATCTTCAACATTTATTCCATTCAGGTATGTTAAATTCTTTTGTGTTAAAGAATCTTGTATAAATTCTATCTTAATGTTAGATAAATTGGCTATTAATGATGTTTCATCAATTTTATTCTCAGCAATATACTGATGCTGAAACGCATATAAGGTTACGGCGCGATACATTGCACCACTATCAATGTGAGTATAACCAAGGTTTTTTGCAATAATTTTTGACATCGAACTTTTTCCGGTAGAAGAATATCCGTCGATTGCAATAATTAAATTTTCTTTCATCTAAATAGAAATTGAAGACAAAGATAAGATTTTATAGTGGTTTGAAAAGTTTTTATAACCAAGGATTACTTCTCCAATAATCACGACCTTGAATAATGCGGTCTAAATTAATGATTAGTCCAAAATGATTAGAGCCACCAGATTTGTGGTAATTCGCGTGTCCAAACTCGAATCGGAAAGCATTCACTCGAATTCCAAAACCATACGTTAATCCAGATAATGAGCGAACTCCCTCGGCTGCTAACTCATTTCCTCGTTTGAAATTATACCCTATTCGCATGTTAAAATCTGAATTTGGAAACAACTCTGCTCCTACTGAAACGTGATCCATCATTTTTCGTCCATTAGATACTTCTTGTCCACTCTTATTATAGGATTGAGAAATATCAAATTTCTGTAAATCGTGCAAAGAAAATGTAAATTCTAACGGAACATGTTCCAATCGATGTGAGATTCCTAAGTTAACTTGCGTTGGCATGTCTTCTTTTTTCCCATTGTACGTTTGGATTTGTCCTCCGATATTACGCACAACCAGCGATACATTGATATTTTTATCGAAATCATGATAGGATAATCCTACATCTCCAGCTATTGCCGAAGATTTATACGATTCAATAGTAGAATTGATGTATTTAACATTTGCTCCAATTGTCCAATAATCACCTAAAACACGTGCATACCCCACTGTTATTGCTGCATCATTCGCTTTGAAATTCCCTGTGATATTTCCACTTTCATCCGTTCCGATTAGTTTTCCGTAATCTACATATTGACCATGTACAGAAAGATAATTCTCTTGATCGATTTCATAGACTGTTGAAAATGTACCAAAATCGACATCTGCAATATAATTCACATAATTGATTCCGAATTGTCCGTGCATATCACGATTCATCAATGCAGGGTTCCATAAAGACGAATTAGGATCAGCATCCCAAGAAGTAGCTGCATTTCCTCCCAAAGCTGCTTGGCGTGGAGATGTTGTAATGTTTAAAAACTCGTAAACACGCGTTCCATCTTGCGCAAAAATCGAAGACGATAGCGCGATAAACAATAATGTACTTAGCTTTTTAAACATTTAGCAAAAATAAGGATTTTGTAGAATAACGAAAACAGAATGATTTTGGTATATTAAGAAACAAAATTTTAAAGGTTTTGAAAAAAAAGCCTAACTTCAATTTACCTAAAAAAACATGTTATGGAATTTTTTATTGCCATTATTATAATTGTCTTAATTGTGATTTTGTTTAACAAAGTTTCTCAACTCAAAAAACAGCTTGATGAACAAGAAACGAAACTTAGACATTTGCAACAGCAATTAGACGAAAAAGAAACAATCATTAAATCAACAACAATTGTGGAGCAACCCAAAAAAGTTGAAGAAGCTGTTGCACCTCAATCCGAAATTGTTTCATTTAATAAGCCAGAACCACCAAAACGTATTTTTGACGAAGTTCCTCCAAGACAAAAAACAGAAAATAATATTGACAAGCACCTCAACAATGGGATTACATTTATCAGAGATAATTTCTTAACTATTTTTGGAATTGTAACCTTAGTTTTAGGAATTGCTTATTTCGTGAAATATGCGATTGACCAAAATTGGATCAACGAAACATTTCGTGTGTTAATTGGACTTGTAGTGGGCTTGAGTATTATTGGTATAGCACACAACATTAGGAAAAACTACGCTATCTTTTCTTCTATCTTAATTGGAGGAGGATTAACCGTCTTGTACTTCACGCTAACCATTGCTTTTCGAGAATATCAGTTACTTTCTCAACACGTAACTTTTACGTTATTAACACTCGTTACAATTTTCTCAATTGTTATGGCGATGTTGTACAATAGACAAGTCTTGGCTATTTTTTCTATACTTGGAGGTTTTACAGCTCCATTGATGATTAGCACAGGCGAAAGTAATTATATTTTCCTGTTTGCTTACTTGGTTATTCTCAATTTTAGCATGCTCTTTATGGCATGGCGAAAAAACTGGCAAGTTATTTCGTTTATCGCTTTATGTTTTACGTCTATATATAGTATCTCATGGATTGATCAATCTAAAACCTCGTCTCAATATCTTTTCTACGCACTACTTTACGTTATTTTTACTGTTACAAGTTTAATCAACTACATCAAAAAAGAAGAATTTTCAGTTTGGAACTCACTTTTACTAAGCTTCAATACAATTCTATCAACCATTTTAATATCTTCCGTCTATTATTATATTGTTGGAAATAACAATGGCTTGATTGTGTTTATAGTAGGATTAATTAATGCTTTTGGCGCGATTTATATCTACAAAACGTCTAAAAATAATTTATTACAAAATACCTTAATAGGTTTGAGTATTGCCCTAATTACTGCTGCGATTGCATTACAATTCAAAGCAAATGTTGTTTCGGTTTGTTTTGCAATAGAATCTACGTTATTATTATTTCTGTGGAAAAAAAGTCGCGAAAATATTTTCAAAATCTTTTTCATCGCAATGTTTCCATTTCTTTTGATTGCTTTATGTGTTAATTGGTTTGATTATATCGATAGCAATTCGCGTTTACCACTTTTATTCAATCATGTTTTTATCACAAGTATCATTGCACTAATTTGTTCTATCGCGAATATATATTTGATGAAAGATTTCGAAACAGAAGAACAATTCTTAGGGTTCAAGCTCAATCATTCAAAATTCATCTTCATCTCAACATCACTTTTATTGATGTATACAGGAATATTGTTCGAATTAATTTACCAAATCGAACCTTATTTCAACTTTATGATGATTATAAGTTACATTTTGATTTATACTTTATTCTTTATTGCTTTAATTTTAGCACTACGGAAAAGACTAAATTTAGGAAGTACATTGCAGCTAGTATTGCAGATTTCAGCTGGATTGTGCGTTCTACTTTTACCACTGTTTGCTAATATTCCGTTGTTATCAAGTAAAACGAATTACGGCATCAATAGTTATTTTATTTACTTAACTTATCTACTTCCTACCGCTTATCTCGTCTATTTAATTGTAAAAAATCACGATTTCAAAACCTCAACTGCCAAACAAATCATCAGTATGCTTTTGGTTGTTTACGTGATTAGTTTTGAGAAATACAATTCGTTTATGTTATTAACACTAAATGAGGGAACAACTAACTTTTCACATCAAGCAGATATTTTTCGAATGATATTGTTACCTATTATTTGGGCTGTTTTAGGATTTGGGTTAATGTATTTCGGATTAAAGAAACAACTCAAAGGTTTTCCAATTGTTGGAATTATTCTTTTTGGGTTAATTATCCTGAAACTCTATCTTATTGATGTTTGGGAAATGAGTAATGTTTATAGAATTATATCGTTCATTGTTTTAGGAATACTCATTCTATTCACATCTTTTATGTATCAAAAATTAAAAAATTTGATGAAGAATTTGATGGAAAAACCAAATGATAACACAGAAGCTGAACAATAATGTTCAGCTTCTGTGTTAATTATTTCTATTCAGTGCTTCTGCTATGACACGCATATCGTCCGAAGAAGGTGATTCGTAAATTTCTAAATGAAAATACGGTACAACCGCGATAATATGATCAAAAATATCTGCCATTATCACTTCATATTCATTCCAAACTGTTGTATTGGTGAACATAAACAATTCGATTGGCAAACCATGTTCTGTTGGTTGTAATTGGCGAACCTCGAACATTAAATCTTTTCTAATCTTAGGACTATTATACGTGTATGTTTTGATGTATTGACGAAATAATCCAATATTTGTCATCCGTCTTCCATTTGCTAAGATTGTTGGATCAACTTTGTTCGATACATTATATTGTGCAATTTCATTAGAGCGATCAACAATAAAATCATACAACATTCTAATTTTTTTTAATTCTTCAATTTCATCTTCAGTTAAAAATCGAATCGAATTCATTTTTATGTTTATCGAGCGTTTTATTCGTCTTCCTCCTGCATTTTGCATTCCTCGATAATTGCGAAACGAATCCGAAACCAATGCATACGTTGGAATGGTAGTAATGGTTTTATCAAAATTCTGCACTTTCACTGTACCTAAATTAATTTCTATGACCGTTCCATCTGCGCCATATTTCGTCATCTCAATCCAATCACCTACACGCACCATATCATTCATGGAAACTTGTATACTCGCTACAAATCCTAAAATCGAATCTTTGAAAACCAACATCAAAACTGCAGATGCGGCACCCAACGAAACCAAAAATGTAATAGGTGATTTACCTGTCACAATCGAGAAAATAAGAATTCCACAAATAAAAAACAACGTAATATTCATTACTTGCAAATAACTATCAATTGGTTTGTCCGCAAATGATTTTTTGCTTCGAAGAAAATCTCTGAATGTTCTGAAAATTACATTGAAAAATAATCCTATTGTTACTACTAACACAACATCGGTTATTTGCACTGCAATTTTTATCCAATTCGGAAAACCTTTAAAGATTAGCGGAATTGCTTCTTTAGCGACAATAACAGGAACGATATGGGTAAGGAATTGTAAAACTCTGTTTTTAATTAATAAATCATCGATCTTTGTTTTGCTCTTCTGAATCATATTTGTCAATAGCAATAACAACACTTTACGCAATAGAAAATCAATCGCATATAAAATAATAACAAGTGCTATCGATAATAATATCGTCGTGATTATTGTGGTTGAATAACTCGAAAGACCTAATTGTGCAATTAATTCGAGTGTTGAGCGATACAAATCGCTTTGGATATTTTCATTTAAAAGCTCCATCTATTAAAAACTAATGCAACAAAAATAAGTGTATCTTATTCATATTTGACAACAACTGATAAATTACATTGATTTTTTCTTAAAGGTAATTTATTTTGATTCAAAGTAAAGAAAACATTATATTTGTTAGATTAATCTAACTTATTTATTGAATTAATGTTTTCAACCCCTTTAATATTTGCTTTTAGTTTAACCTTTCTTGCTGGAATCAGTACTGGAATTGGAAGTATTTTGTGTTTATTGTACAAAAAATTCAATCCAAAATTTTTAGGTGTGATGTTAGGGATTTCTGCTGGAGTAATGCTATATGTATCTTTTGTAGAAATTTTAACAAAAGCACGATTATCTTTATCCGCTGTTTTTGGAGAAAAGTTAGGTTACAGTTATACTTTATTGGGATTTTTTATAGGAATATTAATTATTATTCTAATTGATAAAATTTTACCACATCATCACCACGAAGAAAATAAAACAGAAACAACCGATCAAAAACTTTTACGATTAGGAATGTTTTCTGCTTTGGCATTATCTATTCACAACTTCCCTGAAGGTTTAGCCACTTTTCTTTCTGCATTAGAAAATCCTACCTACGGCATTTCAATCGCTGCCGCAATTGCCATACATAACATTCCAGAAGGAATCGCAGTAGCGATACCTATATATTATGCAACAAAAAATAGAAAGAAAGCTTTTTGGTATTCTTTTCTTTCAGGATTAACAGAACCAATTGGCGCTTTAATCGGATATTTTGTCCTTTTGCAATTCTTTGATGAATCAATTTTCGGAGCAATCTTCGCAAGTGTTGCTGGAATGATGGTGTATATTTCGATTAATGAACTAATTCCAACTGCTAAAGAATATGCCGGAAAAAAATTATCTACTTACGGTATCGTTATCGGTATGTTTGTGATGGCTGTGAGTTTGGTGTTGTTTATGTAATAAGTTTTTGGAAAATAAAAAAAGCTTTAATCAAATTGATTAAAGCTTTTTTGTTAGCATTTCAATGAATCGACGAACATCATGATTTTGATGTATATTTTTTTAGTTATAAAAAAACCAATGGATTCCATTAAACATAGCTATCGTTTTATTTATAGGATCATAACAAATCATACCCGTTGGTGGGTCTACGATTGTTAAATGTGGATTATCTATTTGAGGTAAAACCATTCCTTTATTATCTGATTCTAAAACCAAAACACCAGGAGTATTGGTTTCTTTATCTGCAATAATTACTCCTTGTACGGAATCACTTTCGGATCCATGATTCAGTGTTGTGTTAATAAGTCCTACATCTGTTAAATCAACCCAAGTTTGGTTATTAAAATATTGTATTTTAGAAGTAGTTGCATCTACTCTCAAAGTTCCTTCTACTGCATTTTCTGTTGTAAAGTTATAAGGTAATACTATCCCATTGACTTTATTTTTACCAAAATCTAAGAGGTTTGCTCCTCTTACACTTTCAATTCCAATTCCTACTTGTGCTTTAGTTGTCAAACAAAAAATATGAATAATAACTACAAATATTATTTTACACATTTTGGTTCTATACAATTCCATATTTTTCCGTTATATAATTTTAAACATTTCTCATCTTTATCATAAATTAGCATCCCCTCTACAAGGTCAGTTTTCTTAAATGTTGTATTGACAGAAGATATACGCGGAATAACAAATCCTTTTTCTTTTGATTCTAAAACTAAATTTCCACCATTAACATTTTGAGGCCAATTAGCTATAGTTCTTTGTTGTGAAGTAATTCCTATATTAGATTGAATTGTATTTCCTGTTTTATTTGGTTCTTGTACACATGCCAGAGAAGTACATAAATTATCATAAGCAGATTTTATTTCATAATCTGATAAAATTTTATTTGTAACTCGTATATAGGCTATATTAGTTGGTGATTGTTCAAATCTAACTACCGTATCATCTTTTATAAATATAATATTCCCATTTTCTGGAACTTTATATAAACCTTTAATATCATTGTAGGTTGATGCTTTTACACCATTAATATAAACTGTAATAATACCGTTTGTATTATTCCGAGATAATGTAAGTAAAGTATATTCTGCGTGTGAATTACCTAATAAGCCATTCCCAACATTACCATTAGGATAAAAATTTAATCCATTTGATAGCCTATAAATACCAGCATCAGACTTTCCATCACTAAAATCGATTAATCTCGCCCAACTACCCAAATAGGGATTTAGTCGAAAGTATAAACTAATTGTATAATCTTTATATAAATCACCTTTTCCATCATTAAAAATTAATCCTGCTTTATTAGCAACATAATATACATTTCTTGTAACACCACAATTAATAACTTTGTCAGAAATAAACTTATTGTCTACATGTTGCCCACTATAAGAAGTAAGTTTAAATGAATTTTCTCCAGTTGTATCAGATAAATTTATAAACATTGGAAATGTTCGATCTATAGTTCTATCACAAAGTGTTTTAAAATCATTTGTAACATCTGCTAAAGATTTTGTAAAGTTTGTAACAATAATTTTTCCAACTGTTACTTCTTTATCATTGAAAAATAGTAATTCATTATCAGGAGTAAATTTAAATTTATCCTCTGCATCTGTGAAATTAGCTACTAGTGCACCATTAAAATACAATGATATAAGACCTGATGATTTACTTTTAGTGATCGTAAAGTTATTATAAGGTAAATGATTTGTATTTATAGGATAACTGACATTATTAAAATAAATATGTGCTAAATCAATTTCTATTTTCGTAGAATTTAGTTCTAAAATTTGGTGTCTTTCATTCTTATCGGTTGTCTTTTGATAATAAACATCAATTGAAAAATCATCGTAAAAGAAGTAATCTTTAAAAGAATATTTTAAACCATCTAAATCTGCAAGGGTATAAAAAGTTCTCAAATTTCCACAATTCAAATTTTTATCAGTTTTATATACTCCACTATTATTTGTTAATTGAAATAAGGTAGATTTATTAGAATCACTATTTAAGTTTCCTTGAAAAGAGAACTCTTCTGTAATTTTTTCTTTACAAAATGAATTTAATATTTGTAAAATCTCAATTTTAGAAAGTGTTTGATTCAATACACTAAGATGTTTTAAATTAACCTTATCATAATTTACTGATGATTCATTATTGAAAAAAGAAATATTACCATCATCAGCTACTTCAAAATCATTATTTTCATCAATGTAATAACCAATTAAAATTCCATTGTCGTAAAACCTTAGCTCTTTATTTACATTACTTTTTGTAATACTTATAAAGTGATAATTTGTATTTTCAGATAAAGGATAGGAATAAGTTTGGTTACTAATTGTTAATTCTAAATCTTTTTGAGTTAAGTGTAAAGAATTAATATTCGAGTCGAATTCGAGCAATTTTATTCGATTATTAGTATTAATATTTACGTATAAATTAAAAGAATAATTCAAATAATTAAAACCTAAACCATTGTTATAATTTAATTTAGTTTTAGGGTTAAATTGATATACCAGAGCGTTTTTATCACACAAAGATAAATTCTCGTTCGTATATGTATTATTTACATGACTGTTATCTAAAGAAGAAACTTTAAGTGTTACTGAACCAGAATCTTCCGTTAGTTTGTTATTAAAATTAAAATAGTCTGTTATTTCTTTGGGTACAATATTATTTAATATTTTTTTTATTTCAGTTTCATCTAAAACGGTATTATTTACATTTAAATAAGATAGATTTATTGTGTTTAAATTGTTTACTTGCAGTAAAGAAAAATTACTATTCGCTATTGTAAACTTGTTCGAAGAATCTACATAAGTGTACACATGTATTCCATTGTTATACAACTTCACTTCATTCGTTATCTGATTTTTAGTTATAGTTAAAAATTTAAACTGATTTTCATCAAAATTTAACGCATAGCTTTCAGATTCGTCGCCAAAATATATTTTATTATTTCGCACATAAATCGATTTATTAAGGTTATTTTTTTCTAACTCTATTAGGCTAAATTCAGTTTTTTCTGAAGTTTTTAAATAAAATGTCATAGTGAAGTCCGTGCCATTCATTAAATCATTTGTATATTTTAAATCCTCCGTCTGATCAATCACTAAAGATTGACGTTTTACATCATACACTTCATCGATTACTTTTTTGAAATTATGATTTAAAATCTGAATTTCATGTTCATTTTCTTTATCTAAATTACTATTGAGAAAGTGATAATGATGATCTACTTTTGCTTCAGTATTACTTTTATAAAGATAAGCTATCTCCTCTGCACTTTGTACATAATTAGCAACGTTTAGATAGGCTACTTTAGCTACATTATCTTCACCACCATTATCTTTAAAAAACGTAATTTTTTTATCTTGCTGAATAGTAAAACCAGGATAAGTAGACGTATATTCTTTATATAAATCCCCATTAATATAAACTTTTACTTTACTTCCCTCTTTCGTAATTCCTAAATGTGTATAATTGTATCCAGACTTGGGATTTAATGATGGATAATCTCCAATACCTGCACCATAAATATTCAAATTAGCACCTTGTCTGTATATACCATATTCTAAATTACCAAACATTTGTATACGATTATAGGAACCAGATGGGGGCATGTAGTAAATTATATTGTACGAATAATTAGAAAATGTTGATAAATCATCTACAAGATATACAAGTCCATCTGAAACTTGATTGATATTATAAACCAATTTTGATTTATCATTGATTTTTACTATATCTTGTATATAATTACTTGTTGAATTCGATAAAATTTTGGTTAAAGATTTAGTTTTATCCTTTGACTCTAAATTTCCTTTAAATTGAAATTCGTGATTGATTTTTTGCCCTCTTAAAAAAGGAAAAAGTAATAATAATATTATTACAATCAAATTTTTTAAATATTTCAGCATATAATGTAAGTTAAATTTTATACAAAATTAATTATTCCATAACGCAATAACTAAAATACGTAAGTGTTTATAAATGTTTAAAATCATTTAAAATACTTATTTCTTGCACTTTTAAATTGTAGTATTCCCCTAAAAAAGCTATACATAAAAGCAAGAAATAGTGTAAAATCGGAAGAATATCATACTTTTTAGAAACAAAAAAAACCAACTATCTATAAATAAGATAATTGACTTTTTAATTGAGGTTCCTAGCGGATTCGAACCGCTGTGGACGGTTTTGCAGACCGCTACCTAGCCTCTCGGTCAAGGAACCATTCCCGTTCTTTTGGACTGCAAATATAGTAATATTTTCAGAAAAAAAAACTTTAATATGTTTTTTCTAAAATAATACTTACTTTTTCTACATGCCCACCAATAGGAGGATTCAGCTTAGACAATTTTACTTTAGCATAAGTCACATTCGTAAGTTCTTGACCTATACGATCTAATACTCTTTTACAAACATGTTCTAACAATTTAGATCGAACACCCACTTCTTCCTTTACAATTTTATTTAAGGATACATAATCCAAGGCATCAACTAACTCGTCCGAATCACATGCTTTTGTAAAATCGGCATGTGCTTCCAAATCAACCAAATAATCCGAACCAATTCTTGCTTCTTCTTCTAAACATCCGTGATTCGAATAAATTTTTATATTCTCTAAAATAATTATTCCCATTTTCCAAAGATAAAAAAAGACTTGCGTATTTCTACACAAGTCTTATATTGTTTAAAATTTTAAACCTTATTATTTAGCAGATGCAAATCTTTCTGCAACTTTATCCCAGTTAATTACATTGAAAAAAGCCTCGATATAATCAGGACGACGATTTTGGTAGTTTAAGTAATAAGCATGTTCCCAAACATCTAATCCTAAAACAGGGAATCCTTGTACATCAGCAACTGGCATCAAAGTAGAATCTTGATTTGGAGTTGATGTTACAACTAATTTACCATCTTTTACGATTAACCAAGCCCATCCAGAACCAAAGCGTGTTGCAGCAGCTTTAGCAAATTCATCTTTGAAAGCTTCGAAAGATCCAAAAGCAGCATTAATTGCTTCAGCAACTTCAGCAGTTGGTTGTTTCGCTCCACCTGGAGTTAAAATTTCCCAAAATAAATTGTGGTTGTAAAACCCACCACCATTGTTACGAACAGCTGGTTTATCTGTACCTTTAGCTAAGATTTCTTCGATTGTAGCATTTGCTAAATCAGTTCCTTCAATAGCGGCATTTAAGTTATTTGTGTACGCAGCATGGTGTTTATCATGGTGAATTTCCATTGTTTTTGCGTCAATATGAGGTTCTAATGCATCAAATGCATAAGGTAATTTTGCTAATTCAAAAGCCATAATATTTATTTTTTAGATTTATTTTCTCGTATAAAGATACATATTAACTCTACAAAAACGATTCCGAAGTGATAGAATTTTAACATTATTTAATAGTAAAAGCTTATTTTAGTAAAAGATTATAATTTTTTGAGATGAAAATACTTTGGAAAATAATAAAATGGTTCATTATAATCATTTGCGTATTAATTCTAACTCTTTATGCAACAGGGAATGATTACATTTTTCGTGGTGTAAAATTAACTTATATGAAAGGTGAAAAAACAGCTAATATAAATGACTACAAAGATTTTGACAATAATGTAATTTTGGCAGGTTCTCCGCGAGTTTGGCATCAACATTTGGATTATAATCAATTTCCTTTGTCAGTTAACTTTGAAAAAGAGATGAAAGATTTTGGTACAGCTGGATTTGTTATCATCAAAGATCATCAGATTCTGAGCGAATATTATTTTAACGGTTATGCACAAAATGATATTACCAATTCGTTTTCGATGGCAAAAACATTTACGACAATGATGTTAGGAAAAGCAATAGAGCAAGGTTACATCAAAAGCTTAGATCAAAAAATCACTGATTTTATTCCAGAATTTAAAGATGATCGATTTGGTTCGCAATGTACAATTGGCGATTTATCTGCTATGACATCAGGATATGATTGGGATGAAGATTATTATTTTCCTCTTAACCCTACTGCAAAAGCGTATTATGGAGATGATATTGTGAAACAAATGTTAGATCGAAAATTTGTTTCTCAACCAGGAAAACATTTTAAATACCAGTCGAGTGATACACAATTATTAGGAATCGTTATTGAACGTGCTATTGAAAATAAATCGTTATCGCAATATTTCCAAGAAGAGTTTTGGCAACCTATGGGAATGGAAATGGATGCACAATGGTCCAAAGACAATCCAAAAGGAATGGAAAAAACCTACTGTTGTTTCAATGCGACAACTCGCGATTTTGCAAAGCTTGGACAATTGTTGCTGAATGATGGAAATTGGTATGGAAAACAAATTTTAGATTCTACATTTGTACAGAAAATGGTTTTACCAAACAAAAAAGCATTCGAACCAAATGAACCAAAAATTTATGGTTATTCTGTTTGGATGGATTACGATTACAAGACACCTTTTTATGCAATGTTAGGACATTTGGGACAACGTGTCATTGTAATTCCTTCAGAAAAAATAGTAATTGCCCGAACAGGGAAAACACATAATGATCTTCCAAATAACCATCCAATAGCCGATGGTGATGTTTATCGATTAGTTGACGAAGCGATGCGTATTAATCAAAAAATAAAAGAAAATGATCCAACGAATTCCTTACAGTAAAATATTATTTTTAGACATCGAAACGGTTCCACAAACAGATGATTGGAACCTTTTATCAGACAGAACAAAAGCGCTTTGGGAAAAGAAAACAGCTTATCAACGTAATAATAATGAAATTTCTCCAGAAGAATTTTACCATGAACGTGCAGGCATTTTGGCTGAATTTGGTAAAATTGTTTGTATTTCTGTAGGGATTGTTGTCAAAGATTCATTTATTCACATCAAAAGCTTCTATGGACACGACGAAAAGAAATTGTTAGAAGATTTTAATTCGATGTTAATTGAAAATTTTTTCAAACCAGATCATCTATTATGTGCACATAATGGAAAAGAATTTGATTTTCCTTACATCGCTCGCCGAATGATGATTAATCAAATTGAAATTCCTGCAATTCTACAATTATTTGGTAAAAAACCTTGGGAAGTTCAGCATTTAGACACCATGGAATTATGGAAATTTGGCGATTATAAAAATTATACATCGTTGGATTTATTAGCCAATGTATTCGAAATTCCTACGCCAAAAGATGATATCGATGGTTCGCAGGTCGCAAAGGTTTATTATAACGAAAATAATGTCGAACGCATTAAAGATTACTGTGAAAAAGATGTGGTGACCTTGATTAATGTTTTTCGAAAAATGAGATATGATATTCCGCTCTCGAGAAAAGAAGATATATAAAATAAAAAAATCCGCTCGTCGTTGAGCGGATTTTTCATTCATATTTTAAAGACTAATTTTCATCATCTTCAGCTGTGTCAGGTTCATCTCGGTAATTCTCGATGAATTCTTCTTTCACTTTTAATTGAATTTGTTCTACCGAATTTCGGTACATTTTAATAATTGTTCCTGCGTATTCTTCCAAATCAACCAAATCACCTTCGGACAATTCTTTGTCAGGATAACATTCAGAAATCAATCCAGCCAACGTATCATAATGTTCACTTTCCTCGAATTTAAAAGGGACTAAGCGATTAATATCACTGATCGCATTGTGGGCATTCACATTATAAATACCTTCCGAAACACGTGAAACAATTGGATCTTCGTTGTCATATTCATCCTGAATTTCACCAACTAATTCTTCTAAAATATCTTCCATCGATACAATCCCTGCAACTTCTCCAACTTCATTTGTGACTACAGCAATTTGCATGTGTTTTTTCTGAAATTGTTTCATCACATTTTTAATCAATGCATTTTCTGAAATAAAAATGGGTTCACGTAACAAACCTTCGATCTCCGTTTGGTTAGGATTTTCTAATAATTGTTTAATCAAATCTTTCGCGTAAATGATCCCTTTTATATTATCAAATTCTTCTTCATAAACAGGGTAACGAGAATATCCTTCATTAATCGCATAATCTAACGCTTCTTTTACAGAAGTATTGATATTAATTGCGGATACATTTTTACGTAATGTTTGAATATTCATGACACGACGATCATCAAAATCAAAAACATTTTGAATCAGATTTCGCTCTGATTCTTCGATTGCACCTCCTTCGGTACTTTCGGTAATAATCATTTTTAATTCCTCTTCTGTATGTATCTCTCCTCCATGAATAGGGTGAATTCCAAATGCTCGAAGAATAATATTCGCCAAACCATTCATCATTACAATAAGTGGTTTGAATACAAAATAAAATGCTCTAAGAGGCCAAGCAACTGCAAATGTTGTTTTTGTTGGATATTGAATTGCTAATGACTTTGGAGCTAATTCTCCAAAAACAATGTGCAAAATTGTCACAATAAAGAACGAAGCTGGAATAGCAGCGTTTTGTGCAATTGTAGTCCAAGATGGAGAGGTTAAACCTAAAACTTCAAACAGTTTTAAAATAATTGGTGTGATAGAACTTTCTCCAACCCAACCCAATCCTAGCGAAGCTAAAGTAATTCCTAATTGTGTTGCTGCAAGGTAAGAATCTAAATGTGTTACAATTCGTTTTGCAGCATTCGAAGTTCTTTCATTTATATCTTGATTAACTTCAATTTGTGACGAACGTACTTTTACAATTGCAAATTCTGCTGCAACGAAAAAACCATTTAATAAAACAAGGAAAATTGTAAGCAAAAGTTTTGCTACAGAAATTTCATCGGCGACATTGTGATTAGCGACTAAAAACAATGTCGAAATCTGGGAGTATGTATCCATTCTTCGAATTTAAAAAACTGACTTGTTATAAGTTTTTGTGAGCCAGTAAATCAATAGGTCTAAATTTATAAAAAATATTATAAATCACAACGGTTTGATTCGTAGCAAAATTACAAAATATATAAATACAAAATCTTAGAATTTATAGAGTGAAGAAAATCATTAAAAATCACTACATTTCCACTTCATTTACCAAGCAACTATTTGCAATGCAAAATCAAAGTTTACATTATATCATTGAGGTTAAAAATTTATCAATTTCTTTTGGAGATAAACAAGTGCTGAACAACATTAATTTCAAAGTTGAACAAGGCGATACTTTAGGTATTGTGGGAGAATCTGGTTCGGGAAAGTCTTTGACATCTTTAGCAATCATGGGATTATTATCTCCAAATGCGACGATTCATCCAGAAAGTGAAATTCTTTTTCGTCAAGATGGTAAAATGATTGATTTACTAAAACTTTCTCCCAAAGAATTAGAAGAAATTAGAGGTAATGAAATCGGAATGATTTTCCAAGAACCAATGACTTCACTTAATCCAAGTTTACGTTGTGGTGAACAAGTAGAAGAAGCCATTCGTTTGCATCAAAAATTAAACAAAGACGAAGCAAAAAAGAAAGTTTTACACCTTTTCGAACAAGTAAAATTACCAAATCCAGAACGTATTTATAAAGCGTATCCACACGAATTATCTGGTGGACAAAAGCAACGTGTGATGATTGCTATGGCAATTTCTTGCGAGCCTAAATTATTGATTGCCGATGAACCTACAACTGCTTTGGATGTAACAGTACAAAGAGCAACACTCGATTTATTGAAGGAATTACAATTAAAGAACAATATGAGCATGTTGTTTATATCACATGATTTGGGCGTAATTGCAAATGTTTGTGAAGAGGTTTTGGTCATGTTTCGAGGTCATGTTGTAGAACAAGGAAATGTAGAAACTATTTTTCATCATCCAAAAGAAAATTATACAAAAGGACTAATTGCTTGTCGACCTCGATTAGAAGAACGTGCAAAACGTTTACCAACTGTAAAAGATTTTCTTGATAACCCAGATTTTAAAACAGCAACCTATACAAAAGAAGAACGAACAAGTTTTCACGAAAAGATATATGCAAATCCACCTATCTTAGAAGTCAAGAATTTAAAAAAATATTTTTATCCATCTTCCTTATTTGGAGATTCAACAATACCGAGTGTAAAAGCTGTAGATGATATTTCATTTAAGGTTTATCCAGGTGAAACAATGGGATTAGTTGGTGAGTCTGGTTCTGGAAAAACAACGTTGAGTAGAACTGTTTTATTATTGGAAAAACCAACTGCAGGTGAAATATATTATAATGCAGTTGATATTACTAAACTTAAAAAAGAAGAGATTCGAAAATTAAGAAGAGAAATCCAGATTATTTTTCAAGATCCATATTCAAGTTTGAATCCACGACAAACGGTTGCACAAATTATTACTGAACCGATGCAAGTCCATAATATTGGACAAAATAAAACGGTACGATTGCAAACAGCTTCAACACTTTTGCAAAAAGTGGGCTTAACAGCACAAGATTTGAATAAATACCCACATGAATTCTCGGGAGGTCAGCGTCAACGTATCGGAATTGCTCGTGCATTGGCTTTAAACCCAAAATTTATCATTTGTGATGAATCTGTTTCTGCTTTAGATGTCTCTGTGCAAGCACAAGTTTTAAATCTTCTAAATGATTTAAAAACCGAATTTGGATTTACTTATATCTTTATTTCACACGATTTGGCTGTTGTAAAATATATGAGTGATCAATTGTTGGTAATGCAACATGGTGAAATGAAAGAATTAGATGATGCGGATAAAGTATACGCACATCCTACAACGAACTACACAAAAGAGTTAATAGCTGCTATTCCAAAGTTGTAATGATATAGATATAAAAGCAAAAAGCGTTTGAAGTCTATTTCTTCAAACGCTTTTTTATTGATCACAACGAACCAATATAAACTAAACTATTTCAAAATAAAAAAGCATTCAGTTTTGAATGCTTTTTTGTAGTCCCTAGGGGAATCGAACCCCTCTTTCTAGAATGAAAATCTAGTGTCCTAACCGATAGACGAAGGGACCTCCTTTCGTATTATTGTGGTGCAAAAATAAACGTTTATTTTTTAATACCAAACAATTTTCGAAATATTTTTTATTTTTTTTATTTAAGTCAAATTTGTAGTCCCTAGGGGAATCGAACCCCTCTTTCTAGAATGAAAATCTAGTGTCCTAACCGATAGACGAAGGGACCACTTAATATGAATTAAATAATTCGAATATTCTTTTTTTTTTGAATGAACGTCATTTTGTGTTGGGAGTTGTAGAAAAGTCGATGTATAATTCTAATAATTTGAACCAAGTTGAATTATACAGCGACATTTTCATTCCCGATTAATCATCTAAACAATATGATTAACCTTTACAAACAAAACACAAAAAACAATTTCCTTTACACAGTATTCTACTGGTTGTTTAATAAAAATCAACAACTATGAACAAGGAAAAAAAAGATTGCAATAATGCAATCCATCTATTAATTTGTAGTCCCTAGGGGAATCGAACCCCTCTTTCTAGAATGAAAATCTAGTGTCCTAACCGATAGACGAAGGGACCACTTTTATTTTATTAAGCTAATCCCGCAATATGTTTCGCTAACTTTGATTTTAAGTTTGAAGCTTTATTCTTATGAATAATGTTTCTTTTTGCTAACTTATCAATCATTGAAGAAACTTTTGGAAAAACAGTTTCTGCTTCATTTTTATCAGATTCAGTTCTTAACGCTTTAATAGCTGTACGAGCTGATTTATGATAATATTTATTACGATCGCGTCTTACCGCTGATTGTCTAATTCTTTTTAATGCTGACTTATGATTTGCCATAACTTAAATCTCTTTCTATTTTAGTTCGGCAAAGATATAAACAAATATTCTATCTCGCCAAATTAATTTAATAATTTTCTAAAACACTTTTAATGTAGCCCATAGGAGAATCGAACTCCTGTTTCCAGGATGAAAACCTGATGTCCTAACCACTAGACGAATGGGCCGCATGACGGCTTTACAACTTCTTGTGAAAAGCGAGTGCAAATTTAGAACTAATTTTTAAAGTTCCAAATTTAATTAAAAGTTTTTTTATTAAAATTTATGTTAAAAAACGTTAAGGAAGTTAATATTTTGTCAAAATGTTGCTTGTATATAATGAGTTATAATTTTAACAATTACTTTAGCGATGCTATTAAAATTTATACAAACGAATACTCAACATATGAAAGCATCGATATTAGGTGTAGCTGCGGTGGTTTGCTCGATGTTTATAACATCTTGTTCATCTTTAACCCCAGTTAACGAAGCTACAGAATATTCTTCGAGAAGTTTCATTCCGAAACCAAGAGCGATTGAAACTCAAGCTAAAATAATCAACAAACATGCCAATCTGAATGTAACACCAATAGAAATTAACGATGACGCAAAATCTATGGTTGTGTTAAACAGTGTTTTAGAAGAAACTAACGAATTGTTTTCTGGATTTTTATTAAAAGAAGCTGAAACCTATATTGGTACTCCATACCGATACGGAGGCACAACAAGAAATGGTATTGATTGTTCTGCTTTTGTTAGAAATGTATTCGAAACTTTTAATAAAAATTTACCTCGTGTGTCAGCTGATCAAGCAAGAGAAGGCTTTACAGTTAGTACATCAGAAGCTAAAGAAGGAGACTTGGTTTTCTTTGCTACAAGAGGTCGTGGTAGAGTATCGCACGTTGGTATTGTACATGGACGTAATAAAGATGGAGTTTTAGAATTTATTCATTCTTCAACATCAAAAGGAGTTATTGTTTCTTCTTTAAATGACAGATACTGGGGTCCAAAATTCTTATATGTAAAAAGAGTATTATAATTAGATATAATCTATTTCATTATCATAAAAAAAGCTTCAAATTAAATTTTGAAGCTTTTTATTTTTATAATCATTTTTTTATTTCCGATGTTCTTTCAATATCATTATAAATAAAACGATTAGCGGAAGCATCATTCCTAAAATATAATAGGTATTAATTTGTAATATAGTTGGATAAAATAGAATAGCAGTAAGCATCCCTACAATTGCGCCTCCTAAATGTGCGGAATGTCCAATGTTACCTAAATTAGTTTTCATCCCGTAAACAGAATATCCTAAATATAGAATGGCAAAAATCCAAGCAGGAATAGGAAGTGCAAAAAATAATCGTAATTCCATTTCAGGAAAAGCTGCAATCGCAGCAAATAAAATTCCTGTTACTCCTCCCGAAGCTCCTACAGCTGAATAAAAGTTTTCTTTTTTATGAATCAATACCGACAAAAGGTTTCCCCCTATAACAGCTGCTAAAAAGACCAAAAGAAACATGCCGTAGCCTATATTTAATTTTGCATTCGAGAAATCTCCAAACAAAAATCCTTCTGGACTTGCAAAAAATGCAATCACAGGGTTTGCAAAAAAATACAAGGTTAACATATTAAACAACAAATGTGTAAAATCAACATGTAAAAACCCAGAACTTAAAATTCTATAATATTCTTTGTGATGCAGGATAGATCCTACCTGAAATTTATATTTATCAAAGAAAGCATGATCATTAAATCCTTTCCAACTTACCAATACATTTACGCCAATTACGGCTAATGCAACGAGTGAGATATCCCCCATTATTCTTTTATATTTTCTTCTTCATTTGTATTCTCCTCTATTGCATCAAACAATGTCGGCTGCTGCTCTTCTTCTGACTCTGATTCTTCCTCTTCTTCTGGTTCGTCGAATGGAAGTGGCTCCAAAATATTTATTTGTTTCAACTTAAACGTTGTTAACTGATTTCCTTGTGCTTTTATACCTTTAACCGTTATAAATTCTTCTAAATTAATCACTTCTGGTTCTTTTTCTACACCTTTCACTTTAGGAAAAATCAGTTCAATTACAGGTAAATAATCTGTCGAAATAACTTTAATTGACGATTTTCCATCTTCTAATGTATAGAAAATTTGAGGAGAAAACGTATCCTCTAATACAAAGCGTTTCACGAAATAACGTTCTTTCTCTGCATCGAAATACACACAAGAAATTGGTTTTGCAGGTTTCCATTTTTCGATAATTTCTAAATCCTCGTCAAAACGATTACTCAAATCAAATGAAACCAATTTCGCTTCACCTTTTTTATTAATCGTTAAAATTTTATCATCTCCTTTAAAAGAACCCAATAAAATGCCAATTCCATCGGCGTTTAAACGTTTTGTACCCGTGTCAAACCAAATTTCACGAGGGGCTAAAGTTGAAACTCCCTCCTCTTTTAATTCTATTTTTTTGATAGGGTATTTAGTAACCAAATTACCTTTTGAAGCACGACCTTTAATGGCTAAATCAGCAAAATCTATATCAAATTTCAATTTTTTGATGCGTTGATGCGTTTTCAGAATAATTGAAACGACTTCTGCTTCTCCATTTGGATTTGCTGAAAAATATAACACTTCCGAACCTTTATTTCCTGCTGTTAAATCATATTCTTTGTCGCGTGTAATTCCGGTTACAGCAAAACGTTTTTGATAAGCAGGGCCATTTTTACCATCGCGATAAATCAAATTATAAATGGTACGTTTATCATTTTTATGCCAAATTCCGATATGAATAATTCCTTTTCCAACAAATGTCTTTGTATCAACCTTAGTTACAATCATGGAGCCATCATTTTTGAAAACAACAATGTCATCAATATCAGAACATTCGAATAAAAATTCATCTTTTTTCAATGAAGTTCCGATAAAACCTTCTGTTCTATCCACGTAAAATCTTGTATTTGCTACTGCAACTTTTGTTGCATCAATCGTATCAAATGTTCTAATTTCTGTTTTACGTTCTTTACCTTTTCCGTATTTTGTTTTTAGATTTTTGAAATAATCAATCGCATAATCAATCAAATTAGCTAAATGATGCTTTACATTTTCGATTTTATCTTCTAACGATTCAATAAATTGTTGGGCTTTATCTAAATCAAATTTCGAAATACGTTTGATTCGGATTTCAGTTAATTGGACAATATCTTCTTCTGTAACAGGGCGAACTAAGTGCGCAATATGTGGTTTTAACCCTTTATCAATCGCAGCAATTACTCCTTCCCATGTTTCTTCTTCTTCAATATCGTGGTAGATTCTATTCTCGATAAAAATTCGTTCCAAAGAAGAGAAATGCCATTGTTCTTGTAACTCATCTAACTCAATTTCCAATTCTTTTTTCAATAAGTCAACAGTATTGTTGGTGTTATGAATCAGAATTTCAGAAACGGTCAAAAATTCGGGAGTTTGTTCATTGATGACACAGGCATTTGGCGAAATAGAAATTTCGCAATCAGTGAATGCATAAAGTGCATCAATTGTTTTATCGAGGCTACTTCCTGGAACGAGATGAATTAAAATTTCAACTTCTGCTGCGGTATTATCTTCGATTTTTTTTATCTTGATTTTCCCTTTGTCATTGGCTTTCAACACCGAGTCGATCAAAGATCCTGTTGTTGTTCCAAAAGGAATTTCTGTGATTTTGAGCGTTGTTTTATCTTCTTGTAAAATTTTTGCACGAATCCGAACTTTACCTCCTCTTAATCCGTCATTATAATCAGAAACATCAATCAATCCTGAAGTTAAGAAATCTGGAAAAATTTGAAATTTCTTTCCTTTTAGATGTAAAATTGACGCATCAATTAATTCATTAAAATTATGAGGTAAAATCTTTGTTGATAGACCTACTGCAATTCCTTCTACTCCCTGTGCTAAAAGTAAAGGAAACTTGATTGGTAAATCGATTGGTTCTTTATTTCGACCATCATACGATGGTTGCCATTTTGTTGTTTTTGGATTATAGACAACTTCTAATGCAAATTTAGTTAATCGTGCTTCTATATAACGAGATGCAGCTGCACGGTCGCCAGTGTAGGTATTTCCCCAGTTTCCTTGCATGTCAATCAACAATTCTTTTTGACCAATTTGCACCATTGCATCACTAATCGCCATATCACCGTGTGGATGATATTTCATTGTATTTCCTACAATGTTCGCAACTTTGTTGTATCGTCCGTCTTCCAACTCACGCATTGAATGTAAAATTCTACGTTGAACTGGTTTCAATCCATCATAAATAGAGGGAATTGCTCGTTCTAAAATTACATAAGAAGCATAGTCAAGAAACCATTCTTGGTACATACCAGAAACTTTCTTGATGCTCTCTTGATTGTCTTGCATCATGTTAAATAGCTACTTCTACTTTTTTTTTAACTATAGAATTAAACGAAACAATTTTATCTAATTCTGTCAAAATAATATTAAGATTTCGATTAGATATGAATGCTAAACGAAATTTCACTTTTGTTAAATTGGTAGGATTCTTTTTACTATTGATATAAAAAACAAGTGTTTTAGAAAATAGTCCTTTCTGAAAATCGTACTTGATTAATTTATATTTTGGTAAATCGATTTTGTTTGGTTTTGAATTTAAGAAGGATAAAAATCCTACATTCTTTGTTTCAAATGTTATCGTTTCCCCTTTTGTGTCAATTGCAAAAAATTGATTTCCACTTTTACAACTTACATAAATCACTAATGCGATAAAAATAGATACAATATAAGGTGGTATTATGTGATACTTGTGCGGTAAAATGCCCGTATACATAATGATGTTTAGAATGATTAAAATAACGATTGTGATGTTAAGCATTCTGAAAAGCTGTATCACATTTATATTATTTTTTTTCATAAATATTATAATAGGTTATTAGGTAGATAGAAAGAATTTGATTTATATAATTTTAATTTTTTATAGCTTCTATTGCTAAATTGTTAATAATAAACTCTTGTCTTGTTGGTGTGTTCTTTCCCATGTAAAATTCTAAAAGACTATCAATCGTTTGATCTTTTCCAATCATTACAGGTTCTAAACGAATATCTTTTCCAATAAAATGTTTAAACTCATCTGGCGATATTTCACCTAATCCTTTGAATCGTGTGATTTCAGGATTTTTCACTTCTTCCAACGCTTTTATTCGTTCGGCTTCAGAATAACAATAACGTGTTTCTTTTTTATTTCTTACTCGAAAAAGAGGTGTTTGTAAAATATATAAATGCCCTTCTTTGATCAATTCTGGAAAAAACTGTAAGAAAAACGTAATAATCAACAAACGAATATGCATTCCATCGACATCGGCATCAGTTGCAATTACAACATTATTGTAGCGTAGATCTTCTAATCCTTCTTCTATGTTTAATGCAGCTTGTAACAAATTAAATTCTTCATTTTCGTACACAATTTTCTTTGTTAAACCATACGAATTTAGCGGTTTTCCTCTCAAACTAAATACAGCTTGCGTTTCTACACTTCTACTTTTCGTGATTGATCCGCTGGCAGAATCTCCTTCGGTAATAAAAATCGTTGTATCTAAACGCAATTCAGCTTTTGGATCGTTATAATGTTGACGACAATCGCGCAATTTTTTGTTATGCAAACTTACTTTTTTAGCTCGATCACGTGCTAATTTTCGAATTCCGGAAAGTTCTTTTCGTTCGGTTTCCGATTGTTTTATCTTACGTTCAAGTGCTTGTGCAACTTCTGTATTTTTGTGTAAAAAGTTATCAAGATTTGTTTTGATAAAATCATTTACAAACGTACGAACTGTTGTCATTCCTGGTCCAATTTCATTCGAACCAAGTTTTGTTTTAGTTTGAGATTCAAAAACAGGTTCAATGACTTTAATCGAAATTGCTCCAATTATTGACTTTCTGATATCCGCAGGATCATAATTTTTATTGTAAAATTCGCGTACTGTTTTTACAATTGCTTCTTTAAAAGCTGTTAAATGTGTTCCTCCTTGCGTTGTGTTTTGTCCATTTACGAAAGAATAATAGGTTTCTGAATAAGATTTTGAGCTATGCGTCATCGCTAATTCTATATCATCTCCTTTCAGGTGAATAATCTCGTAGATTGTTTCTTCTTCAATATTATCTTTCAATAAATCTTTCAATCCATCTTTCGAAAAGAATTCTTCTCCATTAAAAATAATTTTCAATCCAGGATTTAAATAGACATAGTTTCTCAACATTTTATCTACATATTCCTTTCTGAATTTAAAATTCAGGAAAATTGATTTATCTGGAACAAACGTAATTTTGGTACCTTTTCTTAAAGAGGTTTCTTTCTCATCTTCTTGAGATTTCAGAATTCCTTTTTCAAAATCTGCTACACGCGTTTTTCCATCACGAATAGATTGAACACGAAATGATGTCGACAAAGCATTTACCGCTTTTGTACCAACACCATTTAAACCAACTGATTTCTTGAAGGCCTGTGAATCGTATTTACCTCCTGTATTCATCTTAGAAACAGCATCAACCATTTTTCCAAGAGGAATTCCACGACCATAATCACGAATTGTTACTTCATCTTCGCGCAGATTAATCTCGATAGTTTTCCCTGCTCCCATCACAAATTCGTCGATACAGTTATCTACAATCTCTTTCAACAATATATAAATCCCATCATCTTGAGACGAACCATCTCCCAGCTTCCCAATATACATACCAGGTCGCATACGAATATGTTCGCGCCAATCAAGAGTTTTGATATTGTCTTCCGTATAATTTACTTGTTGATCTATTTCTGACATTTGAGTTGTTGAGTGTTAAAACGAGTTTTACAAAAATAAGAAAAAAAATCTTAATATTTTGAAGGTTCATTGATTTGATTTTGAGTGAAATCAACCTATTTTGGAAAATGATTAAATCAAAGTTGCCTCATGCTTCTTCTCTTATTTTTTGTTGAATCAATTGACAAATGAACATCAAGCGATAAATTTAAGACAAAGATTTCATGATAATGATTTTGTTTTCTTAAACAGAAAAAAAACGAGTTGCAATACACTGCCCCCAAAAAGTTAGACACTTTTGGGGGCATTTTTATGGCAAGAAAAGTAAAATATGATGTAACATACAAGTTGCGATGTGTCAAAGAAGTTTTAGAAAAACATCATTCAGTTCATTCTATATCACATCAAGAAGGTATTTCAGAAAGTTTATTGCGTAAGTGGATTACTGATTATCATAATCAAGGAGCTTTAGGTTTAGAACCTAAGAAAAACCAAACGTATAGCGTTGAATTTAAGCTAAAAGTTATTAAGTCTATAACCAAACAGTTTCTTAGTTTGCGTGAAGCTCGATTGAAATTTAATATTCCAAATGAATCGGTTATTGTAAAATGGCAAAAAGATTTTGCTACCTTTGGAATAGATGGTTTACAACCCAAACCAAAAGGCCGTCCCAAGACTATGAGCACATCTAAAGGTAAACCTGTAAAATCAAAACAACCGTTATCAAGAGAAGAAGAACTATTGTTGGAGATTGAACGTTTACGTTGTGAGAATGCACTCTTAAAAAAGTTCAATGCCTTAATTCAAGCCCAAGAGGAAAAACAAAAGAAACTTGGACGCAAGCCATAAATGAATTAAGGCCCGAATTCCATCTAAATCTACTTTTAGATTGTACACATATGGCTAGAAGCAGCTTTTACTACCATATTTCACGTAGTAAAACAGATAAATACGATGAATTAAAACTTAAGATAAAATCCATTTATCATCAGCATAAAGGACGATATGGCTATCGACGAATTACCGATGAATTAAGAAATTCAGGAACTGTCATCAATCATAAAACCGTTCTTAAATTGATGAATAGCTTAGGATTAAAGAGTTTGATTCGAAGAAAAAAATACAAATCTTACAAAGGAGAACAAGGAAAGATTGCTCCAAATATATTACAAAGAATATTTAAGGCTGATAGACCCAACCAAAAATGGGTAACGGATATTACTGAGTTTAAAGTAAAAGATAAAAAACTATATTTATCACCAATAATGGATCTGTACAATCAAGAAATTATCAGCTATGAGTTAAGCGAACGACCTGTTTTTAATCAAGTAACTCAAATGCTTAAAAAGGCATTTAAAATAACGAAAGACACTAAAGATTTGATATTACATTCCGATCAAGGATGGCAATATCAGATGAAACAATATCAAGCTTTATTAAATAAAAAAGGAATCGTACAAAGTATGAGTAGAAAAGGAAATTGTTTGGATAATGCTATTATCGAAAATTTCTTTGGAATACTTAAATCTGAATTATTTTATTTACAAAAATTCAACTCAATTGATGAGTTGAAAAAAGAAATAAAACAATACATTTACTATTACAATAACGATAGAATAAAATCGAACTTAAATAAAATGAGCCCGATACAATATCGAACTCATTTTTATAATTATTAATTTTTAATCTGTCCAAACTTTTGGGTGCAGTCTACAATTACACAACTCGTTTACTTTTATTTTTTTATAATTTTTCTCGAAATAACGCTATCTTCCGTATAGAAATTAACAATGTAAACTCCTTTTGGCAAGGTTGAAATATTAGCTTCTGACTTCTGAACTTCTAACATTTGTTTTCCTGTAACATCAAATATTTTAACTCTTTTCACCTCTTTTATTCCTGCTATTTTTACGAATCCATTATCTTGGAATACTGTAATTGTAGATTGATTAACATCTGAAACAGCTAATTTTTCTTGTACAACTTTAACATCATCCAATCCTATATATAAAATATCAGAACAATCGTAATGTCTAAAAACCAATTGCACATCTTGACCAGCATAATCAGAAATATCCACATTTACTGTTTTGGCAACATCGAAATAACCACCGTCTAAGGTTTCTTCATAAACAGGCGTCTCAGTACCTACAAAAGTTGTATTTGCAGGAATTACATAAACAGCATAATGTTCTTCAAAATAACCTTCTTCATTATCTGCAGCTGAAACTTTAAATGTCAATTCGGTTTTATTACCTTCAGGAATTGTGAATATAGGACTTGTTAAAGTATTGTCTGGCGTAAAAACTTGAAAAAACCAAGAAAAAGACCAAGCGAAAGACCCCGTAAACGAAGGCGCTTCTGCTTCTGCTGCTTCTACAAATTGCCAAGTATCTTTATCTCCATCCAAATCACCTATTGTCCATAAAGCTTGTTTTTCTGGTGTATCAAAATTTTCTTCGAAAATTGTAGTCTGAGCATTAATTTGAGAAGCAAACAATACACCTCCTAATAAAAGTAAATTTTTAATCATATCTTATTCGTGTTAATAAATTAGATGGTAATATAATTAAATTCACTCTTCATTTGATTAAACATCCTGAAAAATTTCACATAAATCTACATTTTCACCATAAAACAAGTACTTTATTGAATATTATTTACTTCTTTTTAAGATTTAACTAAATTAATCGTACAAAAAAAGCTCAATCTTTCGATTGAGCTCTCTATATTTCGTTTAAATATATGCTTAAACATTAAATAAGAAATGCATAATATCACCGTCTTGTACGATATATGCTTTACCTTCTACGTTTAATTTTCCTGCTTCACGACATTTTGCTTCAGAACCGTAAGTCAAGAAATCTTCAAATTTGATTACTTCTGCACGAATAAATCCTTTTTCGAAATCGGTGTGAATAACTCCAGCAGCTTGTGGTCCTGTAGATCCTTTCTTAATTGTCCATGCACGAACTTCTTTTACACCAGCTGTAAAATAAGTTTCTAAGTTTAGTAAAGAATAAGCAGAGCGAATCAAACGATTAACACCAGGCTCCTCTAATCCTAATTCTTCTAAGAAAATTTGACGCTCGTCGTATGTTTCTAACTCGTTGATATCCGCTTCAATTTGAGCTGCTAAAACCAATACTTCTGCATGTTCGTCTTTTACCGCTTCTTTTACTTTCGCAACAAATTCGTTTCCATCTTTTGCTGCAGATTCGTCAACATTACACAAGTACAAAACTGGTTTCGCTGTAATTAATTGCAAAGAATCAATAATTTCTTGTTCTTTTTCATCTAATTCCATTTCACGAACATTTTTTAACTCTTCTAAATGAGCAATAACAGCAGTCAAAACTTCTACTATTTTTTGTTCTTCTTTGTTACCAGCTTTAGCCGCTTTTTTAGACTTATCGATTCGTTTTACAACCGTATCTAAATCCTTTAATTGCAATTCTAAATCAATTGTTTCTTTATCACGAATAGGATCAATAGATCCGTCTACGTGCGTAATGTTTTCGTTTTCGAAACAACGTAAAACGTGAATAATAGCATTACACTCACGAATATTTCCTAAAAATTGATTTCCTAAACCTTCTCCTTTACTTGCTCCTTTTACCAAACCAGCAATATCCACTATTTCTACAACTGCAGGTACAACGCGTTCTGGGTTTACAATTTCTTCTAATTGATTTAGACGTGTATCAGGTACAGAAACCGTTCCTACATTAGGTTCAATTGTACAGAAAGGATAATTCGCCGATTGTGCTTTTGCATTCGACAAACAGTTAAATAAAGTAGATTTACCAACATTAGGCAATCCAACAATTCCACATTTCATATATGTTGTCTCTTTTTTTAATGATTGATTATTAGATCGATGTTCTAATAATTTTGTGCAAAGATAATGATTTCCATTAAATTTATTGAACCGAAGAAACTCTGTTCAATTTTATATTTAAGACATTACCAGAATATGATTTCATTTCGCCTAACAAGCAATCGCACGTAGTATCATAATTCAAATCATAATAATTAGATGTTTTATCAAGATTGATCTTTCTGAATTTGAGTTGAGGAAAATTAAAAACAATTGAATCTGTCACATCTTTTTCATAACCGTCCTGAAAATCAAATTCAATTTTCAGTTTTGATTTAATTTTAGAAACATCCATGATTGCATTACTTTTTGACAATGGAACTTCTACCACTTTCGATTTATAATCCAAAAAGTTTTGTTGCCATTTTCCTTCTATTGTTTTTATGTTATTCGTAGCACAACTTGTCAGTAAAATCACGAAAATAAAACCTAAAAAATGTTTCATAAGTGTTAATTTTAATTGAAAATACAATTATTTTTTTACATTTACTTAAATACTTATTACAATGAAATTAAACGTTTTAATTATTGGTTTTGTAATCGCCTTAAGTAGTATTGTAAATGCACAAACAGCAACAGAAATATTAACTAAAGCTCAAAATCAAGCAAAAGTTGAAAATAAAAATGTCTTTTTAATTTTTCATGCTTCTTGGTGTGGTTGGTGTAAAAAGATGGAAAAAAACATGGACGATCCTCTTGTGAAATCTTATTTTGATGCGAATTATGTCAAGACTTTTATGACAGTACAAGAACGAGCAGAAAAGAAAAATTTAGAAACACCCGGTGGAGATGCTGTTAATGAGAAATTAGGAGGAAAAGATCAAGGTTTACCTTTTTGGGTAATTTTAGATTCGGAAGGGAAAGTATTAGAAGATTCTCGTGTAAATGGCGAAAATATCGGTGGTCCAGCTTCAGAGGAAGAAGTAAATCAATTAATCACTAAACTTGAAACAACATCTAAAAACGAAAAGGTTAATTCAGAAAAAATCAAAGAAGTTTTTATCTTGAAAAAGAAATAAATGAACTTAGAAGTTATTGTTTTTACAAGCGATTTTGATGATAAGATTCTATATGATATCATTAAAAAAATGAATGAATTTGATATGACTTGTGAAGTTCATCCAAATATTAAGTTAAACGAACATTCTGGATTCCTTCCGTTTAAATTTAAATTCACTAACTCTACAAATAAAAGAATTGATAATAAAGAATTGATTTCTGGATTTGAATTTTATATTAATGATTTTAATGTAGAAGATTATTCGGAACTTATTAAGGATAATAATCTTAAAAAATTCAATAAAGCTTTAACTTTTTCTTGGAGTTATTCAAATACTTTTGAGCTAAGATTTGCTTTGTTAACAAGTTCAATCTTCACTCAAATAACAAATTCCGTTTTATATTATCCTTCAGAAAATTACTGGTATGATAATAATGAACTTGTAAATAATATTTTTAAAGATATTTTAGATTTTGAAAATAGTTTAAAACTAAAAGAAATAAATTTTCATGAATTTGAATCTTGGTCTGAATAAAAAAGTAAGTCGTCTCAATACTTAATCATATAGGGTAAGAATCTTTTATATGAAACTATTCACAGATAAGAGTCCAAAATGAAAATATAAAAAAAGGCTGTTTTCACGAGTTGTGATACAGCCTCTTTTTATTGTGTCAAAACATGAAAAGCTTCTTCCAAGTTTTTATATTGTCCTTTAAATTCTTCAATCGGCTGATTTGCGATAATTTTACCTTTATTCAATAGAATTACACGTGAACAAAGCGCTTCTACTTCTTGCATAATATGCGTCGATAAAATCACTGTTTTTTCTTTTCCAATTTCACGAATAACTTCTCTTATTTCTATAATTTGATTTGGATCTAAACCATTTGTAGGCTCATCTAAAATTAATATTTCTGGACTCGAAATAATCGCTTGAGCCAATCCGACACGTTGTTTATAACCTTTTGATAACTGATGAATTTTCTTGTGTTTTTCGGGAGATAACCCTACTTTTTCAATTACTTCATCTATTTTTGATTTTGGTACTTTTCTTATGTTTGTGACAAATTCTAAATATTCTTTCACGTACATATCCATATACAGCGGATTATTTTCTTGTAAAAATCCAATCAATTTCTTTGATTCTATTGGTTGAGTCGAAACATTCAAGTCATTCACAGAAATTTCTCCAGCATCTGTATTAATTGCATTGGTAATACTTTTCATCAAGGTAGATTTTCCTGCTCCATTTGGTCCTAATAAACCAACAACTTCTCCATTGTTTATAGAAAATGAAACATTGTCTAAAGCTAATTGTTCGCCGTATTTTTTTACTAAATCTTTAATGATTATTCCCATTTGATGAAAAAATTTCGATAAAATTAGTGAAAAAGATTTGGATATATAAAATTTTATCTTTTAGATTTGTAACTGTAAAATAAAAAAGACAAGAATGACATCATTCAATTATTTTAACGCATTTTTCTTTTACTTTTTTGGATATTATCCAGGAGAGCAGGGACTGCGTTGTCGTAATTGATTGTAACATCAACATAAGATAATTTAAAGTCCCGCATTTTGTGGGACTTTTTTTGTGGAAAAAAAAATGAAAACAAGAGTTGCAATACAAGGTTATATTGGTTCGTATCATCATGAAGCTGCCAATAATTATTTAGGAAATGACATCGAAATTGTAGAATGTGATACATTCAAAACCTTGGCAAAATCGCTTGCAAAAGGAAAGGTTGACAAAGCAGTAATGGCAATTGAAAACACAATCGCCGGAGCAATTTTACCAAACTATGCATTGCTTACAAAATACAATTTAAAAGTTGTTGGCGAGATTTATTTATCCATTCAACATCAACTAATGGTCAAAAAAGGACAAATTTTAGAAGACGTAAAAGAAGTTCGTTCGCATCAAATGGCCTTATTACAATGTGATAAGTTTCTTGAAAAACATCCAACTTGGCGCGTTGTAAATGATATTGATACCGCATTAACAGCCAAAGATATTGTAGAACAAGATTTAAATGATGTTGCGGCGATAGCCTCTAGAAAGGCAGCAGAAGTTTATGGATTAGACATTTTGGCTTCGAGCATTCAAACGTTTCAAGATAATTTCACTCGTTTTTTTGTATTGCAACGCGAGCACAATGATTACGAAGATTTCAATAAAGTTTCGATGCGATTTTCAGTTCCACACAAAGCTGGTGCTTTGGTAGATGTACTGAATCAAATTGCGGAATGTGGAATTAATATGGATAAAATACAATCTGTTCCAATTATCGAAAAACCTTGGGAATATTCTTTTCACATCGACATTACGTTTGATCAAAAAGAAAAATATTATGAGTTACTTGGTAAGATTGCACGAAAATTAACGGATTTAGAAATATTAGGCGAATATAAACTGGGAAAAAAATGATAGCAGAAGCCCAACGATTAGAAAGTGTTCAAGAATACTATTTCTCGAAAAAATTACAAGAAATAGCGAACATGAAAACCGACATACCAATCATTTCATTAGGAATTGGAAGTCCAGATTTACAACCTCATCCAGATGTGATTGCAGCATTAATCAAAAATTCTCAAAGCGGAATTAATGGTTATCAAAGTTATCGAGGTATTCCAGAAATGAGAGAGGCGATTGCTAATTTTTACAAAAATAAGTTTCATGTAACAGCTAATCCTACAACTGAAATTTTACCGCTGATGGGCTCTAAAGAAGGAATTATGCATATTTCGATGGCTTTTCTGAATGAAGGCGATAAAGTTTTGATACCAAATCCTGGTTACCCAACGTATTCTTCGGTAACTGAATTAGTACAAGCAGAACCCTTGTTCTACGATTTGAAAGATGAAAATAATTGGCTGCCAGATTTTGAACAATTAGAAAAATTAGCTGAACAAAAACCCAAAATCATGTGGTTAAATTACCCACATATGCCTACAGGAGCTAAAGCTTCGAAAGATGTTCTAAGAAAAATAGTGGAATTTGCTACTCGTCACAATATTTTAATTGTCAATGATAATCCGTATAGTTTTATTCTGAACGATGAGCCAACAAGTATATTAGCAATTGATGGCGCAAAAGAGGTTTGTATTGAACTGAATTCCTTAAGTAAAACCTTTAATATTGCGGGGTGGCGTGTAGGAATGGTAATCGGAAAAGAAGCTTTTATTAACGCTATATTAAAAGTGAAATCTAACATGGATTCGGGAATGAATTTTGCTATACAAAAAGCCGCTACAAAAGCACTTTTAGTCGATGATTCTTGGTACGATGAGTTGACAAAAGTATACGCAGAACGAAGAAAAGTGATTTGGGAAATTGCAGATATTCTAAATGTAAACTATAACCCAGATGCTGCAGGAATGTTTATTTGGGCAAAGCTTCCAGATGGAAAAGATGATAAAGAATTTATTGACGAAATTCTTCACGACAAGAAAGTGTTTATAACACCAGGAAGTATTTTCGGAAGCAATGGTGAAGGTTTTATTCGATTCTCACTATGTGCATCATTAGAGAAGTTGATTGAAGTTAAGAAAAGAGTCGAAGCATGAAAACAATTTCAGTAATCGGTTTAGGATTAATCGGAGGTTCGTTTGCTTTAGCGTTAAAAAAAGTTGGTTTTGCCGAAAAAATTATTGGAGTAGATCAAAATGTAACGCATCAAATTGAAGCGTTAGAATTAGGTATTGTCGATGAAATTGCACAATTAAATGAAGCACTTTCTCAATCAGATTTAGTTGTTATTGCAGTTCCAATTAATTCGATTCAGAAAGTATTACCAGAGATTTTAGATCAAATTAATGATAAAACAATTGTGATGGATATGGGATCAACAAAAGCTGGAATTTGTAAAAAGGTTTTGAATCATCCCAAAAGAAAACAGTTTGTTGCTACACATCCAATTGCTGGAACTGAAAATTCAGGACCAAAAGCAGCTTTTCCAGAACTTTTCTTAAACAAAGTCGCAATTTTATGTGATGTTGAAAAAAGTGAAAAAGAAGCTGTTAAAAAAGTGAAAAAGATTTATCAATCGCTTTGGATGAATGTCAAAACGATGACATCTGATGCGCATGATGCACATATTGCTTATGTTTCTCATCTTTCACATATTACATCGTTTGCCTTGGGACAAACTGTTTTAGAAGAAGAAAAAAACGAAGAAGCAATTTTTGACATGGCAGGTTCTGGGTTTGAATCTACTGTTCGTTTAGCAAAAAGTTCACCTGATATGTGGACACCTATTTTGATTCAGAACCGAGAAAATTTACTCAATGCGATTGATGCTTATCAAACCCAAATTTCTAAAATCAGAAAAATGATCGAAGAAAAAGAAGCTACTGATATTCATCAATATTTAAAAAATACGAACGACATACGTCGAATCTTAAATAAATAAAATAATAGCTGTCTTTCTGAGCTTGGCGAAGAATCACAAAAAAGAATAAATAATTTACACTCAAACAAGTAAATATTAAACCTTAAATTTGTAAACATTATGGAAAATAATAATTGGATAAAAGAATACGATAAACCAATGATCATCGCTGGACCTTGTAGTGCAGAAAGTGAAAAACAAATGATGACAATCGCCGAAGATTTGGACAAAGATTATGTACAAGTTTTTCGTGCTGGAATTTGGAAGCCTCGTACTAAACCAAATTGTTTCGAAGGAGTTGGTGCAATCGGATTAAACTGGTTGAAAAAAGTAAAAGACGAATTCGGAATGAAAATCGCAACTGAAATTGCCAACGCAAATCACGCAAAATTAGCATTAGAATATGATGTTGATGTATTGTGGATTGGTGCACGTTCTACTGTAAACCCGTTTACAGTTCAGGAAATAGCAGAAGCTTTACGCGATACAGACAAAACTGTTTTGGTGAAAAATCCTGTTAATCCAGATTTAGATTTATGGATTGGAGCTTTAGAACGTTTAGAAGGCCAAGGTATCAAAAATTTAGGTGCCATTCACCGTGGTTTCTCTACGTATAAAAAGACAAAATACCGTAACAATCCACAATGGCAAATAGCGTTAGATTTCAAAAATAAATTACCTAATGTTCCAATTATATGTGATCCATCTCATATTTGTGGAAATAGAACAGGTTTATTTGATGTTGCGCAACAAGCCTTCAATTTCGAGTACAACGGATTAATGATTGAAACACATAATAATCCTGATGAAGCTTGGTCGGATGCTGCACAACAAATTACGCCAGCTCGTTTATTAGAAATCTTGAAAGATTTAGAAATTCGCCAATCTGATGATCCAGATGCAATTTACAAAACTGGAATTGAAAACTTACGTCATCAAATTGATGAATTAGATAACTCTATTTTAGATACTATTGCACAACGTATGAGAGTTGCAAATTCTATTGGAGAATTGAAAAAAGAACATAATGTGGCTGTTTTTCAACCAGATCGTTGGAAACAAATTAAAGATAATTCGGTAAAAGCTGGAGTTTCTTTAGGTTTATCGGAGGATTTTGTTGATAAATTATTACAAGCAATACATCAAGAGTCTGTTGCACAACAGAACCAGATTATGGTTAAAAAAGAAGAAAAAATATAAACAATATTGAAAGGAATTGTCATAAAATCTACTGGTAGCTGGTATCATCTTCTTACGGAAGATGGTACAACTTATCAGGCAAGAATTAGAGGAAAATTTAGAATAGCAAATATCAAACACACTAACCCAATTGCGGTTGGTGATGAGGTTGATTTTGAAATTGATAAAGATGATATTGCGGTTATTACAAAAATATATGACCGTAAGAATTACATCATTCGAAAATCGGTCAACCTTTCCAAAAAAACACACATTATTGCTTCTAATATTGATGTCGCTTTTTTGGTTGTAACGCTTACTAATCCCAAAACTTCGTTTGGTTTTATTGACCGATTCTTGATTACTGCCGAAGCTTATCATATTCCTGTTGTCATTCTATTCAATAAAATGGATTCGTACACAGCAGATGAAATCGCTGAACTAGAAATTTACAAATCAATATACAATACAATTGGTTACGAAAGCATTGATATTTCTGCCGAAACAGGTTTAAATTTAGATAAAGTAAAAGCGTTAATGAAAGATAAAGTAAGTTTAGTTTCAGGACATTCTGGAGTTGGAAAATCTACATTATTAAATACATTAAATCCCGATTTAAATTTAAAAACGCACGAAGTATCTGATTTTAATAGCAAAGGACAGCATACCACAACTTTTGCCCAAATGTACGAATGGCCTTTTGGTGGTTTCATTATCGATACTCCTGGAATCAAAGAATTTGGTTTAGTACACATTGATAAATCTGAATTGCAAGGTTACTTTCCTGAAATTTTAACGTTGAAATACAATTGTAAGTTTGATAATTGTATTCATGTTAACGAACCAAAATGTGCTGTTCGAGATGCCGTTGAAAATGATGAAATAGCTATTTCACGTTACGAAAATTACCTCACTTTTTTAGAAGAAGATATTTACACTGGTAAATAAAATAGCATAAATAAGCCATTTCTACAGAAATGGATTATTTTTTTTTCAAATTACGGTTTCACGTAAAAAAAGATCATTCACACCGTTTATTTTTGCTAAAATTATTTTGAATGAGCAATTTATCTGTGCAGATAGCATTGGATTTTGTTGAATGCACAAAAGAACAAAAAGAAATATTTTTGAAACATTTGGAAGTTTTAAAATGGCAGCCAGTTAATTCTGATAAATTATGGATTGCTGAGTTCGAAAATAGTGAAAACAATCAAAGTCGATTAGATAGTATTGAGCGAGAATTAATCTTAGCAAAAGAAATCTCTAATCTGTATGAATTAGATTATGCAATAATTATTGAAAATGAAATTTATTTTAATCAATTAAATTAACCATAATAAACATAAAGCGATTGCTTTCCAAACTAAAATTACGACAAGGCGTTAAAGCATATTGATAAATGTGTTGTTAACGCTTTTTTTATTTGTTAACTTTTTCTTAAATTTCTGAAGATTTTATAAAATATAGATACCTTATTTATGCGAATGATTTTACAGCGTGTACAACATGCTTCTGTAATGGTTGAAGGAGAAATAACTGGAAAAATAAACAACGGAATTTTGGCTTTGGTAGGTTTTGAGCCTGAGGATACAAAAGAAGATTTTGAATGGATTTCAAAAAAAATGATTCAATTAAGAATTTTTAACGATGAAAACGGGGTAATGAATTTAGACGTGCAACAAACAAAAGGTGATATTTTGATCGTTTCCCAGTTCACGTTACATGCTTCAACAAAAAAAGGAAACCGTCCTTCTTACATAAAAGCATCAAAACCAGATTTAGCTCAAGAGCAATATCACTCTTTTTTGGAGGTTTTAGAGACCAATTACAAGCCTGTACAAAAAGGAATTTTCGGTGCCGATATGAAAGTTGAATTACTCAACGATGGTCCAGTAACCATTTTTATCGATTCGAAAAATAAAGAATAATTAATATAACACTATTATTGAATGAATAAAACTCTACTTTTTACAACTTTATTTATCAGTTCTTTTTGCTTTTCGCAAAATTATGCAGTCGATCAAATTCCAGCTGATTTGTTAAAAGATGCCTATGCTGTTGTCCGAAAGGAGGATGAAAAAATTGAACTTTTAAAAATTGATGAACTTAAACACACAAAAGAAGTTGTAGTTACAGTTTTGAATAAAGCTGGAGATAGCTATGTAGGAGCACAAGCACATTACAATCCGAATATCAAAATTGACGCATTAGAAGCTGTGTTGTTTGATGCGAATGGCAAGGAAATTAAAAAATTTAAATCCAAAGATTTTAGTGATCAAAGTTTTGTGAGTAGTGGTCAAATGTACACGGATGATCGTATCAAATACCTTAATTTCACGCCTACTCAATATCCTTATACGATACATTATAAAATTTCTATTACGAGTAAAAATACGATTGGTATCCCAAAATGGTTTCCTGTAAAAGCTCCAAATTTATCCATCGAAAAATCATCTTATTCTTTCACGAATAAAACAAATTCTGTTATCCGAATTAAGGAAAATAATTTTGTCGGATTTAACATTCAAAAAGAAGGTGATACGAATAATCTAAACTATAGATTTAATCATATTCCAGCTTTTAACGAAGAAGATAAAATGTTGAGCATCAGAAATATTTTTCCAAATGCTGTTTTAGCTTCGAATCAAATTAATATCGATGGAGTTAAAGGTACATTTGATAATTGGAATGATTACGGAAAATGGACCTACGATTATTTAGTGGGAGGTAAACAAGATTTTACAACAGCTCAAAAATCATTTTTCCAACAGCTTGTAAAAGATGCAAAATCAGAAAAAGAGAAAGTCCAGATTTTGTACAAACATCTCCAAAACAAAGTCCGTTATATTGGTGTACAATTAGGTATCGGTGGACTGTCGCCATTTCCCGCTTCTTATGTAGAAAGTAAAAGTTATGGCGATTGTAAAGCGTTGACAAATTACACGATGTCGATGTTAGATGCTGTTGGCATCAAATCTTATTATACCGAAGTACACTCAGGATCACCTGCACAAGATATGACTGAGGATATGATGTATTTACAAGGTGATCATGTTATCTTGTATGTACCATTAAAAGACGAAGATATATGGTTAGAAACAACTAGTCAAACTTCAGCATTTAATTATTTAGGTGATTTTACAGCGAACAGAAAAGTATTTATTTTAGATGAAAAAGGTGGAAAAATAATTCCTTCTCAAAGTTTCAAACCAGAAGACAATCAATTAATCGTAACTGGTAATGCTACAATCTCTGTTGATGGAACACTGAATTTTCAATTTAAAGAAACGTCAAAAGGATTGATTTATGAAAATTTAGCAAGATACAATCAACTTAGTGAAAAGGATCTTGATATTCGTCTAAAAAACAGATTTTCATCTTTACAAGGAATTCATTTTAAGCAAAAAGAGTTTGAAAACGATTGGGAAAATGCAGTTTTTACATCCAATTTTGATTTTTCAGTTCCTAATTACGCTAAAATTCAGGGAAACAATATCATCATTAATATGATTCCTGTAAATCGTGAAGAAACCTCTTTGAAAAAGGCAAAAGACAGAAAGTTTGATTTTAAAATTGAATCTGGATATGTTGACGAAGTAATCTATTCGCTTGCATTACCTGCTGGTTATAGATTGCCTCAAAAATTTGATTCAATTTCTGTGAAATCGGTTTTTGGTGAATATCATTTAGAAATCAATCCAAAAGAAAATGCCACAATCGAGGTTAAACGTATTTACAAACAATTGCCTGGAAAATTTACCAAAGAAAAGTTTAATGAATATGTAGAATTTCGCCGACAAATAGCAGGATATGACAACACAAAATTACTTTTAGAAAAACTATAACACACTTATATGAAAACATTAATTACGATAGTAGCCTCTGTTGCTACAGTTTCAAGTTTTGCGCAAGATGTGAAATTTGGAAAAATATCAAAACAAGATTTCGAGAAAACAAAGAGTACAATACAGGCAGATGCTCCAGCAGAAGTTTTGTATGCAGATGGAAATTATAAAGTAAGTTTCAATACAAATCAGGGCGGTGTTGAACAAACAAAAAAAGTTTTTTATCGCATGATTGTCTTTGATAAAGACAAAACACCTGACGATGTTTTAAAAATTGAAATTCCTATTTATAAAAGTACAACAACTGATCAAGATAAATTATTTTCTTTAAAAGCTGTTACTTATAACTTAGAAAATGGAAAAATAGTTGAGCAAAAAGTAGAGAAAAAAGATATTTTCTTAGAAAAAGTTCATCGTTTTTTAGATAAGCAAACCTTTACATTTCCAAATGTTAAAAATGGCTCAATCTTAGAATATACATACGAAATTGTTTCTCCTTTTGTTCGACAAACTGACGCTTGGTATTTCCAACAATCAATACCAGTTGTTGCAAGTAATTTCACATTTCAAAATCAGGAATATTTTAATTATCAACAAGATTTGAGAGGTGGTTTTACGCCTAAAATATCAACTAACTCGAAAGAAGAAACATTTACAAGTACTTCCTTTGGAAACAGAGGTGTTTCAAGTTTCGGAGGAAATATGGGAAACCAAGGAGCTACTTCAACTACTCAAAAACTAAAATTAAATACCCAAACCTACACTTTAACTAGTTTACCTTCTTATTCTCGCGAAGCTTATGTGCTCAATCCACGAAATATGTTAGCAAGTATTCGGTTTGAATTAGCTTCTTTTGTAGCGCCAGGAAGAACATCTGAAAGCTATGCGACTACTTGGGAACGTATTGGAAAAGATTTGATGGATCACGAAGATTTTGGTCGCCAATTAAACGGAAATAACTTTTTAGACGAAACGGTAAACGCAACAATAGCAGGAAAAAATACAAACACCGAAAAAATGACTGCTATTTATGATTACGTTAAAAAGAATTTTACGTGGAACGAATACCACAGCGAAACAACTGAAAAAGGAATAAGAAAAACATTTAATGAGAAATCTGGAAATGTTGCTGACCTTAATTTATTATTGACTACAATGTTGCGAAAAGCTGGATTAGATGCTAATCCTATTGTGCTAAGTTCTTTGCAAAATGGATTAATTAATTATTCATTTCCTTCTCGCAGCAAACTAAATTATGTCATTGTTGGGGCAGATGTGGATAATGATTTTTATCTGATGGATGCGACGGATAAGAATGCACAAATCAATTTATTGCCACTAAGAGCAATCAACGATCGTGGATTTATGGTAAATGAAAAAGGAATCAAAGAAATTCCTTTGCGCAATTCTGTTATGACGAATAATAAAATATCAATTACCGCCGATTTAACTACTGATGGAAATTTGAAAGGTCAATTTTCTAATGTAAGAGATAATTACTTTTATATGTTCGATAAAAATGAAATTGCAAACGATCCAAAAGCGTTCGAAAAAGAATTTGTAGAAGATTATAATTTCGAAATTTCTGATTTTAAAACACAAGATAACAATCAAAATAATATTCGTCATCAATTCAAATTTGATGATGTAAAAGTGGATGTTGCAGGAAACAAAATCTTATTCAATCCCTTTCTTTTTGTAACAAACACAAAACATAACTTGAATTTAGAACAACGTAATTATAACATCGAATTTGGTGCGCCAATTACGAATACAAATACAGTGAAAATTAAAATTCCTGAAGGATACAAAGTAGAAACTTTACCTGTAGAAAAACAATTTACAATGCCAGATCAAGTTGGAGGATATGTTTGCAAAGTAATAGAAAAAGATGGCTATATTATTGCTCAAGCTCAAAAAGTAATGCCTTACAGTACTTTACCAGCACAATATTACAAACCATTGAAAGAATTTTTAACAAATATCATTCAAGCTGAAAGTCAGCAAGTGATTTTAGTTAAACAATAAAAATATAGAAACTGCGAATAAAGCCAACTCCAAACGCGAGTTGGCTTTTTATTTTTGTACCTTTATCTTTTAAAAATTTTAAACAAAATGAGCCTTAAACAAGCACAATTAGACGTTGATAATTGGATTAAAGAACATGGTGTTCGTTATTTTAACGAGTTAACAAATATGGCACAACTAACAGAAGAAGTTGGTGAAGTTGCTCGTATTATTGCTCGTCGTTATGGTGAGCAGTCAGAAAAAGAATCAGATAAAAACAAAGACTTAGGCGAAGAATTGGCCGATGTTATTTTTGTAGCGCTTTGTTTAGCAAATCAAACTGGTGTTGATTTAGAGTCTGCTTTTTACAAAAAATTAGATTACAAGACAAAACGTGATCATGATCGTCATCAAAATAATGATAAATTAAAATAAATATGATTGAAATTTCTGCGCTACAATCTCCCATCAATAATCAACTATCGATAACAGGATCCAAAAGCGAAAGCAATCGTTTATTGTTATTAAACCAATTATTTGAGAATGTTTTGACTTTAGAAAATATTTCAAATTCAGAAGATTCTCAGTTAATGCAAAAGGCTTTAGCAAACAAAACAGATTTAATCGATATTCATCACGCTGGAACCGCTATGCGATTTTTGACAGCTTATTTTTCTATTCAAGACGGACGAAAAGTAACGTTAACAGGTTCTGATCGAATGAAACAACGACCTATAAAAATTTTGGTAGATGCGTTAAACGAATTGGGTGCAGAAATTTCGTATCAAGAGAATGAAGGCTATCCACCTTTGTCTATTGTAGGAAAAAAATTAACCAAAGAAACAATCACTATTCCATCTAATATTAGTTCGCAATACATCACAGCGTTATGTTTAATTGGAACGAAATTAGAAAATGGATTGACGATAAATCTTAACGGAAAAATTATTTCTGTTCCATATATTCAAATGACAATTCAGTTGTTGAATAAAGTTGGAATTAAAGCCACTTTCGAAGGAAATACAATTCAAGTTCCTTTTACGAAAAGGATCGAAGCGCAAATAGTACAAGTTGAATCCGATTGGAGTTCGGCTTCTTACTATTATAGTTTGATTGCTTTATCACAAAATTCTGAAGTTAAAATTTCGACATATTTCAAAGACTCTTTACAAGGAGATTCGGCTTTGCAAAATATATATGCAGAAAACTTCGGTGTGATTTCTACTTTTGATAGTGGAATTTTAAGCTTAAAAAACGATGCGAATTTTCAGCCTAAACAAAAGATTGAATTAAATTTAATCAATACACCAGATATTGCACAAACCATTGCCGCAACTTGTGTTGGACTGAAAGTAAATTGTATTTTAACAGGGTTAGAAACATTAAAAATCAAAGAAACAGATCGTTTGGTTGCATTGAAAAATGAGTTAGAAAAATTAGGTGCGATTATTCGTATTACTGATGATTCTTTAGCGATAGAAGGTTATCAAGATTTTTCTGAAACGCCAACTTTTGAAACATATAATGACCATAGAATGGCAATGTGTATGGCGCCTTTGGCTCAGAAATATGCGATTCGCATTAACAATGAAATGGTTGTTGAAAAATCATATCCGACATTTTGGGAAGATTGGACAAAATTAGGATTTGAGATTAAATCTATTTAAAATAATATCATAAAAAAATCCGCTCGTGAGCGGATTTTTTTTAGAATATACTAAAGTTTTTATTCTAAGTTCAACAAATAAGTGCAACTCAAATTAAATCATTGGGGGCTAGCCCCCAATGATTAGCCAAGTGCTAAATTTGATTTGTGAAAAAAATATAT
>NZ_JACXZC010000022.1 GCF_020281205.1 Empedobacter stercoris
AATTTAGCACTTGGCTAATCATTGGGGGCTAGCCCCCAATGATTTAATTTGAGTTGCACTTATTTGTTGAACTTAGATTCTAATTTTATTGAAAATATAGTTGCCACACAATCAAATTTCTTTAAACTTACAAATTTCTACTGATTTTTTAGCTTAACAATTGTTGTATTCGCTTTATAAAGATGATCGCCAAGAATTTCGTAATACTGAATCAAATCTTTGTAGAAAAGCGCACTTGTAGTCATTAACTTTTCTTTTTCGATCGTTTTCATCAGATTTGTTTCTGCTTCTTTGTAAATAGCATTAATTGTTTTTTCAATAAATTCGGCTTGTTTAATCGAAACTTCTTCTTGTGTTTCGTTCAGGTTTTGATTTAAAATTCGAGTCGTTTGATCCAAATTATCTTGAAAATCGACCAAATAAGATCTCATTTTTGGGGTGAAATAACTATTGGTCATACGACGACGACGGTGAATAGATGATATTTTAATCGCAATATCACCCACACTTTCCAAATGATGACAAAGCGTTATCAACTGATGAATAGCAATGGTATTTTCGTTTGGTAAATCTAAATCAGCAATTTCATTTAAAAATTCATTTACCTCACGTTCCAACTGATCGCCTTCTTTTTCAAGTTCTAAAATACGTTCGCGAAAAACCAAAATCTTTTCTTCATCACTTTCCGTAATCATTCGTCCAAGCGTATAAATCGTTTGTTTAGTTGTGGAAGCAAGTTTTAACAATTTCTTGTTTGCTTCGTTTTTATAGAGATCAGAATTTGTACCAAATGGAATGGCATAAAATTCTAATTTATTATCAGTTTGCTTGATCGAAAAATATTTTTTCTGACAATAAAAAGCCAATTTATTAATGAAAGGAGTAAGAAAAACAACCCCTACCAAATTACTAATTGTATCAAAAGTAATAAGTTGTACGGCAATATTTGTCGAAAACGTAGAACCTATAAATTTTAATAAGAAACTTGCAAGTAACATAAAAATAATTGCAACCAGGATATTAAATAATGTATGGAATGCAGCTACTATTTTTGTGTATTTATCACCGATTGCAGCTACTAAGTGAGCCGTAAAAGTCGTCCCTATATTTGCTCCTAAAACTATCATTGCTGCTAATTCGATAGGTAAACCTTTACTTGCTAATAGAATCGCAATTGTAATAGAAGCCGAAGAGAAATGAACCAAAACGGTCAGTAAAACACCAAAAAAGATGAATAATAAATTTGTTAAAATTCCATAGTTCGCTAAATCTTGTAAAAATTCTTGTAATTTTTGATGACTTTCTATAGAAGGCAAGAATGTTTTTAAGAAATACAACGATAGAAATAATAGAGAAAGTGAAAACAGAATTCCTCCAATTTTTCGTTGATTTCGTTTTTTCGATAGATAAAAAGGAAAGGCAATTAATACCAGAGGCAAGGCAATTTGTATTAAATCGAATTTCAATCCAAAATAAACCAACCACAAAGTAAGCGTTGTTCCGATGTTTGCACCTAATATCAATCCAAATGCTTTTCGCAAATTAATCAAACCTGCGTTTACAAAACCTAATATAAATACACTTGCAGCTGACGAAGATTGTATGGCAGTTGTAAAAAGAGTTCCTGTAACAATTGTAGAAAAATTGTTTTTGGTTAGTTTGTTTAATGTACGTTTAAAATTCGATCCAGATAAGGCCTGTAAATTTTCGCTCAATAATTTTATCGCAAAAATGAACAACGCAATTGCTCCGAAAAGTTGCAAAATTTGTATGATAAGATGCATTAATGATGAATTGACTACAAAAATAAGTACTCTAATGTAAATAGAATATTATCTTTTTTACTTTTATTAAAAAAAAGTTTATTTTTTTTTAAATTCTAAAATTCTGATTTTCAAAATTGAAGTTAAGATTTATCAAAAACTTCTTCTTTTTTTTGAAAAAACATTTGCGAGTTTCGAAAAACTGCCCTAATATTGCACCACGAAAAAGGAACAACACTTCTCTTGAGAAATTAAATTCTTGTTTTCGATTTGAAATATTCAAATAACAAATATTTTTGCCGATGTAGCTCAGCTGGCTAGAGCAGCTGATTTGTAATCAGCAGGTCGTGGGTTCGAGTCCCTCTATCGGCTCAGCAAAAATATAGGTTGGGGAGATACTCAAGCGGCCAACGAGGACGGACTGTAAATCCGTTGGTTTCACCTTCGCAGGTTCGAATCCTGCTCTCCCCACAAAATTGCCGATGTAGCTCAGCTGGCTAGAGCAGCTGATTTGTAATCAGCAGGTCGTGGGTTCGAGTCCCTCTATCGGCTCCAAAAAAGTTTATATTTTACTTTTAAAACAAAAATAACAATCGCCGATGTAGCTCAGCTGGCTAGAGCAGCTGATTTGTAATCAGCAGGTCGTGGGTTCGAGTCCCTCTATCGGCTCTTCTTTTTTGAAGAATACTTTATTATTAGGCGGGGAGATACTCAAGCGGCCAACGAGGACGGACTGTAAATCCGTTGGTTTCACCTTCGCAGGTTCGAATCCTGCTCTCCCCACACTCCATTTAATTATTGGAATAAAATCATCACTTGCTTGATGATTTTTTTATTAATGTGTGCATCAAAAAAAGCCCTTTAAAAAAAGGACTTTTTACTTGATGATATTCTTTATAATTTCGATCGAATAAACATTCGAAACTTTCTCTATAAAACTATTAAAATCCATTGTCGAATGATCATCTGCATCGTCTGATATTGTTCTAATAATGATAAAAGGAATTCCAAATTCATAACAAACTTGCGCTACCGCTGCTCCTTCCATTTCGACACAAAGAATTTCGGGTAAATTTTGTTGAAGTTTTTCTTTTTTTGCAGTTGTCGAGAAAAATAAATCTCCTGATCCTATTAAACCAACGTGTAACTGAGGCTCGTGAATATTAAATTTATTCAAATCTTTTTCGGAAATAACATTGTGAAGATGCTGTTCTTCTAATAAATCTAATATAGCGGTTGTTGCTATTTCTAATTGAAAAGGATTGGCTTCGAAATAAGCTTTTCCTAACATTGGAATTTCAAAAGTAGGAAACAAAGGAGAGGCATTCATGTCATGTTGAATTAAACTTTGCCCCAATACGATATCGCCTATTTTTACGTTAGAATGGATTCCTCCTGCAACACCTGTAAAAATTAATTCTGTAATTTTAAACTCTAATATTAAGGTAGAAACTGTTGTAGCTGCTGCAACTTTACCAACTCGTGAATAAACTACAACAACTTTTTGATTATTTAATTCACCTGTATAATAATGTCTTTGACCAATTTCGTGTTCCTCTTTATTTGATAATAAGTTAACTACACCATTTATTTCTTGAGGTATAGCACCCATTATTCCAATTATTCTTTCGCTCATTTTTAAAATTTGTAAGCGAAGGTACCAATTTATTTTCTGTATTTATAAACTGAACAATATATCTCGTAGATTAAAATAAAAGGTAAGCAAATGATAATCAAACAAGTGTTTAAAATATTTTTTATCATGATACAAAAGTAGACTATTTTTAGAATATGTTAAAAATCAATTGTGAATTCGTGTAGGCTTATTGTACTTTTGTGCAATAAATGTTTGAAATGAAAAAAATATCTATAGCACTTGTATGTTGTATGTCTGTTATGCTGATGAATTGTACAAATAAGTCAGAAGAAAATGTGGTTGAAAAAGAAGTTAAAACTGAAGTAACAGTTGAAGAACCAACCGAAATCGTAGAAGGTGTAATTCGTAAGTCTGCAGTAGAATGGACAGCTTATAAAACAACTGATAAAGTTGCAGTTTCAGGACGATTTGATGTCGTTTTAGTGAAAGATGCAAATGAAGAAGGTAAAACACCTCAAGAAGTTTTAGAAGGCGCAAATATTTTAGCTTCTATTGCGACTTTAAATTCTGATCAAATTGATCGTGATCAAAAATTGAAAGATATTTTGTTTGGAAATATGATCAATACAAGTGAAATCAAAGGTCAATTACACTTTAGAGAAGGAAAAACATTTTTGAATTTAACCTTAAATAATACATCGAAAGAATATGAAGTGAAATCATCTTTTGATGATAATACATTTGCAATCGAAGCCGATGTCGATTTAATGGACTTTAATACAACTAAAGCAATGGATGCTTTAAATCAAGCGTGTTTAGAGTTGCACAAAGGTGCTGACGGAATTTCTAAAACGTGGAGCGAAGTTCACATCAAAGGACAAGTAGAATTTAGTGATAGTTTCGGTAAATAATAGTATAAATAATTAATTTTGAGGCTACATTTTTGTAGTCTTAATTTTTATCAGAATGAATTGGATTATTTTATTGATAGCAGGTTTGTGCGAAGTAGGCTTTGCATCATGCTTAGGAAAAGCTAAGGAAGCAACTGGTAATGAGACTTATTTATGGTATAGTGGATTTTTATTCTTCTTAACCATAAGTATGGTTTTACTGGTAAAAGCTACCCAAACCTTACCAATAGGAACAGCTTATGCTGTATGGACAGGAATTGGTGCTGTGGGAACTGTTTTAGTCGGGATTTTTATTTTTAAAGAACCTGCAAGTTTCTGGCGAGTTTTCTTTTTAACAAGTTTAATCTGTTCGATAATAGGATTAAAATTTGTGTCAAATTAATGGAATGAACCAAATTAAATTATTCATAAAAAAGGAGAACATGAAATTTCAGGTTCTCCTTTTTTTATTTATGCTTTGAATAGTTCATTCAGATCAACTCCACCAAAGTTTCCAGAGCTCATCATCAAAAAGACCTTCTCTTTTTTATCCAAACTTTCGATGTATTGTTTTAATTGCTCCCCATTTGTAAAGACTAAAATAGAATCGTCACCAAAAGCTTTTTTGATATCTTCTGGAGAAATCATTGGCATACGTTTTATTTCTAAAGCCTCAGGGCTATACATTACAATTTTGATATCAGCTTTATCTAAAGCGCCTTTGTATTGTACTAAAAATTCAGGATTCAAAGAAGAATACGTATGAATTTCCAAACAACCTACAACAGTTTTATCCGTATATTGTTCTTTTACCGCATTGGTAACCGAAGTTACTTTACTTGGTGCATGTGCAAAATCTTTGTACGCAACAAAATCAGAGGTACGGTTAATTAATTCCAAACGTTTAGATGCACCTTTGAAAGATTGAATTGCTTCATTGAAATCATCATCCATTACACCTAATTGTTTACAAATCGCACGCGCACCTTCTAAATTCATTAAATTATGGTTACCAAAAACTTCCAATGGAATTGGACCATCTTCTGTTTCGATAAATGTAACTCCGTTCTCTATAAAGTGTTCTGGTAAATGATATGAAAACTTCTTAATTGCTTTTTCGGTTTCTTCTACCACTTTTACAACTTCTTCGTCTGTTTCGTTATAGATTAAAGCACCTCCATTAACGATAGAATCGACAAATTTTGAGAATTGAGAAGTATAATCTTCAAACGTAGGGAAAACGTTGATGTGATCCCAAGCAATCCCAGATATTAAAGCAATATTAGGTTGATACAACAAAAATTTAGAGCGACGATCTAAGGCTGATGATAAATATTCGTCACCTTCCATAATCATAAATTCGTTGTCATCTGTTAGTTTTACCATCACATCAAAACCATCCAATTGTGCACCGACCATATAATCAACATCGATGTTGTGGTAATGCAAAACATGTAAAATCATCGATGTAATGGTTGTTTTTCCATGAGAACCACCAATTACAACACGTGTTTTGTCTTTTGATTGTTCGTATAAATATTCTGGATATGAATAGATTTTTAAACCTAATTCTTGTGCACGTAACATTTCAGGATTATCAGCATGAGCATGCATTCCTAAAATAACAGCATCGATATCAGCTGTGATTTTTTCTGGATACCATCCCATTTCTTCTGGCAGAATTCCACGCTGAGCTAAACGAGTTTTCGAAGGTTCGAAAATAGCGTCATCAGAACCTGTAACTTGATATCCTTTTTCGTGCAAAGCAATTGCCAGATTATGCATAGCACTTCCGCCAATTGCAATAAAATGAACTTTTTTCATTTTGTATGTTGTATTCTTTTAGTCTTTTTTATTTTCTTCGTCGTATCCCATTTCTTCGAAATCATCAAACTCTTCGTCATCTTCGTTTAGATAATCATCCAATGATTTTTCGCTGTTTTCTGCAAGAATTTCGTCCATTGGTCGAACTTTATTAAATTCTGGAGCTTGTTCAATTGCATTCATTATTTTTTGCATAATAGCATCACTCGAATCATTTTCGTAATCAATATCCAATGGTTCTTTAAAAGTCATTGTTGCATTAATTCCTCTTTTTTTGATGCGCAAACCTTTTTTATCAAAAGCTCTACGAAAACCATCAATTACAACTGGAATAACAATAGGTTTATTTTTTTTGATTAAATGCGCAGTTCCACGGCGACCAGGGGCAAATGCAGTTGTGGTTCCTTGCGGAAAAGTTACAACCCAACCACTTTGCAAGGCGATATCGATATTGTTAATTTCTGATAAATCAACTTTTCGATTTACATTCTCTCCTTTTGCACGCCATGTTCTTTTCACTGTTACCGCTCCTGTATACGCGAATAACTTTGTCAAAAGATTATCTTTCATCGTTTCTTCTGCAGCAACGTAATAAAAATCAATCTTAGGGTTTAGTAGATAAATCGGATTTTTGATGGTATCAATAAATCCATTTTTCACACTACAAAATACATGATACATCGCAAATACATCTGCAAAATAAGTTTGATGATTTGAAACGAATAATACATTTTGAGCAGGTAAATCGACTAAGTTTTTTGTTCCAGTAACTTTTAATTTATTAAAACCATTGTAACGGTTATACGTAAAAGATCCCAATAAGAAAATCAATGATCTTTTTAGGAAATATAAATGTCCAAATGAATCGCGAAATGCGTTCTTTTTCTTTGCTTTTTGAGACACGAGTTCTTAATTGTTTAATTTACAAATTTAATAGGATTTTTAGATAATCTTTAAATTCTTCTAAAATCATTGCTGTTGCACCCCAAAGATATTCATCATTACCGATGTTGTAACCTGGAATTTCAACCACTTGACCAGAAAATTCTCTTTCAAAAACCTCGTAATCAGCATTCAAAAAAGCTTCCAAATTTAATGGAACAACATATTGTACTTCTCGTTCATCAGGGTTAAACAAAGGTTCTCCGTGATATATACCAATATAAGGATAAACCAAAAAGTTACTTGGCGGAATGTACATTTCACTCAGTTGTCGAATAATTTCGATATTTTCATAATCTACACCCAATTCTTCTACCGTTTCGCGAATAGCCGTTTCATCAAAACTGATATCATGTTCTTCAAACTGTCCGCCTGGTAAAGAAAATTGATGAGAATGTGCACCATCATACGATACACGCATCGTTACAGGAAATTCTATTTCTCCAAATTCATTTTGATACAATAAGATCATGACAGAAGCACTTCTTGGATTGGTACGTTTTACATATTCTAAATCAAATTTTTGACGATATGGAGGCGAAAGTTTTTCATGTGATTCCCAATTTGGTAATTCCTCTACACTTTCGGCTAATAAATATTTTAATTCTTCTAAATCTAAATACAAAATTTGTTGATTTTTAAGGTCATAAAAAAGAGTGAAATCTCTTCCACACTCTTCTTCAAAGGTAATTATTTTAGGTGAAAATAAATCAACCTTTTCAAGAAGCTTTATCAATTATTTAAGGCATAGAGAATGAGGTTGAAAGTCATATTCTAATCTTCAACACATTAATATTTTTGAAACTTTGAGTTATAAGTTTTAACTTCGTTAAGTTTAAAATAATATAAAATGTTCAATAAAAAACTTTTTTACGGAATGATGGTTGGTTCTTCAATCTTAGCCACTTCTTGTAGTCAAAAGTCAACAAATACGATGTGGAACGATACAAATCCTTTTTTCGAGGTAAGCAAATTGCCTTACCAAACAGCTGATTTTACGAAAATTAAGAACGAAGATTTCAAACCTGCTTTATTGCAAGGAATGGCTGAACAATTAGCTGAAATTAATAAAATTGCAACGAATCCTGCAGCACCAACTTTTGAAAATACGTTGGTTGAAATGGAAAAATCTGGACAACTTTTAACTCGTGTAAGTCATGTTTTTGGATTATTGACAGGAGCAAATACAAACGAAACATTGCAAGCAATAGAGGAGGAGATGTCTCCTAAATTTGCAGCACACAGCGATGCAATTTATTTGAATGATCAATTATTTCAACGTATAAAAAGTTTATACGAAAATAAAAAATCGTTGAACTTAGATAAAGAATCTGCTCGATTGTTAGATGTGTATTACCAACGATTTGAATTGGCTGGTGCTAATTTAACTTTATCGCAGAAAGACGAATTGAAAAAATTGAATGGAGAAATCGCTTCACTTGAAACAAAATTCTCGAATCAATTATTGAAAGGAACAAAAGCTGGGGGTGTAATCTTTACAAAAGAAGAATTAGCAGGATTAAGCGAAGCTGATTTGGAATCGTTCAAACAAGCAGATGGAACATATTTGATTAGTTTATTAAATACAACACAACAGCCAGAATTACAAAATATGTCGAATCCAGTATCACGAAAAAAATTATTTGATGCAGCTTGGATTCGAACAGAAAAAAATGATGAAAATGATACGCGTGCTACAATTTTAGCTTTGGTAAAAAGTCGTGCGGAGAAAGCTAAATTGTTAGGTTTTAATAACTATGCAGAGTGGAATTTACAAGATCAAATGGCACAAAATCCTACTGCTGCAAAAGGTCTTTTGAATAAAATGATTCCTGCTGCAACAGCAATGGCGCAAAAAGATGCATTAGAATTTGAAACTTTAGCAAAAAAAGAAAATTCGTCAAATACTTTATCAGCTGCAGATTGGAATTATTATGCTGAAAAAGTGCGTAAAGAAAAATATGACTTAGATGAAAATGAAATGAAATCTTATTTTGTTTTAGAGTCTGTTGTAGAAAATGGTCTTTTCTTTATGGCGAAAGAATTGTACGGAATTACATTCAAAAAACGAACGGATATTCCAACTTGGCACGAAGATGTAAAAGTGTACGAATTGTTTAATGAAGATGGTTCACAATTAGGATTATTCTATACAGATTATTTCAAAAGAGATTCTAAACAAGGAGGTGCTTGGATGAGTAATATCGTTGAGCAATCGCACTTATTCGGGACAAAACCTGTAATCTATAATGTAGGTAATTATACAAAACCTGCAAAAGGTCAACCTGCGTTGATTTCGTATGATGATGTGGTTACAACTTTCCACGAATTTGGACATGCTTTACACGGTTTTTTTGCGAATCAAACTTACCCAACCTTATCAGGAACGAATGTTTCGAGAGATTTTGTTGAGTTCCCATCTCAATTTCACGAACATTATGTAACAGAGCCTTCTGTACTAAGAAACTACGCAAAACATTATCAAACAGGTGCTACAATTCCTGATGCGTTAGTAGAAAAAATGAAAAAAGCAGCTAACTTTAACAAAGGTTATACATTAACAGAATTACTTTCTGCAGCATCGTTAGATTTGTCTTGGCATACAGTTTCTTCAGATCAAACAATAACGAATGTAGATGAATTTGAGAAACAAGCATTGATAGCGAATAAAACAAATTTACCACAGGTTCCGCCACGTTATCGTTCTACGTATTTTAGCCATATTTTTGGGGGAGGTTATGCAGCAGGTTACTTCGCTTATATTTGGGCAGAAATGTTAGATCATGATGCATACGAATGGACATTAGAAAATGGAGGAATGACTAGAGAAAATGGTCAAATTTTACGTGATAAAGTTTTCTCTCAAGGTAATTCGGATAACTTGAATGAAGTGTACAAAAATTTTAGAGGTAAAAATCCATCAATTGAACCGATGTTAAAATACCACGGATTGAAGTAATCAGTCTAAAATAATAACAACTTAAAAATCCAGGACATAGTTCTTGGATTTTTTTCGTATTATGAATAAATTTGCAACTATTAAAACAAGTATAAATGGGAAGAGCATTTGAATTTAGAAAAGGACGTAAATTGAAACGTTGGGCGGCAATGTCTAAAGCGTTTACTAAAATTGGGAAGGATATCGTAATGGCAGTAAAAGCAGGAGGGCCTGATCCGCATTCAAATTCTCATCTTCGTGCGGTAATTCAGAATGCCAAAGCGGTTAATATGCCGAAAGATAATATCGAACGCGCAATCAAAAAAGCATCTGATAAAAATACAGAAAACTATAAAGAAGTAATTTTTGAAGGTTATGGACCGCATGGAATTGCAATGTTAGTTGAAACTTCTACAAACAATAACAACCGTACAGTTGCCAGCGTTCGTTCTTACTTTAGTAAATGTAATGGACAATTAGGAACACAAGGTTCTGTTGAATTTATGTTTGATCATATTTGTAATTTTAAAATTCAAAAACCTGAAGGGGTTGATATGGAAGAATTAGAATTTGAAATGATCGATTTTGGTGTAGAAGAAGTTTTTGAAGATGAAGATGGAATTGTGTTAATTGCACCTTTTGAGAATTATGGAACAATCTTTAAATCTTTAGAAGAGGGCGGATACGAAATTATATCATCAGAATTTGAAAGAATTCCTCAAACAACAAAGGAATTAACAGAAGAAGAAAGAGCTGACATCGAGAAATTGTTAGAGAAATTTGATGAAGATGAAGACGTGAATAACGTGTATCATACAATGAAAGAGGATGACGAAGAAGATGAATAATATCTTTTCTGAAAACTATAATTTATTAAACCATTCAATTTAATTGAGTGGTTTTTTTTATCTTTAAAGCTAAATTGTATTCATGATCAAAACACTTACAATTTTAGGTTTAGTTTTGCAGTTTTTAGCTTTTTGGATGGCAGCTCCAGAAATTTTAGGAGCAGATTGGTTGAGAAAAACAGAAGACCTAATACGTAAAATGATTCGTCAAATCCCTCAGCTAATATTAGCTGTTTTTGGAATGTTTATGGGAATGATGTTTTATCATTCAATTAGTTCTTTAATTGTATTTATTTCAGTGCTTATCATCGTAGGGGTTATGTTGCTTTTTTATAAAAAATTAGAACAAATTCTTGATGACAAAATTTCACGACCATTAATTGAAAAATTAATTTTAAATGATGCTTTCCGATTTACTTTATTAAAGTTTGCAGCATTATTTTTTACACTTGGTTTCATAATTCAGGTCGGTTTAGTCCTTTTTACCTAATTATTTTAAAAAATAGTTATTTGATAATGAATTAACTAACAAGTTGTATAAAAAAAACTTTAAATCAAGGTTTGGTAATTCGAAAAAGCGTTCTATATTTGCACTCGCAATACGGCAATAAACGCTGTGTAGGAGAGTTGGCAGAGTGGTCGAATGCGGCAGTCTTGAAAACTGTTGAGGGTCACACCTCCGGGGGTTCGAATCCCTCACTCTCCGCAACTTTAAACAAAGTTGATTCAAATAACCTCTATTTTTAACGAAATAGAGGTTTTTTATGCAATAAACTTTCAGATTAAAACATTTGTTTCAGAAAAACAGCGACTATTTAGCGACCTATTTTAATTTCAAAAAAAGGTCGCAGAAATATTAAAGAAATAAGTCCTATCCCTTTACCCAAAAGAGATAGTAAAAAAGGACAATGAAAATACCCTAACCTTTTTCATAGCCCTTGTCATAGCCTAACCAAGAACGTGTCCAATAGATGAACATCTTGATTCTACACTAATAACACTTTAAATTTTATCTAACCAATAAAAATTGAATCAGATGAGACAGAATCTTAAAATTAATGTTGGTCCACATAACTCAAAGACCAATAAACAAGGACTACAACCAATATACTTTACAATCCGTATAGCCAATAAACGCTACGAATTCTCCACAAAAAAATACATCGATCCTAAAACGTGGGACCACAAAAATTCCAAAATCAAAGGAAAGACAGAAGAAGCCTATTCAATTAATGGTTACCTAGAAGTCATCAAATCTAAAATAATTAACCTCGAAATTCAATACAGCTTACGTAATGAAGTTTTAACAATAGAAGAAATAAAACAATTCCTTAATTCACAAGGCAACGCAAACAAACGTATGCTAGTACCTATCTTCCATCAACACAACGATCAATTAAAAAAAATAATCAACAAAGAAGTCGCACTTGGAACAATAGAACGCTATGAAACCACACTAAAGCACATCAAAGAATTTCTAAAACATCAATACATAGCTATTGATGATATCGACCACGCTTTTATTATGGATTTAGATTTCTATTTTCGAGCCGAACGCAAATGCAACAATAACACAACAGTCAAATATATTAAGAATTTCAAAAAGATAATTAGAGAATGTATGGCAAAAGATTGGATTCAAAAAGATCCATTTGTCAATTATAAACCGAAAGTCGAAAAAGTAGAACGAATCTTTCTTTCGCAAGAGGAAATCTATGCGATTTACGAAAAAGAACATTGCACTGAAAGATTAAACCTTGTAAGAGATATTTTTATTTTTTCCTGCTATACAGGTTTAGCCTATATTGATATTTTTAATTTAACGAAAAACCATATCGTAAAGGGTATTGATGGTCAATTGTGGATTCATACTTATAGACAGAAAACTTCTACTCCTACAAAAATTCCATTATTAAATATTCCGTTAGACATAATCGAAAAATACAAGGAACATTTTTTATGTCAAAACTGAAAATTATTACCTGTATTCAGTAACCAAAAGATGAATGCATACCTTAAAGAAATTGCAACTTTATCTGGGATCAATAAAGAACTGACTTTTCATTGTGCTAGACATACGTTTGCAACAACGGTAACACTTTCCAATGGTGTACCAATCGAATCAGTTTCCAAAATGTTAGGTCATACAAATATCACGACAACGCAACATTATGCAAGGATTACGGAACAAAAAATTATTCATGATATGGAACATTTAAAAAATGTAATTCAAAACAGAAAGATATTTCAACTATAAATTTAATTTTTAGAATTGTTGAATTTGTATTAAATTTCTGAATAATAACAATTTAACTAACCGTAATCAAAATTAGATGAGTCAAGAATTAATTTCGAAATTCAGCAATTTTGAATTACAATTAGCTGAATTAAAGTTTGCATGTGATGATCCAATCGAAGAGTCTAAAAAAGCAATCGCTTTAATTACAGACTTCTTAGATCAGATCCAAATGATTTTAACTACTCACCAATTTAATTCATTGCAAGACGAATTAGATTATTTCAAAAAAGACTAACCAAAAATTTACGAGAAGTTACATTATTACAAATCATTAAAAGTAATAGAAGCCAAGAAAGACTCATTTTGTTTGGATGTAAAACAAGAGATTGAAATCTTAGAGGCCTCAAGAGATAGCCTTAAAATTTTTCAAGACCAAGAGATTTTAATGCTATCTTATTGTAACACCAGTTCATTGGAGGAAGAAGAAAAGCGCGGGTTCAGAAAACTAATGCGACACTATAAATTATTAATTTAGTGTTGTTATGAGCTAAAATTATACAAGATTAACCCTTCAAGAACTATTTAAAATTGAGAAATATTTAGATCAAAAACTTTCCATTTCATCCATTGCTATTTTATTAAATACATTTTGTCGTACTTCATCACTTCGTAGATAATAAATTTAATTATTTTAGTTTAGATTTTAGTATTTCATAAGGTGTTTTTCCTTTAAATGATCCATGTGGTCTGTTGAAATTACAAAATTTCTGTATTGTTTGTATATCTATTGTGTGGTTTTAGTGGGATAAATTTATGAATTGAAGATGAGTTTTTTTGATTGTAGATTTGCAACTAATTCAGTTGCTTAATTTTTTGTATCTTTGTGCAATAATTGGTTTACAAAGCTTCTTTTATTTGCTTTACTGTACAAATTTATCGCTTCAGTTTATGTTTAGCACTTAAACTTTATTATCAAATTGGTACTACATTTTTTATCCAAGCATTTTATTAGTAATAAAAGCGTAAGCTATTTTACAGATTTAGTTTTCAAATTTTTTATTTTTAAAATTTGAAAGAAAATATAAAAATTAAAAGTTTTTCAAGTAAATCGGGTTAAATTCAAATTATAAAAAATATATAAATATGGCAGATTCATATTCTAAGAAAGAGAATATCAAGAAAAAAGAGAAAAAAAGACAAGAAAAACTTCTTCAAAGAGAAGAAAGAAAAACAAATAACAACAAAGGAAAATCATTAGAAGAAATGATTGCTTATGTTGATATCAATGGAAATTTAACAGATGTTCCTCCACATTTACAAAATAGAGAAGAGGATTTGTTAAGTCGCCAAGAAAATCCAAATACAGCGTTTGATCCTACACAAGTTTTTACGGGTGTAATCAATTCTTTTAATGAGAAAGGATTTGGTTTTATTACAGAAGAAAAATCAAACGATAGCATATTTTTTCACCAAAGTCAATTGAAACAAGAAGTGAAAAAATATGATAAAGTAACTTATAAGAAAGAAATTTCTGAAAAAGGTTTCAGAGCTATCGAAATCAATAAAAAATAATAGTTTAGTATTATTTAAAACTTAAAGCACCAGAAGGACATTGAGAAACTTGTTTCTTAATTTCTTCGCTGCTTGCGTTTTCAGGTTTTATCCAAGGTTTTTCTTTAGGATGATATACTTTTGGGAGTAATTTAGTGCAAATTCCTGCATGCTCGCACAATTCAGGTTTCCAAATTATGGTAACTTCTCCGTTCGTGTACTCGTGTTGGCTCATTTTTTTGAATTTTAATTGATTGAAATTACTCAAAAATGTTCAATATTAAAAATTAAATTAATCTTTATTAATCTTTGTGCTTTTCAGTTGTATACTTTCAATTTTTATCGTAATCCCTGACATTTCAGCTAATTTAGTGGCAATATTTAGACCTAATCCCGAACCAGAAATATGTACAGTTGCATCATTTTCTGCGCGAAAAAATCGTTCCTGTACGAGTTTCAAATCATCTGCATTTATTTCAAATCGTAAAATATTATAACATCACTTCCGATGATTGTCAACATTTTGTTTTGAATTAATATTCAAATGTCTTAATGTTTAGTTACTCTTAAAAGTAAATAAGGGAATCTTAAGAATGGCAATATACTGGAAAATTAGTCATGAATAAAAGTTAATAAATCGTAAAAAAGAGGTTTTTAAATAGAAATAATTGTAAATTTGTTATTGGTTTATAAAGCAGGTAAAATGGAAGAGATTTTAAGCAATGAAAAAGAAGAAAAGTTTTTAAATTATTGGGAAAACAGGTTTACAACAATTTTTAAAAACAATACAAGTTGGACAACTTTGTTTTTGACTGTGAACAAATCTACTTTTCCAGATTCATTAAATATTGAAACATTTTGTAAGAAATTTATGCAGGATTTCAATATGAAATTAACATATAAGCTTGATGAATCTGATAATGAATACGATTTAACAATAACGAGATAAGATAAAAAATCTCCTTTCAAATTTTTGTAAGGAGATTTTTTTTATTTCTTTCTTACAGCTATTTCAATTTGAAACTATTTACAATAGAAACAAAATCACTTTTCATGATATCTCGGTCTTCGAAACTACAATATTGTAGAATTTGATAAACAAACTCTTTTGTTTCGATAACAGTTTGCAAAAAATAAATGTGACCAGATTCGGGTTCATTTGTCTCAAATTCAGCATAAGCGAAATTGAATCCTTGTTGATACGAAACATAAGGTTTTTTTAGATATTTAAATCCGTTTTGTGTCGTATACGGCTCTATAGAATTCAATGTATAGTCGATCATATCTAATTTAGGATCGGCTAATTTTAATTCATCTTTATGCTCGAAAATTAAAAATCCGTACGAATTTGGTTTTGGTGCAATACTTTCAAATTGAATAGTTGCATAGTCATTTAATCCAATTGTGCGCTGATAATCTTTCGGAATTGTTAATACAAACGATTCAGCTCCACGTATTTTTTGTTGAGCAAAAAGTGTTGAGCAAAAGAGTAGGGTACAAATGAATACTATATTTTTCATGTATAATGTTTGAGTTGAAGAATACGAAAATAGCCTTGGTGTTCCAAGGCTATAACGTTATTTATTGCAAAAAATTGTTTATTTCGTTGAGCAAGAATTATTTCCCAATTGACATGGAGAGGTTCCTTCTACTATTTTAACGCCTTCTACTTCTTTTATTTTACCAAAACCTCCTGCTACATCAATTAAATTTTCGTAACCACGAGCACGTAAAATAGACGTGAAAATCATCGAACGGTATCCACCAGCACAATGTACTAAATAAGTTTCTTCTGGATCGATTATTTTCATTGATTCGTTGATAAAATCTAATGGAGCAGTAATTGCATCTTCTACATGAGCAGTTTCGAATTCTCCTGGTTTACGAACGTCTAAGACTTTTAATTCTGTTTCATCAACTAATTCGACAAATTCTTCAGGTGAAATAGAAACAATTTCATCAAAATCCTTTTCTGCATCAAGCCAAGCTTGGAAACCATTGTTCAAAAATCCAATCACATTATCATATCCAACACGTGCTAAACGTGTTACCGCTTCTTCTTCTGCACCAACTTCTGCAATTAGTAAAATTGGTTGTTTGATATCTGTAATTAACGTTCCAACCCATGGAGCAAAATTTCCTTTGATTCCGATGTTAATTGAATTTGGAACAAATCCTTCTGCGAATGTTTGCGGATCACGTACGTCTAAAATTAAGGCGTTTGCGTCTTCAGCAACTTGAATAAATTCATCAGGCGATAAAGCTTTATTGGCACGTTCTTTTACGACGTCTAAAGATTCTACACCCAATTTATTCATCATCACATTTTCTGGAAAATAGAAAGGAGGAGGCATTAATCCTGAAGTTAATTCTGTAATAAACTCCTCTTTTGTCATGTTAGGATTCAATGCATAATTTACATTTTTTTGATTTCCTAATGTATCAAAAGTTTCTTTACTCATATTTTTACCACAAGCAGAACCAGCTCCATGCGCAGGATAAACAATAATATCATTCGCTAAAGGCATAATTTTGTTTCGTAACGAATCAAATAAATAACCAGCTAATTTCTCTTGTGTTAAATCTGAATTTAATTTTTGAGCCAAATCAGGACGACCAACATCACCAATAAATAATGTATCTCCCGTAAAAATTGCATAATCTTTACCGTTTTCATCCTTCAATAAATAGGTTGTACTCTCCATCGTATGACCTGGGGTATGCAACGCTGTAATCGTAATATTACCTAAAGTAAATACTTCTCCATCTGTCGCAATATGCGCGTCAAAACTTGGTTCAGCTGTTGGACCATAAACAATTGTTGCACCAGTTTTTTGGGCTAAATCGACATGTCCAGAAACGAAATCAGCATGGAAATGTGTTTCAAAAATATACTTGATTTTTGCGTTATCTTTTGTTGCTTGATCAACATAAGATTGTGTTTCTCTCAACGGATCAATAATTGCAACTTCACCATTGCTTTCTATATAATAAGCACCTTGTGCAAGACATCCGGTGTAAATTTGTTCAATTTTCATAAGTATGAATTTAGTGTGTAAAAATACAAATAATTAAATTTAGAACTTTCCGTTAATGGACAAATTCTGATACTTTTTGTTTATTTAAAATCAAATAAGATTGATAGTTAACGCTAAAACTATGAATGAAATCATAGGTTATTTTGTGATCTTTTTTAAATTGATAAACAATTCATTTCCAGCTCGTGGAGGAATTGAGTTGTAACATTCTTCCATGACTTTGAAATCAAAATAATCGTTGAAATAGGTATGGTATTCGGCTTTGTTTCCGCCAAAAGGAGGAGTGTCATTTCCAAAATCTCTGTTGAATAAAACACCAACCAATTTACCATTTTCCGCTAATAATTGATTCATTTTGATGCTATACTTTTGGCGTAATTCAGGGTTTAAAGCACAAAAAAATGTTTGCTCTAATATCAAATCAAATTGATCATCTAATTCGAAAAAGTCTTTGTGAAGAACTTTTATATGAGGGTTGTCTTTAAATTTTTCTTTTATTTTTTCGACTACAATTTCAGCTATATCAATTAATGTGATGTTTGTAAAACCTTTTTCCAAAAGATATTCAGCTTCGTAAGCATTCCCGCACCCCGGAATTAAAATACGGATATTTTTATCTTCTAATTGATCAATATAAGCTTTTAATGGAGTAGAAGGGGACTTTAGATCCCAGCCAGTTTGGTTATTGATATATTTATCATTCCAAAAATTTTCGTTGAATTCCATATGATAAATTATTGAATTATAAATTCTTCGATGAACATGAAAACAGCCATTAAGATAATGAAAATTGCAAATGTTCGTTTTAAAAATTGTACAGGTAAAAATTTGTTAATGTAGGTTCCAACAAAAATACCAGCCATAGAAATTCCAATAAAAACACTTAAGAATTCCCAATCTATTTTGATGTGAAATGCATCACCAATAAAAAAACCTATTAACGAATTAATCGCAATGATGACTAATGATGTAGCCGAAGCCTTTTTCATATCCAATTTTGCGACCATCATCAAAGCAGGGACAATTAAAAATCCACCACCTGCACCAACCATTCCTGTTAATCCTCCAATCAAAAATCCTTGAATTAATAAAACAGGATTTAATTTTTCATCTCGCTGAACGATTTCCGTTTCTTTTTTACCTTTTAGCATAGAAACTGCTGCAAATATCATTAGAAACGCAAAAAGACCAAACATAGCCATTCGACGTGTGACGATAAAATCACCTATAGAAAATAAATTACTCGGAAGTGCTGGAATTAAAAAAGCACGAACCAACGTAATTCCAATAACTGCAGGTACACCAAATTGATAAACAACTTTCCAATCGACCATTTTTTTAGAAGCTTGCTTTATTCCACCAACTAATCCTGTAGAACCAACTATACATAAAGAATATGCAGTTGCAATTCTCTCGTCGAAATGAAAAATATAAGCTAAGATAGGTACAGCTAAGATAGAACCGCCACCACCAAGAACTCCCATGATAAGTCCAATGAAAAAAGCACCTACGAAACCAAAAAACTCTATAAAATCCATTTTCTTTCTCTCGATTTTTACAAATCTATAGTAAATACTAAAACATTTACTATAGGTTTATTCATAAATAATGTTGTAAATTAATAGAAATGCCTACTAAATCAATAGACATGTGCTATTTTACATTTTTTTAATATTAATGCAAATTTGGTGTAACATTTTTGAAAATACTGCTACTAATGTTACATAAGTAAATTGATAAAAACTTTAAAAACTACTAAATGAAGAAACTTTTTATGTCTATCTTATTTGTAGGTTCAGCACTTTTTGGACAGCAAATAGAATTTGATGAGTATACTTTACCAAATGGATTACATGTTATCCTTCATCAGGATAATTCAGCTCCAGTAGTGACAACTGGTGTGATGTATCACGTAGGATCGAAAGATGAACAAGTTGGTAAAACTGGATTTGCTCACTTTTTTGAGCATTTATTATTCGAAGGGACAGAAAATATCAAAAGAGGAGAATGGTTCAAGATTGTTTCTTCTCATGGAGGATCAAATAACGCGAATACAACGACTGATAGAACATATTATTACGAAACATTTCCGTCAAATAATTTAGAGTTAGGATTATGGATGGAATCAGATCGTTTGCGTCAGCCAATCATTAATCAAATTGGAGTTGATACTCAAAAAGAGGTTGTAAAAGAAGAAAAACGTTCTCGTTTAGACAATCAACCTTATGGAAGATTTTCTTACGGAGAAGCCGTTAACCCGCATGTTTTCAAGAAAAGTGGATACCGTTGGAGTGTAATTGGTTCGTTTGAAGATTTGAGTAATGCCAAATTAGAGGATTTTAAACACTTTAGTCAACAATACTATGTGCCAAATAATGCAGTGTTAGTGGTTGCAGGAGATTTCAAGAAAGAGGATGCTAAGAAATTAATTGAAAAATATTTTGGTGTAATTCCTCGTGGAAAAGAGGTTGTAAAAACAGTAATTCAAGAAGATCCAATTACGACTGAAGTGCGTGCAACGGAGTATGATTCTAATATTCAGATTCCTTTGTTAGCTATTAATTATCGTACTCCAGATAACAAATCGAAAGATGCCTATGCATTAGAAATGTTATCAAGTTATTTAACAGGAGGAAAATCCTCAGTTTTATATAAAAAATATGTTGATGAGAAGAAAGAAGCTTTACAGATTTTTGCTTTCAATCGTCAAATGGAAGACTACGGAATCTATTCAATCGGAATTTTACCTCAAGGAGAAGTTTCGTTTGATAAATTAGAAAAAGATTTACAACAAGATATAGAGAAAGTACAAACGAATTTAATTTCTGAAGAAGATTACCAAAAAATCTTAAATGGAATCGAAAATAGTTTTGTTGCTTCAAAATCAGGCGTTCAAAATATTGCACATGCTTTGGCCGATGCATATATGTTGGGTGGAGATACAAATAAAATCAACGAAGAATTGAAAATCTATCAATCAGTTTCGAGAGAAGATATCAAAAATGTTGCGAAAAAGTATCTTAACAAAAACCAACGTGTAATTATCCACTATTTACCAGAATCTAAAAAAGCTGCCAAATAAAAAACGACTGAATTATGAAAACAAAGATATTATCTCTTGCGATTGCTTTTATGGCAGTTAGCGTAAATGCTCAAGTTCAAATCCCTATGCCTAAACCAGGTCCAGCGCCTACGGTTAACTTAGGGAAATCAAACGAATTTAAACTAAAAAATGGTTTAACGGTTATCGTTGTAGAGAATCACAAATTACCTCGCGTTTCTGCGACATTAACAATTGATAATCCACCTTTTGCATTAGGTGCTAAGAAAGGTGCAGAATCTTTATTGAGTGAGATGTTAGGAACAGGAACAGTTTCGAAATCGAAAGATGAATTCAATAAAAGAATTGAGTTTTTAGGTGCTCGTGTTAACTTTTGGGAAGAAGGTGCTTCGGCAAGTTCTTTGACAAAATATTTTAACGAGATTTTTGGTTATATGGCAGATGGTGCTTTAAATCCAAATTTTACTGAAAGCGAATTTGCAGATGTTAAAAAACGTTACATCGAAGGTTTAAAAGCGAATGAGAAATCTGTAGAAAGTGCAGCTTCTCGCGTTTCTAATATTTTAGTTTACGGAAAAAACAATCCTTTCTCTGAGTTTGATACACCAGAACAAATCGAAAAAATAACGTTGCAAGACGTAAAGGATTACTACAATACCTACTACAAACCAAATAATGCTTATTTAATCGTTGTTGGAGATATTTCAACAAAAGATGTAAAAGCATTAGCCGATAAAAACTTCAAATCGTGGAAAGCTGGACAATTAAATATTCCTGCTTTTCCTAAAGTTGAAGAAGTAACAAAAACAGAGTTAAATGCGATTAATATGCCAAATGCAGTTCAGTCTGTTGTATCGGTATCTTATCCAGTTCAATTGACGAAGAAAGACCCTGATTATTACGCTTCATTAATTGCTTCTTCTATTTTAGGAGGAGATTTCAACTCAAAATTAAACATGAATCTTCGTGAAGCACACGGTTGGACATACGGTGCACGTGGAGGAGTTTCTGATTCTCGCTATATCGGTCGTTTCAATACAAATGCAACTGTTCGTAACGAAGTAACAGATTCTGCTATTGTCGAAACGATGAAAGAGATTAAAGGAATGACGGTAAATAAAATCGATCAACAAATGTTGGAAGATGTAAAAGCGAAATTCTTAGGAAACTTTATTTTGACATTAGAAAGTCCTTCAACTGTTGCAGGTCAAGCTTTAACGAAAAAGACGAATCAATTATCGGATAACTTTTATGCCGATTATATCAAAAATATAAACGCAGTTACAGTAGATGATGTGTTACGTGTTTCGAAAAAATATTTCCGTCCTGATCAAGCGAAAATTAATGTAACTGGAAAGTTAGAACAAATCGCACCCGCTTTAGAAAAATTGGGTTATCCTGTAACATATTACGATTCTTATGGTAATAAAATAGATAAACCAACCTCTGGAGCAAAATCGACAACAACTACAATAACTCAAATTACAGATAATTATTTGAAAGCGATTGGTGGAGCGGATAAAGTAAAAGCTGTAAAATCATTGGTTCAAAAAGGGAAAATTGAAACAATGGGAATGAGCGGTGATTATACTAAAAAAGATTTAGCACCAAATAAAACGTTGACTGTAATGAGTCTTGGCGGAATGAATGTTACTCAAGCTTTTGATGGAGAAAAAGGTTTTTATAATGTTGGTCAGAAAATTGATTTACCAGCTGAAATGACAGCTCCTTTAAAGAAAACAAACTCTTTATTTGCTCCTTTATCGGAAGGATATAAAACTGCTAAAGTAGAAGGAATCGTTTCTGAAAACGGAGTTGAATATTACAAAGTTGTTGCTGCAGAAATTTCTCGTACAGATTATTATGATATAAAAACTGGTTTATTGATGAAGTCTGAACAAGTAATGAAATCTCCTCAAGGTGAGATGGTCGCAACGACAATAAATAAAGGTTATAAATCTTTTGATGGTGTCTTGTTGCCTTCTGAAATGACAACAGAAGCTGGACCTCAAACAACTAAAATTACAATTGATACAGTAGAAGTAAATAAGAACGTTACAGAAGCTGATTTTAAATAGAAACAATTCTTTTAAATATTTTTCAAGTTAAAAGGCAATCCGAATTTTTTGGGTTGTCTTTTTCTTTTGTATCAAGATGTGGAATGCGCTGCAACAACCATTTTTTTCTGAACTTAACAAAGAACCAATTTAAGAAGGTTTGTCTTCTGAAATGCAGCATGAAAAGAGGGGTAAAGTAGAGTAGTGTAACAATGCGCTTTCTTTTTATTAAACGAGAAGCTTCCTTTCTTGTAATAAGAAGCTTCTTGTTTAATAAAAAGTTAGATCGAATTTATTGATAAGGGGAAAATATAAATCTGAATAATTCTCAGAATTGTGTTTTCATTTTATATGCGAGTCGTAGGCAGCGAGAAAAAACATTTAGAAAACAAAAAAGCTCATCTAAAGATGAGCTTTTTTGAAATTATAATTGAATAAATTTATTCTTTTGTTTTGATATGATACACTTTGTTTTGTAGGTACCACGCTGCAAGTGTTAACACTAACATTCCAACTGCTGTTGCAGGAACCCAAAATGGAATTGGAATTGGATCTCCAGCTGCATAAGAGTGTAAACCTGACAGGTAATAGTTAACACCGAAATACGTCATAACAACTGTCCAAATCGCCCACATCGCAGCAACGTTAAACGCGTATTTTCCTCTTAAACCTGGTACTAAACGCATATGTAGAACGACTGCATAAATAATTACCGAAACGAAAGCCCAAGTTTCTTTTGGATCCCAAGACCAATAGCGTCCCCAAGATTCATTAGCCCACATACCACCTAAAAATGTTCCGACAGTAAGTAAATAAATACCGATTGTTAAAGACATTTCAGAAACGTAAGTCATTTCTTTTAACGAAATTTCAATCTTCTTGTTTGGTTTAATCATCATAATAATTAACGAGAAAACGCCTAAAATTGCACTCAATCCAAAGAAACCATAAGACGAAACAATAATTGCAACGTGTACAATTAACCAATACGATTTAAGTACAGGTACCAATGGTGTAATTTGTGGATCTAACATAGAACCTCCGTGCGCAAACCCCATCATAATTACAGCAACCATAGCTCCTGTAGTTGGAATAAATGCATTTCGGTTTTTGTATAATAATAGTCCAGCCAATACACTCACCCAAGAGATAAATACAATGGCTTCGTATCCGTTCGACCAAGGTGCGTGTCCTGTTAAGTACCAACGAACACCCAGTCCTATTGCTTGTCCTATAAAGATGACTAACAATAATCCTAAACAAACATTGATGATTCGGTGTAATGCTTTGCTTTCTGAGAATAATTGAATGAATGATAAAATCATTAAAATTCCACCAACAGTTGCATAAGCAACCATCACCCAAAAGAACACATTGTATTTGTTGTATAATACTTCGATTTCAACTTTTGTTGCAGAAGGAACAACATTTTTCCCCCATTTGTGTTGGTATTTATCAATGTAATCAACTGCATTATCAGCAGGTGTCCAATCACCATTTTCGATACCTTTTGATACCATGTTAAAATATACACTCACCATTCCAAGTGCCATTGTATCAATTTCGACAGGATTTTCTTGTGTCTGATAAATCCAAGAAGTCCAACGTTCTGATGGATCATTTTGTACAGGAATGATTTTTAACTGATACCCTTTCGCTGTTTGATCTAAAATATTGAAACGTTCTGTTACCGAAATAACTTCTTCATCAAATTTTGAACGCTCAGAAGGTTTTCTTGAGAACGCTTCGTTATAGGCTTTGTCTAATTTGAAACGAGTTGTTTTAGGATCAATCAAATTCATTAACGATGTATAACCATCAGCATTCGCATTTGTTATTTTCGCTAATTGATCTCCTCCTTTAGAACCAACTTTAATCATAGGTGCATTCACCCAATAAGCAGGGTCTAATTGTAAAGAGATAAACCATTTATCAGCAGATAAACCGTGAAATTTATCTTTTTTATAGACTTTACGAAGAATTTCTAACGACTGTGTATTCACAGGTTTTATACGTCCTTCGATATCTTGAATTAGTAAATGACCAAATTTGTCAGCATGTTCATCTGGAATTTTAACTCCTTTCGCCAACTCATCGCCATTAGCCATCTCCGAAGAGAAGTTTACGATATGTTCTGGAGAATGTACATTTTGATCAGGTTCAGTTGTTATTTTTTGGTGCGTTGCTTTATTTCCATCAGTCGTTGTAGGATTTTGAGCAAAAGCTAATCCAGACAATAAAAAGAAGGGAAGTAAAATAGTTGTTTTTTTCGTGTGTAAACTTTTTAATAAAGAGTTTAACTGTAAGAAACGAGTTCCTTTCCAGAATAATGAAACAAACATTCCTCCAAATAACATAAAATAACCTAAGTAAGTAATATTAGTTCCCCACCAGTCTTGGTTAACAGATAAAATTGTTCCGTCCTCTGTAGGGAAATAGCTTGATTGGAAAAAACGATAACCTTTATAATCCATTACATTGTTCATATAAATGTGATGTTTTGTTTCTTTTCCTTCATCGATAACTGTAATATTAGATTCGAAAGAAGATGGATTGGTAGAACCAGGATAACGATCTAAAATAAAGTCATCTAAACGAATACTAAACGGAACTTTTACCATCTTAGAACCATATCCTAACGAAATATTCATTCCGTCAATTTGGACATCTGCAGAGTAATTCGAAACACCTTTTCCTCCAACAATAGTTACTGTATCACGTTTGTCACCAACAATCACTTCTGCTCTAATAGCGCCAGGAAGATTTTTTTCGTCTGCTTTAAATTTAGAACCTTGTCTGTATAAAACTTCTCCTTTGAACGAAGGGTTTGGAATCACAAACTGAGCATCGTTAATGGTATATAACGAACGCAATTTTAATGGAGCAGCAACATTAAATTCAACTTTACCAGCGCCTTCTTGCAATTTTTGCATGTCTGTTACTTGTCCAATCTCTTGACCAGCCATTTGTATATAATCACCTTCGAAAGGAGATTTGATAGTCAAATTTTCTCCTTCACCTGTAATTTGTACAGCGCCATCTTGCGGACGGTTATACGCGACAAGTGTTCCGTTAACGCTTTTGATTTCACCATTACGAATAAAAACTGAATTACGTCCACCTTGACCAACTGTAACAATTTCCAAAACGTTAATCCCGTCTTTTCTTCTTACAATTGTATCCAAAGCATGTGGAACAAAATCAAATGTGCGTAGTTTGATTACTTTGTCTTTGAACTGGTATTCACCTTCAAATTGTCTGTATAACAAAGAGTTTGTGCTGTCTTTTCGATCAAAATACGTCATATTGTATTGATGATTGTCGTACGCCAAACGTTGTGTTCCGTCATCAACCATCATCTTGAAATAAGATTTGTATGATGTAATTTCGTTGCTTGTACCTCCTTCTGGAATAGGCATTTCACCCTCGAAACTGATGTAGCGAGTAATTCCTCCTCCAATGAAAATAAACAAAAATGCTAAGTGGAAAACCAATAAAGGCAATTTTTCCTTTGACCATAATCTGTATCGTTTGATGTTCATTAAGAACAGTACGATTAACCAAATCATTAAAACCTCAAACCACTTTGCCTCGTAAATAACAGCTTTTGCAGTAGCCGTATCGTAGTCATTTTCAATGAAAGTGGCATACCCCATAGCGATTGCGTAGATAAACAGCAAGACCGTCATGGTTCTGGTAGAAAATAGATATTTTTCTAATTTACTCATTATTTATAATTGATTTACAAAAATAGGCGAGTTTATCAGATAAAGCATTATAACTTAAATGATTTTTATTAGAATCAATGAGTTAATAGAATGTTAAATAAGTGGTCGAGAAAAGAATGTTAATGTTTTGAATTTAATGACTTTAAAAGGGAATATGAAATGAATGTCATTTATTAAAAAATAATTTGTTAAGAAAATATTTAGATTTCTTAAAATTAGTTGTAAAAGGAACAACTTTTGTTAAAGCTCTTTTTACCAATTTAATTTAATATGAAAAGAATAACTCAAATTTTATGTGCTGGAGTTTTTGTATTGACTTTGGCAAGCTGTAATAACAGCAAAGCTGTTGCATACCAAAAATATAATGGAACAGGAGGTTACACCGAAGAAAAGGTGAATAATGATACGTATATTGTAACATTTGATGGAAATGAGTACAATAAAAAAGGAAGAACATTTGATTATGCTTTGTTAAGAGCAGCGGAAATAGGACAACGAAATAACTTTGATTATTTTGCTGTATTGAGCACCGTAAACGAAAAAGTTTTAGAAAAAAGTAACAGTTACACGAAGTTAGATACTAACGATACATGGTTGAAAGTACAATATTTCAAAAACAATAAACCATTAAAATATCAAACCGTTTACGAACCAGATGTTGTCGTAAAAGAATTGCGCAAAAAATATAAAATGAAATAACTGAAAAGTCACTTCAATTGGAGTGGCTTTATTTTTTATTAAATTAACATTTTCGATGACACGATGTGGCGTTTAATCTTCTCAACTTTGCAGCATGTTCGCTTTAATTGATTGTAATAATTTTTATGCCAGTTGTCATCGTGTATTTCAACCGAAACTTCTTCATCAGCCTATAGTTGTTTTGTCTAATAATGATGGTTGTGTCATTTCGCGTTCTGCAGAAGCGAAGTTAGAGGGGATTCCAATGGGAGCACCTGCACATCAATTTAAACGAATTTTTGAACAAAAAAAGATAGAGGTTTTTTCGTCTAATTATCAATTATATGCGGATATGAGCAATCGAGTGATGTCAATTTTATCGACGTATTCACCCGATTATGAGATTTATTCGATCGATGAATGTTTTCTAAAATTAGAAGGATTTAATCGTTTTGATTTGAAAAATTACGGATTAGAAATCAAATCTAAAATATATCAGTTTACCAAATTACCCGTTTGTGTTGGAATTGCACCAACAAAATCATTGGCAAAATTAGCCAATCATATTGCGAAAAAGTTTCCAGAAATTCACCAAGGTGTGTATGTAATCAAAACGCAAGAACAAATTTACAAAGCACTGAAATGGTTAGATATAGAAGATGTATGGGGAATTGGTCGACGAATGTCTCGACGATTGAGGTGGATAGGTGTTAAAAAAGCACTCGATTTTGTACAATTAAAAGATGATTTTCTTCTAAAAGAATTTTCGATTGTTGGTTTACGTCTGAAAAAAGATTTATTAGGAGAAGCTGTTTTAGATTTAGAAACCGTTTCAGCGAAAAAAAGTATTGCAACAACACGTAGCTTCGAAGAATATACCAGCGATTTTGAATATGTGAAAGAGCGTGTTTCGACTTTTGCTGTTTCGTGTGCAGAAAAACTTCGTAAACAGAAATCATCTTGCAATTTGATTACAGTATTCATTCAGACCAATAATTTTGATAAAAATAAACCACAATATTATCGTTCTATTTCGTGTCAATTGCCTTATGAATCCAATTCGAGTATTACCTTGTCTAAGTTTGCAATAAAGGTTTTTGAACAAATTTATAAAGAAGGATACGAGTACAAAAAGGCTGGAGTAGTGGTTTCGGGAATTGTTTCTTCGGATCAAAAACAATTGTCACTTTTTGAAGAAGAAAATCAACATCATCCTAATTTGATGAAAGCAATTGATACGATGAACAAGAAGTTTGGTGCCTCAAAAATAAAGTTAGCTTCGCAGGATTTGAATAAAACATGGAAAATGCGTCAAAATAAATTGTCTCCTTGTTATACCACAAAATGGAAGGATTTATTAGTTGTTTATTAAACTATAAAAAATGAAGCAAGACATAAAAATAATAGATAAAGAATTAAATGTTTTTGAAATCAATACGGAAGGTGAAAAATATTATATTCCAAATTTTGGTCAAGTAAATGCAGGTTTTCCTTCGCCTGCAGAAGATTTTGTAAACGATAAAATAAGTTTGGACGAACGTTATTTAACGCATCCAGAATCTACTTTTTTGATTGTGGTTGGTGGAGATTCGATGTATCCTATTTATCAAAAAAATGATATTTTGGTGATTCGAACAGATTTGATTCCCTTGCATAATGATGATATAATTGTATCAGTCAATCATGATGATTATACCTTGAAACGTTTTGATAAAGTCAATAATAAATTAGTTGCTCTTAACGCGAGCTATAAAAATTGTGTACAAATACAAGAAAGTGATGAGGTGATTATTTTAGGTGTTGTAGGCGTATTAGTTAGAGAAAAAAGTAATCGAATTTAGATTTATTTAAATGAATTATAGTTCATAAAAAAAGCTCAATCAAATTATGATTGAGCTTTTTAATTTTATTGATATGCCCCAATCGTAGGAGTCGTTCCTCGTGGTTGACCATTATAATCTAACGGAAATTGTTGTGCAAAACTAACTTTTCCTTTATTCTTTGCAGGAGATTCGGCTTTTAGCCATAGTTTATTGGCATTATAATCAGTGTTTTCAAACATTGGGTTTAATGTAATATTGTCCAAGAAATTTGGAGCAGTTGTTACATTTAATGTTGAGGTATCCGAATTATGAATAATATTGGTATCGAATAAATAATTAAATGGAGCACCATCTTTTTTATCTAATACGATTGCATTTGGTGTACGTTCATTATAAAAAATACAGTTTCCAAAAGTCGCTTTTGTTAAAGCCGAAACATTTTTATCATTGTTTTCGTTACTCAAGAAAAGTGAATAAGCTGGTCCGGCCGCAGTTGCAAAATTGAAATAATTAGCAAATGTTGAATGATAAAATTCGTATGATCCACCATATTCTATAGCTAAAGTTGCTAAATTACTGTTGTTCATAACCAAATTATGACCAGTAATTGTGGCATTTGTAGCTAAAATTCCGTACGATTGATTATTAACAATCTTCGCATTACTAATCTCTAATTTCGCATTGTTCACATGTAAACCAGTATCGGCACCAATAATTTTAGCATAATTAATTTTTGACGTACTATTTGGCGCTAATTCTATTTTATTCCATTGATCAGGAATCGAATCATATTTGTTGTTATGACGAGCCGAACGGAATTTTACTTCCTCATTCAAAGCACCATTTACCATAAGTTTCGCGCTGTTACCAATCGTTAAACTTGCACCTTTTTTGAAATATACTTTCGCACCTTTGTCAATTGTTAAATCGCTGGTAACAGTTAAATTTCCATCAATCACTTGCGCTTCATTTACATTCCAATTAGCAGAAGAAATCGTAGCATCTTTCGGATGAATTTTAGCTTTTTCTATCCACGATAATAATTTAATCTTTTTCGAAGAATTAGATGTTTCGAAATTAATTTCATCATCGTATAATGGATTTTGAGGCGCTTCTTGTGCATTAACTTCAACGAAAATAAATAAACTATCTTTTTTACGGATAGGAACATTTTCGAAACTTGTTCCTGCTTTTCCGTCAACATTAATATTAAAAAATGATTGATCTCCACGTGTCAAATAAATTTTCGGAATCACGCGATCATCATTTTCCGGGTTATAAATTTTTAAGAGATATGTCTCTGATTTCGAAAAATTATATACGGTGTCTACGGAAACAGTATCTTTGCTATAGCGCAATTCAGAACTAATTGGATCATAGTCAAAATCATCGCGACACGATTGAAAACCAATCAAAGAAGCGATACCAAGTCCAGCGACAAATGTTTTTACATTCATAGAATTAATGATTCATTGATAATAGTTAAACTACAAATGCGGTAATTTATTGTTTATAAGACAAAGATAAAAATTAGATTTTTATAGAGAGAATCTGAGAAAAATATTTGTACAAATAACGAAAATGTTTATATTTGCACCACGAAAAAAATGTGTACAAGAAGTGCAGGTTTAATTTTAAGAAGCCCATTACACTCGAAATTAAATTTGCTTAACGTATTGTTTTAAATGTTTTTTCAGTCAAATTGATTGCAACATTCTCAAAATAATATTATCTTTGCACTCCAATAAAGTTAACAAAGAAGATTAAAAAAATGAAAAAAGATATCCACCCAACAAATTACCGTTTAGTAGCATTCAAAGATATGTCTAACGAAGAAGTATTCATCACAAAATCTTGTGCAGATACTAGAGATACATTAGTTGTTGACGGAGTAGAGTACCCATTAATCAAAATGGAGATTTCTTCTACATCTCACCCATTTTACACAGGTAAATCTAAATTGGTTGATACTGCAGGACGTATCGACAAATTCAGAAGCAAATATGCTAAAAGAGGATAAGAATAGGCAACTATTTTATACCATTAAAATATATCAAAAACCTACAAGAATTTCTTGTAGGTTTTTTTATTTTAATCAGGTTTTAATTATAAATTTGTAAAGTTATATAACACAAAAAATAATTAACTCACATGTCATTATTCGACAATACACAGTTTGCTTTCGAATCGAAATCTGACAAAGATTTAAAGAAAGCCTATTACTTATACAAATTAATCGGAAGCCCCGCATTAACAAGTTTTGGAACTAAGTTTTTTAATTTACCATTTGCCGTAGATTTACCATTCGTTAAACCTGCCATTCGCGAAACAATTTACAAACAATTTGTAGGAGGCGAAACAGCAGAGCAAGGTGTGGTTGTAGCAAATGAATTATTTAAATACCATGTAAGTTCTATTTTAGATTACTCGGTTGAAGGATTAACAGAAGAAAAACAATTTGACGAAGTTCGTGACGTGATGTTACATTTAGTTGATTTGGCAAAATCAAATCCTTCAATTCCATTTGTAGTTTTTAAACCTACAGCATTTGGACGAATCGAATTATTTGAAAAAGTAGGAAAAAAACAAACATTAACAGCTGAAGAAGAAAAATCTTGGGCAAATATTCGTCAACGTTTCGAAGCAGTTTGTCAAAAAGGTTACGATTTAGACGTTAACATTATGATTGATGCAGAAGAAACTTGGATGCAAGGATCTGCAGATGATTTGACAGACGAAATGATGATGAAGTACAATACAAAACGTGCCTTGGTTTGGAATACGTTGCAAATGTATCGTCATGACCGTTTGGCTTATTTGAAAGAGATGTATGCAAAAGCTGAACGCGAAGGTTATTTCTTAGGATTTAAAATTGTTCGTGGAGCTTATATGGAAAAAGAACGTGCACGTGCGCAAGCAGAAGGTTATCCATCTCCAATTCAACCAAACAAGGAAGCATCAGACAGAGATTATAACTTAGCTTTAGAATTTATAACAACGCATCATGAGCGTTTTGGTTTATTTGCAGGTTCGCACAACGAAGAAAGTTGCGAATTGTTGATTAAATTAATGAACGAAAATGGAATCGAGAAAAGTAATCCTAATTTCTGGTTTGGACAATTATTCGGAATGAGTGATAATATTTCGTTTAACTTGGCTCATTTAGGTTATAATATTGCAAAATATTTACCTTACGGACCAATCAAAGAAGTGATTCCATACTTGGTTCGTCGTGCACAAGAAAATACCTCTGTTGCTGGACAAACTGGACGAGAATTGATGTTGATTGAAAAAGAATTAGAACGTCGTAAAAAATCGAAATAATCGAAATATATTATAAATAAAAATCCACTCAAACGAGTGGATTTTTTTATTCAATCTATTTTTTCTTAATTCTAATTTTTCCTTTGTGTTCGTGATACATCATACATGTCGCTTTATTATCGAGCTCATCACATGTTTTTTCAAAATCATAAATAACACTTACACTTTCACCTTCTTTTTTTTCTGAAAGTATTTCAGCATTGCAAACCAAATAATCCACTTTATTATCTATACGAATGTAAGTTCCTGTACAATCTCTAACAATTTCTCCTGTAAATAAGCGATCGTGTGTAACAGTTGTGCTACAAGAAAAAAGTATGAAGGTAGAAAGAGTTGCTAAAGTGAAAAGTGATTTCATATTTTAAAAGAATTTATTATTCTTAAAGATAAAACTTTCAATTCAAATTTATAGCTCATTTTATATAATTATTTATCCAAACAAACTGAAAATGAAATGATAATAATTTGTAAAAGTTTATGCTTTTATAATCTTAATTTCTGAGAAAAAAAATGCTTAACTTGCCCTTTTAATCGTATAAAATGAACACAACTTATTTTGCTGAAATTATTTTACCACTATCGTTGAATGGGACTTTTACTTACCATCTTTCCGAATCAGATGTACAGCAAATTAAGATTGGTCAGCGCGTTTCTGTACCTTTTGGAACCCAAAAGCTGTATACGGGTGTTGTACATTCTGTTCATCAAAATGCGCCAGAATTATACAAAACAAAATCAATTCATGCTTTTTTGGATGACGAACCTTTGGTTACGCAAACACAGATAAAGTTTTGGGAATGGATGGCGAATTATTATATGTGCTCATTGGGAGATGTTTTTCGGAATGCCTTTCCTTCAGCGTTAAAATTAGAATCACAGACTTTTGTTCGATTGATTAATCCCAATTACGAAACGATAGAAGAATTAAATGATTACGAATTCTTGGTTTTCGAAGCATTGAAACTTCGAGAAATTATTTCGGTTGAAGAAGCAGCTTTGATTGTAGATGAGAAATCTGCTATTCCTACACTTAAATTATTAATTGATAAAGGAATTATTCGGTTAGATGAAAAACTGAACGAAAAGTATACACCAAAAATTGATAATTATGTCAGATTACATCCCAATTTAAAAGGAAATGAAACGGCTTTCATCGAAATTTTAAGTCAATTAAATAAAGCACCAAAACAACGTGAAACCTTGTTACAATTAATTACGTTAGAAACGCAATTGCAAGAAAAACCGCTCAAAGTTGCTGATTTTGTAAAACAAGGTGCTACAAATGCAGTGTTGAAATCGTTGGCAGAGAAAGGAGCTGTTGAGATTTATCAGCATCAAACATCTCGCGTAGAAGAAGAAGAAAAAGATGTTGCTGCGATTGCGGAATTAACATTGAAACAAACTGAAGCTTTAAACCAAATTAAAGAATATTTTAGAGAAAAATCCACTGTTTTGTTGCATGGTGTAACATCAAGCGGTAAAACGGAAATTTACCTCAAATTGATGGAGCAAGTGATTGCAAAAGGAAATAAAGTGTTGTATTTATTGCCTGAAATTTCTGTTACCACGCAAATTGTTCATCGTATCAAAAAACATTTTGGTGAAAAGGTAGGGGTTTATCATTCTAAATTTAATCAAAATGAACGTGTCGAATTGTGGCAAAAAACCTTGAATGGAGATTTTGACATTATTATCGGTCCGCGAACTGCGCTGTATCTACCTTTTGATCATTTGGGAATGATTATCGTAGACGAAGAACACGAATCTTCTTACAAACAAATGGATGTTAAACCTTTTTTTCATGCACGTGATATGGCGATGTTGTTAGGAGGAATGATGAATGCGAAAATCTTATTAGGTTCTGCTACGCCTTCTGCTGAAAGTTATTTTAATGCAAAACAAAATAAATATGGTTATGTTGAGTTAAAAGAGCGTTTTGGAAATATACAATTGCCAGAAATTAATTTGATTGATCTAAAAAAAGCACAAAAAGAAAAGGAAATAACAGAAGATATTTCGCACACACTTCGAGACGAAATTTTTGAGCAATTAAACCTAAAGAAACAAGTCATTCTGTTTCAGAATCGTCGTGGATATGCACCGATTATGGAATGTAATACCTGTGGTCATACACCCGAATGTTCGAATTGTGATGTGAGTTTAACTTATCATAAATTCTCAAATCAATTAAAATGTCATTATTGTGGTTATGCCCAAGCTAAGCCATTGCGTTGTCCAAGTTGTGGTTCGCATGAATTGAATACAAAAGGTATTGGTACAGAACAAATAGAACATCAAGTACAAGCTATTTTTCCAGAAGCGAAGGTCAGAAGAATGGATGTAGATGCGATGAGAGGAAAGTTTGCCTACGAAAAATTAATTGAAGATTTTGAAAACAAAGAAATTGATATTTTGATCGGTACACAAATGATTACTAAAGGGTTTGATTTTGGAAATGTAAATTTTGTTGGTGTGATTCGAGCAGATTCTTTGTTGAATTTCCCTGATTTTAGAGCACATGAAAAAGCATTTCAATTGTTGACGCAAGTTTCTGGACGAGCAGGGAGAAGACAAGAACAAGGGAAAGTATTGATTCAATCTTTTCAGCCCGAACATCAGATTTTGCAAAATGTCACAACGTATAGTTATGCGCCAACGATGAAGGATATTTTGTACGAACGCAAAGAGTTTTTGTATCCTCCTTATGCACGCTTAATCAAACTTCGTTTTAAACATAAAAATAAAGAACGATTAGATAAAACAGCAGCTCAATTGGTTACTTTACTTCAACCAAGTTTCGAGACTAAATGTTTGCTTGGACCAGAAGCGCCGTCGATTGGACGAATCAATAATTTATATATTACAGATGTGATGATTAAAATTCGACCAAATCAATCGCCTCAAAAAGTAAAAGATTTAATTCAATCAAAAATAGATCAATTGCATACAATTGCAGCTTTTCGTTCGGTACGAATTGATGTAGATGTAGATCCTGTTTAAAAATATAAACTCTCAAAACCTTAGGTTTTGAGAGTTTTTTAGTTGATGTTATACTTCAAAATTACTTAACGATTTAATTCGATACAGCTAAGATTAAATCTATTCAACAGAATTCTTCAAAAGTGAGTGTAACATTTTTCCAATAATTTCGACTTATCTGTTATCTTTATTGAAATTTTACAACAATCTATGATATCTATTCGAGATTTAAATAAATCCTACATAATGGGGAAAAATAAACTTCACGTATTAAAAGGAATCAACCTTGAAATAGCGGAAGGCGAGTTTGTTGCGATTATGGGATCTTCGGGTTCGGGTAAATCAACTTTATTGAATATCATTGGAATGTTGGATGAACATGATACAGGTGTTTATGAACTGGATGGTGTTAGAATTGAAAAATTAAACGAGACAAAAGCGGCTAATTATCGGAACAAATTCTTAGGTTTTATTTTTCAATCCTATAACTTAATTAGTTTCAAAAATGTATTGGAGAACGTAGCCTTACCGCTGTATTATCAAAAAGTAAAACGTTCAGACCGAAATAAAATAGCACTTAGTTACCTCGAAAGAGTAGGATTGGAACCTTGGGCTTCTCATATGCCTAACGAACTCTCGGGAGGACAAAAGCAGCGTGTGGCAATAGCACGAGCTTTGGCAGCAAAACCTAAATTGTTATTAGCAGATGAGCCTACTGGAGCGTTGGATACCAAAACTTCACAAGAAGTCATGCATCTAATTCAAGAAATTAATGACGAAGGAAAAACAATTGTGATGGTGACGCACGAAGACGATATTGCGAATATGTGTAAACGTATTGTTCGTCTAAAAGATGGTGTAATTGTAAGTGACGAAAAAGTAGAACAAGTAAGAGTTTAATGATTTTCGAATTTCAAATTTTGGAAATTTTAAATCAAAAATCGTAAATATAGAATATGTTTGATACAGACCGTTGGCGAGAAATTTGGTCGTCTATTGCAAGTAATAAATTGCGTACAGCATTGTCTGGATTGACAATTGCTTTGGCGCTTTTTGTGTTTATTACCTTGTATGGATTGGGAAATGGTTTGCAAAATGGTTTTCAACAAGAATTTTTTCAGGCAAATTCGTTAAATATAACTATTAACGGAGGAACAACAACAGAACCTTATAAGGGATTTAAGCAAGGACGAAAAATTGAGTTGGATATCAAAGACTTCAATTTTATTCAACATTCTTATCCTGAAGAAATCAAATCAGTTGTAAGTACAATTGCCAAAGTAGATACGATTCGAAACGAAGCCAATTCTGGTAGTTATTCGATTACTGGAGTTTATCCTGCTTATGAGGGAATGATCAATGAAAAAGTAACTCTTGGTCGATTTATCAATCAAAAAGATATGGACAATCAGACCAAATCTATTGTAGTAGGACGATTAGTTGCACAAGACTTTTATCCCAATCAAATTGCGATTGGTAAATACTTACAAATAGGAGCGAGCATGTACCAAATTGTAGGTGTTTTCGAAAGTAAAGATGGTGGCGATAATGCCGAACGAGCGTTGTATGCACCATTCACAACATTCAGAACAATTTATGCGACAGATAAGGTTTCGTCTATTATTGTAATGCCAAAAGATGGCATGTCCTTGACTGATATTTCTAAATTAGCAAATGCAATCGAATATAATATGAGAGCTCGACACAATGTTGCGTCTTCAGATTATGGTGGAATGTGGGTGCGTAACGCTGCCGAAACAATGGAAGATACCAATCAGTTTTTTGTAATCTTAACAATAATTGTCTTTGTAATTGGAGGAGGAAGTTTAATTGCAGGAATTGTAAGTATTGGAAACATAATGGTGTTTAGCGTAAAAGAACGTACCAAAGAAATTGGTATTCGCAAGGCTTTAGGTGCAACACCAGCCAATGTTTTGTCGCTTATTTTGCAAGAAGCTATTATAATTACACTTATTTTTGGAGCCATAGGAATTGCTTTTGCCGCTTTATTAGTAGAGAATATTGGCGATAGTTTAGAAGAATATTTTATTTATAATCCAGGTGTTGAAACCAATTCGTTGGTAATGGCTTGTATTATTTTGTTTGTTGCAGGAACAGTTTCTGGATTAATTCCAGCTTTGAATGCAGCACGTATAAAACCAATTGATGCTTTAAGAGACGAATAATGAACTTTGTAAAATTTGTTTTTGATCCAGATGCTTGGAGCGAAGTCTACGTGGCGATTCGCAAAAATAAGTTGCGCACTATTTTGACGATGATAGGTGTAGCTTGGGGAATGTTCTTGTTTGTTCTTTTGTTAGGAGTGACACGTGGTTTACAAAATGGTTTTGATCGCAATTTGGCAAATGCCGCAACCAATTCTTTATTTGTTTGGGGAGGTACTACTTCAATGCCGTACCAAGGTTTTCAGAAAGGACGCACAATTGAATTGAAAATGAGTGACGTTCGACAAATTCAGGCTCGTTTTCCTCAAATTTCGTTGTTAGCTCCTCGAAACTCGAAACCAAATTCAATATTAACTTACGGAACAAAATATAATTTTTACACGGTTAATGGAGATTATCCAGATCAAAACCGAATGTTTGGAAAAGACATCATTCAAGGTCGCTTTATCAACGAAGATGATATCAAAACTGAAGCTAAAATTTGTGTTATTGGAATAGAAGTTGCCGAACAATTCTTCGGAAAAAACGCACATCCTTTGGGAAAATCAATTCGTATAAGTGATAGTTATTACACAATTGTAGGGGTTTACGACACGCCTTCTTCACCCGTAGAAAGCAAAGATCAGGTATTTATTCCATTTACAACATTCCAAAAAATATACAATCAAGGAGAAACAATTCAATATTTGAGCTTGAGTTTACCCAATAATTATAATATTGTAGCTTTTGAAAAAGAATTGAAAACGTTTCTCAAACAAATCAAAAACATTGCACCCGAAGATGATCAAGGAATAGGTGGTTTTAATTTAGGTGAAATGCTGGGTAAAATTATGAAGTTTGTAAAAGGAATGCAATTTTTAGCAATCGTTGTAGGCGGAATGACTCTTTTTTCCGGTGTTATTGCAATTGCAAGTATTCTATTGATTACAGTTTCAGAGCGTACAAAAGAATTCGGAATTCGAAGAGCTTTAGGTGCAATTCCAGCTCAAATTCGAGGTCAAATTTTATTAGAGTCAGTTGTGTTAACTTTAATTGCTGGATTAGGCGGAATTATTTTTGCTGCATTATTATTAATGGTTCTTAACGAAGTGATCATTCCATCCAATAAAAACATACCTTTATATAATGCCTCAATCGATTTGATTACCTTATTTACAGCTTTAGCTGTCATGGTTGTTATGGCAACTTTAGCGGGTTTAATTCCTGCACAACGCGCAATACAAATCAAGCCAATTGATGCTTTAAGAGACGAATAACTAAAACTTAACAAATAGAAAAGAATGAAAAAAATTCTAAAGATTTTGATGATTGTCATTTTTATCGGTGCTGTAATCGGTGTGATTGCGTATTTCGGTAAAAAGAATAGCCAAGACAATGAAGTTTACGAGACAACCACCCCTTTTATGGGAAATATCGAAGTAAAAGCTGTTGCAACAGGCGAAGTGAAACCGTTAGAAACGATAGAAATTAAACCCAATATTTCGGGGGTTATAAAATCAATCAATGTATCCGAAGGTCAATATGTAGAAAAAGGACAATTAATTTGCGAACTAAAAGTTGTCCCAAATGTTCAATCGCTAAATGCGGCGCGTCAAGCTATTCAAGCTGCACAGATTACAGTCGATCAGGAACGTCGTAACTTCAATCGAACATCTACTTTATATAATCAAGGCGTTTTACCTCGCGCTGATTACGACAATGCAAATGCAATTTATAAGTCAGCTCAACAACAATTAAAAGCTGCTGAAAATGATTATAAAGTCGCACAAACAGGTATTGCTCCAGGTTTGGAAGCGTATGCGACGACACGTATTTTAGCAACAACTTCTGGAATGATTCTCGACATTCCTGTTGAGGTAGGAAATATGGTTCAAGAAATCAATAATTTCTCTACAGGAACGACGATCGCTACAATGGCAGATGTTAAGAAAATGATTTTTCAAGGAAAAGTTGATGAGGCTGAGGTTGGTAAATTAAAAGAAGGCATGAAAATTAACGTGTCGATTGGGGCAATTCCAAATAAAACGTTTACAGCAATCTTAGATTTTATCTCGCCTCAAGGAGTAGCGAATAATGGAGTAGTGCAGTTCGAAATCAAAGCGCCAGTACAATTGGATTCTAATAATTTTATTCGTGCAGGTTACTCTGCAAATGCTGAGGTAGTGACGCAGGAAGCAAAAAATGTTTTGTTGGTAAAATCTGCTCATGTGCGCTATGATGAAAACCAAAAGCCGTATGTCGAAATTCTAACTTCTGGCAAAGGACAAGATGCGAAGTACGAGAAAAAATACATTACATTAGGAATTACAGATGGAGTAAATGTACAAGTGAAATCAGGCCTTAACAAATCAGATAAAATAAAAATTTGGAATACCGATTTAGAAAAAAATAAAAACGGAAATGGACCGCATTAAAAATACCCATTAAACAACAGATAGAAGGAAAATAGTGATGTTTTCCTTCTTTTTTTTTTTGACTAATTTATTTCGCTTCGCGAAACCTTTCCCGAGTCCATAACCCAAAAGTAGCCGCTGCCCATTTGCTTGATTCAGCAAATCGTCACCGCCTAATCATTTTATGCAGTGAAAATACAAACCTCGCGCGCAATGAGTTTCCTTTTTTTTAAACTATAAACCGTCCAAAAAAAGTATTGTATACACTCTACTGCCTCTCTACTGCCACTATGTTGCCTTCATCTTGCCTTCATCCTGCCTTTAAGTAGGGAGTAAGCTGCAAGTACGAATTGAGGATATAGCTGATTTTTCACGAAACTTAAATCAAAATTATGACTAAAAATATTAGTTCTATTTTTAAGTAGCGTAGGGTATTTTACTTTCATTTCAATATTGATTGGAACTCAAGGTTGGAAAAATATGTTTGATAGTCTAAAAAATATAAAAGAAAATCCACTCGATTTTTATATGTTTTTATGGCCAATTATAATTTCAGAATACTTTTATTTGTTAACATAAAACTTTATTTGAATTTAAAATCACACAAAAAAAATCCATAAACAATTCTAAATACGCAATTAATTAGCTTATTTAATTTACTCACTTTCAGTAAATAGCGTCTATTTTACTTTTTATTTGGTTTTTATAGAAAGTTGCGTATATTTGAGAGTTAGCGGCAATATTCCCAAAACTCAGTACCCAAACCAAATGAAAGTAATAAATCGTAATAATATTTTTCAGAATTATCTAGAAATTAGAAAATTAATCTCAAACTTTCAAAATGCTTTTTTTGATGAAGAATACGACTCAAAAGAAGATGAAATTTTTGACGCTCTAAGTTTTGAAAATAAAATTGAAACTGAAAATTTTTCTGTTCGAGTTCCAAATAATAACCTTGAAAATCATCCTGATAAATTAACTGAAAAAATCAAAAGTTTACTTGACTTTTTAAATGTTAAGGAATTAATTATTATTTCCCATTTAAAACTCGATTTTTTTGGAAATTTGGAACACGACTTCCCAAAAGTTATAAATGCTTATAAAAAATTATCAGAATATTTACCAAACAAAAGTTTCAAAGAAGCTATTGAACTAGACAAATCAGAAATTGCGAATTTTGTAGAAATTTTCTTTTGGTTAGAACGTTGTGACGCAAGTATTCCAGAATATGTTTTTTGGTTTGATAAAGATGAAAAATTCTGTTTCTATTTGTGCAAATATGGAAACATCCATTTTATAGATTTAACGAAAGGAAATCTAATACCCGAAAACGAATTGAAAAATCTTGGCTTTGAATTAGATGATGAAAATCAATTTGAAAAAAACGCAATTGAAGGAAGGCAAATAAAAATCTGATAAATACTGCCGCTAACAAGGTATTGCCAAAAGCGGGGCTAAAGTGCAAAACTCAGCTTTCGTTTTTCAATTTCGCCAAAAACGAATTTTATTCGTTTTTTATTTGTAAATTTAACTCATAAAAATTCGTTTTGGCTCGCCTCGGTGCAGAATTTAAGCTTTCAGCCATAAATTCCCCGCCTTCGGCAATACCCGAAACGTTACCTTCAATGCTACCAAAAACATCGTTATAAAAATGGGAATAGGAATATTTTATTTATTAATAATTTTAGTCATTCTGACAACTTGTTGCTTAATTTGGCTTTTTATTTCAATCAAAAAGAAAAGTAAAATTGGAATCATTATACCGATACTATTTTTTCTTTTTGTTGGATTTCTATTTTCATTAAATTACATTGATGAAAACACAATTTCGAATGAAGATGTAAAAAATGATTTGCAAGTCATAAATTTAAATCTTAAAGATACTTTTAAAATACTTGAAAACGATGTTAGTGGAATGCCTGAGAGGTATCAAAAAACAAAAATTGAAATTTCCAATACTGACAAACAAAACTTAATTTCAGAAATTATAAATTCAAAAAATTTCGAAAATTTAAAATCTAAAGAAGATATTAGAATAAATTCAGAAAAGAAAAACAGATATTTATCACATGATATTTTGAACTATAAATATCCTGATTTTTATTCTCGTGAATTCTACACCGAAATTAATAATATTCCTACTCGATTTTTTTTGAAACTTGATATCAAAAGCAATGAACTTGAATATCAGAAAATTGGAGATTAAAAAGCACTGCAGGTAACATAGGTAACTGTTGCACAACTCCAAATTTTATAAAAATTTAAAATATTTGACCTCGTTTAAGCCATTTTAAGCGAGGTTTATTTTTAGAGAAATATGCTGAATTGTAATATTAGGTTGCTCAAAAACGCACTTTTTTAAGTCGTGAAGGAGTACTTTTGTAAAAAGCTGTATTTCCCTTGTCTTAGGGAAACAACTTGGGCTAAAACACTCGGGGTTTTGAAAATTAAGCGCAGGTATTTCTTCAAGTTGTAAGATAAACTTGACATCAAAACGTGTTTATTGGCTTGAGCCATTCCTCTGCTGTTGATTCGTTTTAGGTTAAAAAAGTTAATCAACGTTCCTAAAACGGGTTCTACTGTAGCACTTCGACGCTTTACTAATCTGCGGTGATACGCTTTGTTTTGGGTGAGTTTTTCGAGCATTTTATCGTACAAAGGTTTGTGAATGCTTTCTTGACCTTGAGTGCCATAATGTTTTTGAGTGGATTTGTACAAAAAATGTAAATCTAATGCTTGATTTACACGGCGATAAAAGTTATCGGTTGAACTAACCGCTCTAAGCTTAGTTCGTAAAATAATTGTGGGGTAAATTCTTTTCGTCCTTGCATTCAACAAGATCCGAATTTTTTTTTATTTTTGAGTTGTGCAACAAGCACATTGTATTGGCAAAATGCGGGTTAAAGTGTAAGTTGAACTACTCTACTTTTTTATCCGCCAATATTTTCCAATTCCACATTTTTGATTAACTTAGTTCCATTGAAAAAATATTGGCTACGATTGGTCTAAAATTGAACTAAAGTTCATTTTTTCCCGCACTTCGCCAATACTTTTTCCGTTAGCATAAATTCTATACCAAAATCATGTTAAACAAAAAAAGCATTAAAAGAATAAATAAAGTTCTTTCATATTTTCTGATTTTTTCAGTCATCTCAATTTTTTCTGTTTATATAATTTTTTTCAGCAATTTTGTAATGCCTTGGGAAAGGAATGAAATTATTAAAACTTCATTAAATTGGGGTGGATTAAATGAATTTCCAAAAAATGCTGAAATTATAAACATTGAAAAAAAAGGTTCAATGTTTACAAGACAATTTATAATTGAATTTAAAAGTTCGGATAAAGAAATTAACTCTTGGATAGAAAAAAGTAAAAGATTAAAAAATAATATTCCAAAAATCGAAAATCAAACCAAAATTTACGAAATATATCCTGGTGAAGAAAATGCTTTCGGTGGAAAAGTTGAGATAAAAAACAATATTGTAAAAATAAATATGAGTTGGAGTTAAACAAAAATCACAAAAGAACTTCTGCTAACAGCAGTAACTGTTGCACAACTCCAATTATTATAAAAATTTAAAATATTTGACCTCGTTTATGTCTTTTTAAGCGAGGTTTATTTTTTGGAAAATATATTATAATATAAAATTAGGTTTGCTTAAAAACGCACTTTTTTAAGTCGTGAAGGAGTAATTTTGTAAAAAGCTGTATTTCCCTTGTTTTAGGGAAACAACTTGGGCTATAACACTCGGGATTTTGAAAATAAAGCGCAGGTATTTCTTCAAGTTGTAAGATAAACTTGACATCAAAACGTGTTTATTGGCTTGTGCCATTCCTCTGCTGTTGATTCGTTTTAGGTTAAAAAAGTTAATCAACGTTCCTAAAACGGGTTCTACTGTAGCACTTCGACGCTTTACTAACCTGCGGTGATATACTTTGTTTTGGGTGAGTTTTTCGTGCATTTTATCGTACAAAGGTTTGTGAATGCTCTCTTGACTTTGGCTGTCGTAATATTTTTGAGTGGATTTGTACAAAAAATGTAAATCTAATGCTTGATTTACACGGCGATAAAAGTTATCGGGTGGAACTAACTGATCTAAAATTAGTTCGTAAAATAATTGTGGGTAAATTCTTTTCGTCCTTGCATACTACAAGATCCGAATTTTTTTTATTTTTGAGTTGTGCAACAAGCACAATGTATTGGCGCAATGGCGGATTAAGTCTAAAATTTAAAGTTTTCGGCATTCTATTCCGCAAAAAGCTGTTTTTCTTTTGTTTTTTTTATTAAATTTACCAAAAGCCACAGCTTTTGCTTCGTTCGGTTCTGAATTGAACTTTCGCTCAATTCAAGCCCGCACTTCGCCAAGCCGCGGCAAGTTGTGTGACGTTTTAAAAAACTGACTGCTGAATTGAAAAACATAAAATTTTTAGTTACAAAACATTATCTTTACGGACTCATTCTCCTTTCCATTTTTTATGCTGTTATCGGAGAAATTCCAAGGTGGTATACGATTGAAAGAGATTGGATAGAATGGACTACGTCAATAATTGCGATACCTAATAATTGGAAAATTAGTTTCAAAATATTTGACTAAAAAAATAGCGAAAGAAAGAAGAAAATATTATGGAATATCATTTTTAGCACTCTTCGCTTCGTGGATTCTAATATTGTACTCTAAAGCATTAGTTGTCGGAATAATAAGTTCATTTGAATTTGGGCAGGCGCGGGTTTTGGAATCACTTGTAGGATATTCAATTTATCAACTTTGGATTTACGGAATATTTGGAATTATTCACGGAATATTTGGCGGATATTTTCTTTCGAGAGAATTAAAAGAATCGTAAAAGAAAACGGCACACAACAAACATATTGCCGTCAGGCGGGCAAAATACTTCCGTTTGAAATTTATTTGTAAATTTAAACATTGTCGCTTGCTTGGAGTTTTCTGGCGAAAATCCCGCCCGAACGGCAATATGCAAAACGTTATAGGACATTTACGCTAACTACTATGGAAAAAAGTCTTCTTGAAAAATATGAAGGAAGTAACACTTTGAGAGCTTTAGTCAATTTGATACCAACCATTGGAGGTTCATTAGATATTTTACTTTCAATTAAGGGTTCGAAATGGAGAGAAGATAGACTCAAAGAATTCTTATCTCATTTAGATTCTAGGATTTCAGAAATTGAAAGTCTTGATTTAATTAACAAAATTAGCGAATCAGAGGAATTTTATGATTTAATAGTTCAGTCGATGAATTCTGTTATTAAAACTAGACACAGAGAAAAAATTATATGTTATACTAATATTTTGATATGTAATTTAACAAATCAAGAGTCTAAAATTAGCAGTGATTTATATGTTTCAATACTAGATTCAATAACAATTGATGAAATAAAATATTTATCAGCATTAAAAGATTCAAATTTTCAAATAACTTTTGAAAAAATTAATGGTGAAAATGTTATTTGGGAAATGTATAAACAACATTTAGAGAAAACTAATATTAATAAAATTCCAGAAAACTGTTTGTTAAAATTTGATAACGAATTAATATGGAAAATATTAAGTGATAAAAATCTGATTTTAATTGAAAGCAAAAAGGATTTTAAATATTTACCATACACATATTCGACTTCGATGTCAAGTCTTTCGAGTACTATTACATCTTCTTCAAGTACAACTTATAAAATTTCTGAATTTGGAAAGGACTTCATTAATTGGATATTAAACTAATAAACGTCCTATAACAGCGGTAACCGTTGCACAACTCCCAATTTCGGAAAATAATTCTAAAAAACGAGCTTTTTTAAAGCGATTTCTGAGAAGCTTTATATTTTAAGGTAGACTAAATTTCTAAAATTTGAGTAGCTTATTTTGCATTTTTTAAGGGATTAGGGATGCTTTGAAAATTCCCAAGTTGTTCCCTTCTCTTTGGGATAGAATTTGGACTATTGAGGTTGTAATAGGAAGTGGTTTTTTCACTATAAACTTCAAGTATTTATTTAAGTTATAGGTCAAGGCCGCCATCAGTACATGTTTGTTCGCTTGGGCTAAGCCGCGGCTGTTGATGCGTTTCATGTTGTGATGATTGATCAGCGTTCTAAAACTGGTTCTACCGTAGCACTTCGACACTTTACTAACCTGCGGTGATATGCTTTGTTTTTGGTGAGTTTTTCGTGCATTTTATCGTACAAAGGTTTGTGAATGCTTTCTTGACCTTGAGTGCCATAATGTTTTTGAGTGGATTTGTACAAAAAATGTAAATCTAATGCTTGATTTACACGGCGATAAAAGTTATCGGTTGAACTAACCGCTCTAAGCTTAGTTCGTAAAATAATTGTGGGGTAAATTCTTTTCGTCCTTGCATACTACAAGATCCGAATTTTTTTTATTTTTGAGTTGTGCAACAATCACATGGGTTTTGCCATCGCACTGAATGGTCTTGCTATATATGTAAATCCCCCAAAAACTCAGACAGTTTAAAATATTATAAAAAGTTATAAATTTAAACTGTTATTAAAGATGAAAAAGTCAAGATTTACAGAAACACAAATCAGCCAAGTACTCAAGGAGCATGAAGCTGGAAAAAAGGCATCCGATATATGCCGAGAATTATCCATCAGTCCAAATACCTTTTATTTTTGGAAGCGCAAATATGGTGGCATGGATCAAGAAATGTTGCGTCAATACAAAGAATTGGAGCGAGAAAATGCCCGCTTGAAGAAGATGTATGCGGATTTAAGTTTGGATCACAGTATTTTAAAAGAGGTCATCGAAAAAGAAAATCATTAATCAATAGGAAGAATAAGCAGAAAGAATGTTAGAGAATTTTCAAACGTTTATAATCATAATAGCATCGATAGCTCTGTTTGTATTTGGATTGCAGAGTTTCAGTAAAGAAATAGAAAATCTTGGCACCGAAAAGCTATCAAAATGGATTGGCAAAATAACCAAATTACCATTGGGTGGATTTTTATTGGGAGGGCTGTTTACTTCCATTGTACAATCAAGTACCTTGGTATCAACACTGACGGTTTCATTGGTTAATACAGGTATTATTACTTTCCGTGATAGTATTCTAATTATGCTTGGTACAAATATCGGTAATACATCAACAGCTTGGATTGTATCTATGAACTCGTCTTTCCTCGGGCCGTTTTTTATTGTTTTAGGAACAGTAATTAGTATGATACCCACTAAAATTGCCGTTGCAGGTAAATCTGTATTTTACTTTGGTTTTATATTTTTTTCATTATCATTTATCAGTCAAGCTATGGAGCCAATAAAGAACGACCCTTTATTGGTAGATATTTTATCTAAGGCATCGAATCCTTTATTAGGCATTATCTACGGCATCATCATTACAATAATAATTCAATCCAGTTCTGTAGTTGTCGGATTAGTCATTGTCTTACTTTCGCAAGGTACTATTGATATTGAAGTTGCTATTCCTATAGTAATCGGAGCTAATATAGGTACTACTTCCACTGCACTGCTTGTTAGTTTAAAATTTTCATCTTTATCAAAATTGGTAGCATGGTCGGCATCGGCTTTTAATATTGTTGGGGTTATTATTATGTTACCATTTTTCGGTGTTCTGAAAAATATAGCACTCTCATTCAGCGATATACCTTCATTACAAGTAGCTATGGCATTTACGGTGAGTAATACGTTTACATCGCTATTTTTCCTTTTGTTTATAAATCCAACGATTCGCAGATTACAAAAACATAAATGGTATAGACAATCATTTGAACAACCTTCAGAAATAGAAATTACGAGTTAAAAACAACAACAGGATATGTAATTTAATAACAGTAAAAACTAAGTGTTATGGCTACATTTTTAAAAACAATCAAAAAAACAGTAAAACATTGGTACGTACCTGCAATTATTGGGGTACTTCTAATCGTATTTGGAATTTATATTTTCACAACACCGCTCGAAACCTATGGCACATTAACGATGCTATTCAGCCTTTCATTTTTGTTCTCAGGTATTGCTGAAACTTTATTTTCTGTACAGAACAGAAAAATAATAGAGGGATGGGGTTGGTATTTGACGGGAGGTATTTTTAATACGGTTATTGGTCTGATGCTATTATCCAGACCTGAAATATCAGCATTTACATTACCACTTGTTGTTGGCTTTACACTTATGTTTCGTTCGATACAAGGATTGGGGTTCTCTTTTGAGCTTAAAAATTATGGCTCTTTAAAATGGGGGAATCTTGCCATAGCAAGTATTCTGGGACTTGTGTTTTCCATTATTCTATTATTCAACCCAATTTTCACAGGAATATCATTAGTGGTAATGACAGCTTTAGCCTTCATTTTTTCTGGTATTACGGGAATTGTTTTAGGTTTTCAACTAAAGAAACTAAAAGCTCTACCTTCTAAAATCAGAAAAGAGCTTAATGAAAAAATAGATGTGTTGAAAAAAGAATATTATGAAGAAATTGAGCGTGAAGAGAAGTAAGAGTAATAGGTAAAATAAGTTACTCTCTATGTTAGAATATAATATCTGATATAGTGAAAGTAAATATTTAAGGAAGGATGTTATAAATGATAGTTCATTTGTGACAGGGCAGATTATATAGTAAATGGGGATGGAAAGCGAAGCTGGTAATCCCCCTAATAATAATCCCCAAGTAATGTATTCAAATGAACTGAATAGCTCCTAATTGACACGTTTATGCAAACTTATATTTATTAACGTATGATCATTTTAAGTCAAATGAATGGATAAATTTTACAACAAAATAATGTCTGAGTTGGAAATTGCAATCAATGAATTAGAGATTAAAGGCGATTGTTCTATACAACGGATAGAACAATCGCCTTTCAGATTTAAAAGAGTTTGTACTAAAAAACGATTTTAAAGATATGGAAGCAGAAATCTATTTTTTCAAATATCAGAAACCTGTTATTGTTTCGAAGCTCATTTACTATAATGCTGTTTATAAAATCGAATCAAAGCCAATCAACTACAAGTGGTGAATAAAATATAAGAGACTACAGCTAATAACTAAGCTTTAGCTTCGCTCTGTTCGGGCAGAGTCCTTGGGTCATCTTGTCCGGTGGGTGGGCACAAGATGAATTGAAAATCACTGAATACTAAAACAAATAATAAACCATGAAGTAAAGCCCGTTGAACCCTTCGATAAACTCAGGGCAGGCCGACCTTAGGAAGCTTAATACGTATGATGAAGTTTTCGAAGTGCAGCTTTAAGATACATGAGCAGTAATTTTACAATTACTGCTTTTTTTTATAGTTAATTTAGCATTTTTGTCTGTCTAAACTATTGATGATAGGCTAAAACATTACGTTATTAATACCTTATGATTTTTAGAAATATTAACTATATTTGAAAGGAGTTTGTGTACTTTTTTCACAGACTGACGTTAGCAGCAACCGCTTGGGACAACCGTAACTTGACAATTTAACAGTATAAAAATGAAAATAAAGCACTTTTACATACGGCTGAACAAAGAAAATTTACAAATAGACCAAGACACTTTAAATAGTTTTTTGGACAATGTTGTTGTCAAGAAAACAGTAACAGAGCTCATAAATGGACAGCCTAACTTTTGGTCAATTTTAGTTTTTTATGAGGAGCAAAAAACAAACAGACAAGACAGAAACTCTGAAAAAAATGCTGTAATTTCGGAAACAGAACTTACAGAAGAAGAGAAAAATATTTATGATGTTTTGAGAGAATGGCGACAAGACAAAGCGAGTGAATTAAATGTTCCTAGTTATGTAGTTGCTCATAACACAGAGCTTATGACCATAACTAAAATAAAACCTCAATCAGTAGATGAACTTTCAAAAGTAAAGGGCTTTGTTAGTGGTGGACAAAAAATTACAAAATACGGAGATGATATAATCGCTGTTCTTAATTCAATCTAAAAACCAATATTTTGTTAGTTATTGTGCCTCGACTACGTCTGATACAATACAGCATCACTTCTGCGGTGATGCTGCTAATAACTAAGCTTTAGCTTCGCTCTGTTCGGGCAAAGCCCTTGGGTCGTCTTGTCTGGAAGACACGAAACCTTTAGGTTCACCGAATACAAAAACAAATAGAATGCATGAGGTAGATGAACTAATAATCACTGAACACCAAAACAAATCATTAAAATGTGAAGTAAAGCCCTTTGAAACCTTCGATAAACTCAGGGCATGCCCACCGGAGTAACTTAATACGTATGATGAAGTTTTCGAAGTGCAGCTTTAAGATATACGAGCAGTAATTTTACGATTACTGCTTTTTTTTGGGCTGATATAGAATTTTTGCCTGTCTAAAACCATTGATGATAGGCATAAAACCTTGAATTATGAAGACCTAATGAATTTATGAAATATTAACTATATTTGAAAGGAGTTTGTGTGCTTTTTTCACAGACTGCCGTTAGTGGCAATTATATCAAAACCGATGAATAAGTTTATTACAATAGTTTTTTGTTTGAATTCCTTAATAAGTTTTGGACAAACAAATTCAGAAAATTACAGATTTTCTAATGACATTTTATCTCAAATTGATAATGATACTGTCGCTTGGAAATATCAGACAGGAGCATCTGAATTGTCATTTAACGGATATTATGCAGAAGTCCTTAAAATTTGGGACAAAAATGGTGTCAGAAAACCAAAAACAACAAACAAAGACAGTTTATACTATATCAATAGCAAAAAAGTCAATGCAAAAGATTACATAATTGAACAATCTAAAAATTCACAGATTGTAATTATTAACGAAGCACACCACATCCCTAAACATCGCACTTTCACTAAATCTCTTCTAAAAGATTTATATGACAATGGCTATCGTTATCTTGGACTCGAAGCATTATTTGATTCCACAATTAATGAACGAAAATTTCCTATAATAGAAAGTGGATACTACACAAAAGAACCTGAGTTTGGAAATTTGATTTCAGAGGCTTTAAAAATTGGCTATACCCTTTTCAGTTATGAAGCTTCTGAAGGCAAGAATGGAAAAGAAAGAGAAATTGAACAAGCTGAAAACATTCAAAAGTTTATTGAAAGTGTTCCAAATGCAAAAATTCTTATTCATTGCGGCTATGCTCACGCTTTCGAAAATGAATATCCTTCTTGGGGAAAAGCAATGGCAGGTAGATTAAAAGATAATACGAACATAGACCCTTTTACCATAGACCAAACAATGTTTTTAGAAAGGTCTGACAAAGAAAATAATCATTTATTTATCAAACTTAATGACACAACAGAACCTATTGTACTTATAGATAAAGACGGACAAGTTTTTAATGGAAATAAAGAAATTAGACAAACAGATATTGTTATTATACATCCTGAAACAAAATATATAGATAATCGACCTGATTGGTTACAGAATGGAAAAGAAAGCTACACAATACCTTCAAATAAAATTAAAAACAGTTCACCCTTACTTTTGTTAGCTTATAGAGAAAATGAATTTGAAAATAATGGAGTACCAACTGATATAATCGAAATTAATGATAATAAGCCATCTAAAAAACTGTATCTCACAAAAGGAAATTACACTATTGTAATAAAGGACAAAAACTATAACATCATTGAAAAATACAAGGTTGAAATCAAATAACTGCCACTAATAACTAAGCTTTCGTCTTGCCCGGAGGGCATGAGATGGAAGCCTGTTGAACGTAACCGGAGTTAGCTTTTAATTCTTATGGAGTTATCGAAGTTTAGTTTTAAGATATACAAGCAGTATTTTATATGATTACTGCTTTTTTTTGTGCTTCCTTAGACTGTGAAGTACTAAAAACTTTAATTTTCAGGCATAAAATCCCTTACCCATTAAGTTAATTAACAGGGGAATTTACTTTTGATTTAAAAAGATAAGTTTTTGGTGGACCTCTATCTCCAAAGAGTGCTAATGTTACTAAATTGCCTTCTTTACAGTAATAACAAAGGCGATGTTTTGTTTTTATTTTTGATTCTTTTCGTTTGACTTTTAATTGTTTTTGTAAGTCTTGTAATTTTCCTCTTTTCCAACTGCTGCTTAAAATTCCACAATGTCTTATTCGAACAAAACGTTTGGGTAAAATGTGTAAACTAAAACGACGAATAAATTCGTGATTTGGTAAGACCATTTGTTTATTTTGACCATTGTTGCGATAATCTTTGTACTGAAACGTGACTTGTGTTGCTGTTACATTTTTTAGTCGATGATTACTAATGGCTACCTTGTGTGTGTATCGTCCTAAATATTCGATCACTTGCTTGGGGCCACCAAAAGGTCGTTTGGCATAAACCACCCAATTCTTTTCAAACAAACTTTGTAAAACTTGAGCATCAGCCAACTTTTCTTTGCGCAACAAGGTTACATATTTAGCACGAAAAACCTTACTCAACGCTTTTACTGCAAACAAATATTTATCGGTTTTTATCTTGCGTTTCCAATTTCCATTTCTATCAATTCCACCGCCAGGAACAATGCAATGCAAGTGCGGATGCAAACTTAAATTTTGTCCCCAGGTATGCAGAATGGCAATCATTCCCAATTGCAATCCTTCCGTTTTTCCAAATTGAGACAACGTAGCCCAAGTTGCTTCAAATAATATGCGATACATGATTTGCGGATGAGAAATCGCTAAACCATTGAGCGTATCGGGCAACGTAAATACCAAATGATAATACGAACAAGGCAACAAATCTTGCTCGCGAGCTTGTATCCATTCTTCACGTTTGTGTCCTTGACAATTTCCCCGTAGGATTTTATCATTATATTTATATAAAAAAATGTATTACTATGTTTATGTATTATATAGCATAAAAGATAAAATGTTATATACTGGATATACTAAAGATTTAAACAAACGAATTAAAACTCATAATGAAGGAAAAGTTGTTGCGACAAAGTATAGACAACCTCTTATTCTTATTTATTGGGAAGGTTGCTTAAATCAACAAGATGCCACAAAAAGAGAAAAATACCTAAAATCAGGTAGTGGTAAAATTTATTTAAAAAATAGATTAAAAAATTATTGGAATAATCCAACGGGGTAAAGGACAATGCCTGTTTCTGCAACTGTTGTAACTGATGCTAATGTTTCCGCACGCATCACAAGCATCTACATGTCCGCTCAAAGCTGCTGTTCTACATAAAGTCAACGCCCGTAAGGTTTTCTCTTGATGAACCGTAAAGTTTTGGTTGGACAAATCGACCTTTCTAAGCACATCGGCTACACTTCGGCCAGGCTCAGTACGGGCTTCTACTTGCGGCTGCATAAGGCAAAAACGGTATCGAGTGGACTATGAACTTTTTGTTGTTCCAATTGGCAGACGTGCAGGTATTCCATTGTGGTTTCTACTCGTTCGTGTCCCATCAGTTTTTGAACTTGAAGAATATTCACACCATCTTCCAACAAGTGTGTAGCGTAGCTGTGACGCAAGGTATGCGTGTGAACGTCTTTTAAAATTCCAGCTTTTCTACAAACCGACTGAATCGCCCATTGAACTCCACGTAGACTATAACGCGAATCAAATCCTTTGGCATCTTTGGTGTTGCCAGTAAATAAAAAAGTAGTCGGATGTTCAATTGAAATGTACTTTTTTATCCCTCGAATGAGATAATCAGAAAGCGGAACATAACGATCTTTTTTACCTTTGCTTTGAACTATATGAAGCAGTTTACGATCAAAATCTAAATGTTTTAATTCAATTTTTCTTACCTCCATACAACGAAGTCCACAACTGTAAATTAAACCAATAAGTAAACGATGTTTTAATAAATCAGCACTTTATAACATTCGCCAAATCTCTTCTCGGCTTAAAATAACAGGTAATTTTTTCTGTTTTGAAATAGAGGGAAGTGCGAGATGATCATAAGGTAAACCTTCTGTTTTTAAGAGAAAACGTAAGCCATAAACCGTGTGTTTAAAATAAGATTGCGAAGGAGAATTTGAGCGTTGTTGGAGTTCAAAAAGATAATCTTTAACCTGTTCAGGATCTAATTGGGTTGGTAAAGATCCAAACGAAGCGCCATTGCAGCAACATGACGTGAATAATTTTCAAACGTGCGTTTACTTCGACCTAAAATAGAAATATTTCGTTCAAAACGTTGCAGAAGTTCAGAAAAACCTGTAATTTCACGACAAGCACGATTTAACAAGGTCGAGTTTAATTTCTCAGGAGATTTTTTTTAGTAACCATAATTTTGAATTTTTCAATATCCTAAATATATGTTTTATAATGGAAAAGCTACCGGAGGTTTAGTTCAACAACTAATCTTCCTTCTTGCCCGAAGGGCAGAAGGTAAAAACCTGTTGAGGAACCTGTAATTAGAACTATCATATATTATATAGCTAAAATTATCTGTTTTACTTTATTATTTAGTGACAGAATTTCCCAGAGCTACTAATTATAAAGCAAAACATCTAATCATTTCTTGCTGTAAAAACGATGTTTTCGGGTCAGAAATCTACTATCTAGTTTCTCAAATCTAAAAATCTCAAAAAATATTTCCCGTCATAACAGTCAGTTAGGGATAGAAAGTAAAATAAATGTAAAATGTGTTTGGAAGTTCGGAAAAATGGGTTGTATATTTGCAATCCCAATACGAAAGACGAGTAGTATTGTAGTTGACATAAAGTAAAACAAACGACAAAAATTTTTTAAAATAAATTTTGTTGATTTAAGAAATAAGTTTTACCTTTGCAACCGCAAATCACGAGAGTGATTTTGCTGCGAAGTAAATTGACTTATTGAAATAAAAACTTTAAATTTTTTAAAATAAAATTTGGTAGTTAAGAAATAAGTTTTACCTTTGCAACCGCTTACAGAAACAGCGATGTTTTGTAAGTTATAAACTGAGAAGTTCATTTGAAATTATAATATATACAGAAGAAAAAATAAGCCGAATAATAACGAAGTCAATCCTTGAATAATGGAGCTTAAGGAAATTCGAAGTTGTAAAAACTAAGTCTTTTAGACTAAACAAAATAATTTACAATGGAGAGTTTGATCCTGGCTCAGGATGAACGCTAGCGGGAGGCCTAACACATG
>NZ_JACXZC010000023.1 GCF_020281205.1 Empedobacter stercoris
TATGGTTATAACTTAAAACCCGCGTTAGGGATAGTAGTGGAAATCCTTTTGTTTGACGAAGGATTTTGTTTTTAGGTACCTATGATACTCCAAACAAAAGATTGCAGCGGATAGCCCGACCGAGCGTAGGAATTTTTTACTATTTAATTATAATTTTGTTAGCGAGGGAACGCCCAGAAAGAAATTTTATAGAATATATGCAATTGATTTATATTTTGAATAAAAATTTAATTGTTTATTCAAAATAATAACTTTATTTTTGGTTAACATTTGGTGCGAGCGTAATAGTTCGGTAACAGGGAATCAGGTGAAAATCCTGAACAGACCCGCTGCTGTAAGCTCCATATTTTTTAGAATATAAATTATCCACTGTTCTTTGTGAATGGGAAGGATTTTCTAAAAAAGGAGTAAGTCAGAAGACCTACCAAAATGATATGTTAATGCTTTCGGGGACTGAAGCGTGAAGAACAATTTTGGGATAGGTAAATACCTATGTACTTACTTCATACACTCTCGTTAGCAACAATTAATTATTGCTAAATGAGAAATCTAAAAACTATAATTTATTGTTGCAGCTTGATTTTACTTTCATGTAATATTGCCTATGCGCAAATTTTTCGTGATAGTATTTTAGAGCTTCAACAGGTTGATATTTCAACGACAAATACTAAAACTGTAGTTCCTGTTCAAGAATTAAAGGGAGAGCAATTACAGGCTTTGAATAGCCATTCTGTTGCCGACGCTGTTCGTTTCTTTTCTGGTGTACAAATCAAAGATTACGGTGGGGTAGGTGGATTGAAAACAATTGATGTTCGTGGAATGGGCTCTCAGCATGTTGGGGTGTTTTATGATGGTATTCAATTGGGAAATGCGCAAAACGGAATTGTAGATTTAGGAAAATTTTCGTTGGACGATATGGAAGTTATTTCTTTATACAATGGTCAAAAAAGTAATATTTTTCAATCAGCAAAAGATTATGCGTCAGCTACTGCAATTTATTTAGAAACTAAGAAGCCTATTTTTAGAGACAACAAAAGTACTAATATTACACTTCGATATAAATTAGGCTCTATTCAATTAATTAACCCTTCAACACGAATTGAACAAAAGATTTCTGATCGTTTATCAGCAGTTTTAAGCGCTGAATATATCAAAACGAATGGAGTGTATAAATTTCGTTATCAACGAAAAAATATGGATGGTTCTACAGCGTATGATACTGTTTTGAGACGTCGAGATGGGCAAGTTGACGCGAAACGTGTTGAATTGGGATTATTCGGAAAAGGAAATCAATCCAATTGGAATGTAAAAGGTTATTTGTTTGATTCGGATAGGGGAATACCAGCAGCAATTGTAAGAGGTCGATTTGATGGGCGCGGACAAACATTAGTTGATAAAAATTATTTTGTTCAGGGAAAATTCGAAAAACGTTTCAAAAATTTTCAGTCCAAGATTAATGCAAAGTTTGCATACGATTTTACACATTTTACAGATACCGTTTCTACCGTAAAAAACGAAAACAAATACATTCAACGGGAGTTTTATTTTTCGTGGGCAAATCTATATTCTATTAGCGATAAGTGGGATGTGAACGTTGCAATTGACTATCAGTTTAACAATTTAGATGCTGATTTAAAAGAATTTTCATATCCAACTCGTCACACAAATTTGATTGCTTTTGCTTCAACTTATCGTATGAATCGTTTGAGTTTACAAGGAAGTTTATTGGGAACTTTTGTGAAAGAATCGGTCGAAAAAAATACAAGCGCACAAGATAAAACTATTTGGACACCAACGATTATTGCAAATTACCAACCATTCAAATCACACGATTTTAACATTAGAGCATTTTATAAGCGAATTTTTAGAATGCCAACGTTCAACGATTTATATTACACGAGTATTGGTTATGCTAATCTTCGACCAGAATTTTCTACACAATATAATGTGGGATTTACCTATTCTAAATCATTTCATCGTTTCTTCAAAAATATTTCCATTCAAGCTGATGCTTACTACAACGAAGTTACCGATAAAATTGTAGCTGTTCCTTCGGGCAGTTTGTTTCGATTTACAATGATGAATCTTGGTCAAACAAGGATGAAAGGATTGGATATTAAACTGCGATCAACATTTAGTTTTGGTGAGATAGAGTTTTCGCCAATGTTGAACTATGGTTTTTTAGAAGCGTTAGATTATTCAAGTCCTACAAAAAGTTACTACAAAAATCAAATTCCATATACAGCCAAGCATAGCGGATCCTTTGTTTTAGGCGCTTCATACAAAACGTGGAATTTCAATTACAGTTTTATTTATGTGGGCGAACGATACAATGTGCATCAAGATAATAATAAATATAATCGACTTAATCCTTGGTTTACAAATGATTTGGGCGTGCATAAAGAATTTAAATTAAATCAAAATTCGTTCAAAATTTCTTTTGAATTAAACAATGTCTTGAATCAACAATACGATGTGATTTACAATTATCCAATGCCAGGGAGGCAATTCAAATTTATATTAAGCGCAAATTTATGAGATATTTTAAACAATTATTCGTCTGTTTATTAACAGCAACCACTTTTTATGCATGTCAGCAAGATACGTATTTAATCGAAAGTGAAGTAGATGGTGTAACAACTCCAGAAGAAACAGATGTGGCTGGATTTTATTTACTGAACGAAGGAAATATGGGAAGCAATATGGCGACAATAGATTATATGGATTTTAAAACAGGTGTGTATAATCGAAACATTTATGCTTCAGCAAACCCTGAAGTAGTAAAAGAATTGGGCGATGTTGGAAATGATATTAAGATTTATGGTAACAAGCTATATGCGGTAATCAATGTGTCCAATTTTATCGAAGTAATGGATGTTAAAACTGCGAAGCATTTAGGAACAATTCCTTTAGAGAATGGTCGATACATCACATTTGCAAATGGAAAGGCGTATGCTACTTCGTATGCAGGTCCTGTCACGCTTGACCCGAAAGCACCTTTAGGAAAAGTAGTAGAGATTGATACGATTAATTTGTCTGTGACAAGAGAGGCCGTTGTTGGGTATCAACCAGATGAATTGGAAGTGGTTGGAAATAATTTATATGTTGCAAATTCTGGTGGGTATAGAGTTCCAGATTATGATAAAACAATTTCGGTGATTGACTTATCAACATTTAAAGAAACAAAAAAAATAGATGTTGAAGTAAATCTTCATCGAATAAAGAAAGATTCTGAAGGAGATTTGTATGTTACTTCTCGTGGGAATTATAAAGATATTTCATCTAATCTTTTTGTGATTGATAGTAAGACACATCAAATCAAAAAGAAATTTGATATTCCAGTTTCTAACTTTACGATTGATGATGACAAGCTGTATTATTATTCGAATGAATTTAGCTACACCACTTTCGAATACACCAAATCTTATGGTGTAATTGATACCAAAACAGAACAAGTTATCAACAATACATTGGTGAATGATCCTGTGATTAACACTATCGAAACACCTTATGGAATCGCCATAAATCCAAAGACAAAAGACATTTTTATTACCGATGTTGGAAACTATGTTTCGATGGGTTATGTGTATTGTTTTGATAAAAATGGAGTCTTTAAATGGAAAACTGGAGCCGGAAATATTCCCGCTCATTTTGCTTTTGTTTACAAATAAAATTTACATATGAATTATTCAAAAATCTTATTAACTGCACTTAGTTTTGCTTTAATACAAAGCTGTAGTGATGATGAAAATATTATCTCGGTTAATCCTGATAACGCTACTTTACAATCTTCTTATGAAGCAACTCGATTAAAAATCATTCCAATTGAACCAACAATTTCTGGTTTAGCAAATGCAACCTATACATGGAAATTAGGGAATGAAATTATCGGAAATGAAAAAACATTAGGTTTTGTTTCGGATAAAGTAGGTGCTTATGATTTGACATTAGAAATAAAATCGTTAACCGATATTAAAACGTTACAAACTAAAATTAATGTCCAACAAGAAACAACGACATACACTAAATATATCGCACAAGTTTTTGATTATTTGCCATCAATTGGACAGTTTGTAAACAAACTTCCAACTTTTGTAGATGGAGATAAGCAAGCTGAAATGACAGCTAAAGCAGGAAAAGAGTTGATAGGAAAAGAAGGCGGAATGATTACTTTAGGTGGATTTGGTGGCTATGTTGTTTTTGGTTTTGATCATACAATTATGAATCACGCGAATAAACGCGATTTCAAAGTTTTAGGAAATGGTTTTGCAGGATCTTCTGAACCAGGAATTATCATGGTTGCTTATGATAAAAACAAAAATGGAAAACCAGATGAAGATGAATGGTACGAAATTGCAGGAAGCGAGTATAAAAATCCGAACACGATCAAAAATTATTCGATTGTTTTCCAAAAACCAACTGTTGAAGATGTAGTTCCAAATCCTGAATATATAAAATGGACCGATAATCAAGGAAATTCAGGGTTTAAAACCAAAAATATTTATCATAAACAATCCTATTATCCATTATGGTATAAGCAAAATGAACTGAAATTTTCGGGAACACTTTTACCTAATAATTATACCGAAAACAATGGAATTTGGACAGGAAAACAATATGCATATGGTTATGCAGATAATGCTCAAAATGATTCGGAGGATTCAAACATTGACATTGATTGGGCTGTCGATAAAAATGGAAACCCTGTCAAATTAATGGGAATAGATTTTATCAAAATTTACACAGGAACTAATCAGGAAGCGGGGTGGTTAGGCGAAATCTCGACTGAAGTAACTGGAGCTTACGATTTACATTTATAACATAACATTTTTAAATATTTTTCATCCGAAGCCATGAATCAATTGATAATGGTTTCGGATATCTTATAAACAACACATGAAAAAACTTTTACTTTCAATTATTTCGATCGTAGCAATACAAACAAGTTTTGCACAAACAAAGGAATACACAAACGGTGTTTTTATCTTGAACGAAGATTGGTTTGGTCATTCAAATGGAACAATCAATTTTTTGAATCAAGATCATACAGTTGATTATAACATTTACAAAACGGCTAATCCAAACGAAGAATTAGGTGTCACGCCTCCTTTTGCAACAATTTATGGTGACAATTTTTATATTGTTTCAAAACAAGGAAAGCGTTTGGTTGTCGCAGATGCTAAAAATTTAGAACAAAAAGCGAGCTTTACTAACATTGGTGGAGATGGAAGAAGTTTTGTGGGTGTAGATACTAAAACAGGATATATTGGAACTACGAGCGGACTATATTTATTTGATATAGAAAACATGGTGCAAGGAGCATTAATCGAAGGTACTGATAAAGTTGGTGCGTTGGCGAATATGATTCGTACATCGACTTATGTTTTTGCTGTTACTCAAAAAGGTGGAATCTTAGTTATCGATCCTAAAACGCATACAATAAAGCAAACGATAGCAGGAAATTTTATTTCTGTTGTGCAAACAAAAGATGGGAATGTTTGGGGAGCTTTGGCGAATAAGTTAGTTAAAATAGACCCTGTTAGTTTAGCAACATCCGAAGTTGCGATTCCTACGAAAACCATCCCAAACACATGGGGAGCGTGGAACGCAGGTAGTTTTAGTGCTTCATCCCAAGAGAATGCAATTTACTTTTTCCCTGGTGCTGGTTGGTCTATTAGTCCAACAATGGTGAAATATGATGTGGATAAAAACGAGTTTAACGAAAATTTTGCTACGATTCCTGGTCAAGATGAACAATATAAACAAGCTATTTATGGAGCAGGTTTACGTGTTGATCCTGTTACAGATGAGTTAATTGTAACAACAACAGAAAGTGGTTTTGGAAGTCATTATCAAAAAAACTGGATTCACAAATTTGACAACAAAGGAAATTTAACTAATACAATTCAATTAGAAGATTATTATTGGTTTCAATCATTGCCCGTTTTTCCAGATAACGCTGCACCGAAGATAAATGAGTTAGAAACAACATATCACATCAATTCTCCAACAGTAATTGACTTAAAGGATAAAGTTTCCGATGAAGATAATTTGGCAATTGCAATTGTTAAAGATTTAGAAATTCTCGAAAATGATAATGTGGCGGAAATTTCTATCAATGAAAAAGATGAGTTAGTCATCAATCCTTTAAAAAACGGAACAGCTAAAATTAAACTTTCTTTTAATTCGAATGGAAAAGTAGTCGCACAAACGATTTCAATTTCAACAGCTGTTTTAGGAACAAATGATTTGACGAAATCATTGATAAATGTTTACCCAAATCCTGTGAATAATATCTTGTTCATCGAAACAAAAGAAGAATCTAAGGCAGAAATCTTTGCACTTACAGGAACTAAAATTACGAAGAAAACACTTCAAAAAGGGAAGAATCAATTGGATGTTTCTTCTTTATTGAAAGGTGTTTATATCATAAAAGTTAACAACTCTACTTTCAAAGTAATCAAAAAGTAGTGTGTTATTTATTTGTGGAAAGAAGGTTGAGCAAGGCTCAACCTTTTTTGTTTAATAATAATTAATTGTGCGTTTTACATTATATTTTAATTCACCATCTGTTGAAATAGAAGCTTTTATCCAATTATTTTTCGAATCATATTCATACGAAACTTGATACGATGTTAAGAAGTTTTGTCCATTTCGAAATGATTGTTTCTTGAAGTTGACAATCTCATTTTTCGAATCAAAATCAGCCTGATAAACCAACATTTTATTGTGATCAAATGATTGTAGTTTTGAAATATTTCCATGATCAAAAAACATTATTTTGCTTGAGTTTCCAGCAACTTCTTCCTGAAAAACAGCTGTGTCTTTGTCGTAGATATAGTATATTTTTCGCCCTTTTTTTCCATCAAAAGAAGTCATCTCCTCCAACACCAGTTGCCCTTTTTTATTATAAGTCAAATTGTTTTCAGAAATCGTAGCACCTTCTACTTTTGTTGTGATTTTATCTAACCTATTCGAATAATTAAAAACTGTTTCATAACTTGATTTAGATGTTTTTCCTTCATTTTTTTCAATCAAATTTATCAAGCGATTTTTATGGTCATAAACAAATGTTTTGTCTGCTGCAATTCGTTTTGGATCTTCATTATTGTTAATAACTGTATTCGTTTGTTTATCAATTAAATTCGAGTTATTGTAGTCGTTATTAACATAGTTATAAACAGCTAATTTCCCTCGATAATCCAAATAATTGGTCCGTTTTTTTAACAAACCTTTCGAATTAAATTCTAACGAAATCTGATTATAAAATTCATTTTCCAAAAATGGTAAAGTAGTCGAATTTCCGTTCGCATCTGTAGCTGTTGAAACAACTTTTTCAACCTTTCCTTTTAGATTAAAATCAGCTAAAGTCGTTTTAACTTCATAGTCATTCGTCGAAATTTTTTGAGCAAAATTGACTTGTGATAAAACTAAACAAAGAGTTGTTAAAATTAATTTTTTCATATAAAATGGTTTGCCAAGGAAGTTTGTTAATACCCAACATTTATCTTTAATAAAGATACATATTTTTGAAAATGTTATTTTTTTTGTTAAAGTGTTGGTTATTAATTGTTGTTGAGAAATTTATAGATATCTTAATAGAATAATAAACATTTATAAAAATAATATTTATGAGTATTAAAGAACAACTTTTAACGCTAGCAACAGAAAAAAACTCTCCTTGTATTACGATTGCATTCAATACACATCGTACGAGCCCAGACAACCAACAAGACGCAATCAAACTAAAAAATTTAGCGAAAGAAGCGGAAGATAGATTATTGGAAATTCACTCCAAACGAGAAATTCCAGATATATTAGAAAAATTAGAAAATATAGCTGAAGAATTAGAAGTACATAAGAATTTAGAAAGTTTACACATTTATATTTCAAAGGACACGTTCGAATTTATACGTACTGATATTCCAATAACTCATGAAGGTGTTTGGATTGATGAAACGTTTCATATCAGACCTCTTATTAAAGTTATGAATCGTGTTACTGAATATTTGGTGCTGTACCTAACAAAAAAAGGGGTACACTTGTATCAAGCCATCAATGATTCGATTGTTCAAGAAATTGAAAATGATGATTTTCCATTTACAGAAAATAACTATAACCTAAGTAGTTTATTTAGCAAAACAGACGAGCAGAAAAACAAAATCAAAGACTTCTTTAATCAGATAGATAAATCAGTTCAGCGTGTAAACCCGGAAGGTAATTTACGTTGCTTGGTCATTTCTACGGATGATAATTATGGTGAATTTATTGCCGAAGCAGATACGCCTAGTATATACTTAGGAAATATTTCTACCGATTTTAATTCACCAACGCAACAAAACGACTACATGGAAATTGCAGGTGAATTTATTAAAAATTATCAACACCAAAATCGAAAAAAATCGATCGAAGAAATGAGTGAAGCCGTAAGTAAAGGGCAAGTCTTAACAGATTTACAAGAAATTTATCAAGCTGCTATTGATGGTCGAGGAGATTTGTTAATTGTGCACCAAGATTACCAACAGCCAGTTCGTATGAAGGACGATCGTACATTTGAAATTGTTTCCGACGCTACAGAACCAGGTGTTTTGGACGATGTCGTAAGTACTATTGCATGGGAAGTGATTGCAAAAAAAGGGAATACAATTTTTACTAGTCAAGAGGAAATAAAAGAACTAGGTAATATTGTTTTGAAAACGAGGTATTAATTCTTTGCGCTAAAATTTATTCTCCATCTTAATTGTTATTTTTTGTTAAATAACAATTAAGATGGAATTTTTACTCACCTTGTTTCAACTCATACCAGTAACAATCCAACTCCCAAATATCAAAATGAAAAGTTTCGGTTACTTCAAAACCAATTTTTTCTAATACCTTTCGTGAACCTTCGTTGTCAACATGTGTTATCGCGTTTAGTTGAATATGCGACATATTTTTTTTGTAATAATCCATACAAGCCTCCGCAGCTTCGGTTGCATAACCTTTTCCCCATGCTTCTTTTCGGTAACGATATCCGATATCAATAAAGTCAAAGCGATTGTTCATAGCCTCTTCTTCAATAATATATTTAAAACCAGTCCAACCAATCATTTTACCAGTTTCTTTCACCACAACTGCCAATCGTCCATGTCCCAACTCATCGTATTGACGCTGTAAATCTTCAATAATTTGGCGAGTTTGCTCAATAGTCTTTACAGGTTCAGCCTTTAGGTAAACGTGCACTTCGGGTTGAGAATCCATTTCATAAAAATCGTGCAAATCATCCATCGTAATTGGGCGTATAATCAATCGCTCCGTCTCTAACGTTGGTAAATATTTCATGTTGCGTATTTATTTGTACTAAGATATTAATTTTTTTTGGGCGTTCCCTTCGGGCGGGCTTTTTGTTCCAATCTTTGCTATTCAGCAAAGGATTTCCACTGCAATCCCTAACGCGGTTTTTAATTTTATTCTAAGTCTTGTCTTTCTGAGTTTGTCGAAAAATCTTTCCAATATAAAAGCCTCGCATTTGCGAGGCTTTTATCTATATTCTCAATACTAAAATCTAGTATCTAAAATTTTTTTTATCCAACGATGTTGATAATTTTTCCAGGAACAATAATAATGTTCTTTGGAGTACGATCTCCCAATTGTTTGATGGTACGTTCGTCTTTCATGACAATTTCCTGAATTTCATCTTTTGATAAGGTTAAAGGCAATTCTAACAAGAATTTCATTTTACCATTAAATGAAACTGGATATTCTTTTGCATCTGCAATCAACCATTTTTCTTCAAAAATAGGGAAGTCAGCTTTTGCGACAGAAGTTTCGTGACCTAATTTAGACCATAATTCTTCTGCAAAATGTGGTGCATAAGGCGAAATAATAATTGCTAAAGGCTCTAAAATTGCGCGTTTATTTGATTTTAATTTTCCTAATTCGTTCACTGCAATCATAAAGGTAGAAACCGATGTATTGAACGAGAAATTATTCACATCTTCGTCTACTTTTTTGATTGATTGATGAAGAACTTTCATTTCTTCTTTTGTTGGTTCGTCATCAGAAACGAAGAAACTCTCGTTTTCGCCATTATGGTACAATTTCCATAATTTTTTAAGGAATGAAGAAACACCAGAGATACCTTGTGTATTCCATGGTTTAGTTTGTTCTAACGGACCTAAAAACATTTCATACAAACGTAGCGCATCAGCACCATATTCGTCACAAATAGTATCTGGAGAAATTACATTAAACTTAGATTTTGACATTTTTTCAACTTCACGACCTGTGATGTATTTTTCGTCTTCTAAAATAAATTCAGCGTTTGCAAAATCTTCTCGCCACGCTTTGAATTTTTCTGTATCTAATTCATCCCCTCCATCTTTCAACATATTTACGTCAACATGGATTGGAGTGGTTTCGTGTTGATCTTTTAAACCTTTCGAAACAAATGTATTTGTTCCATTGATACGGTAAGCAAAAGCACTCATTCCCAAAATCATTCCTTGGTTGATTAATTTCGCTGCATATTCTTCCGTTGGAGCAAAACCTTTGTCAAATAAGAATTTTTGCCAAAAACGAGAATACAATAAGTGTCCAGTTGCGTGTTCAGAACCTCCCATGTACAAATCTACATTTTGCCAATAATCAACGGCTTGTTTTGATACAAATTCGTTATCATTCTTAGCATCCATGTAACGTAACCAATACCAAGAAGAACCTGCCCAACCAGGCATTGTATTCAATTCGATAGGGAAAATAGTTTCGTTGTTGATTAAACTATTGTCCACTACTTCGTTTGTAGTTGTGTTAAATGCCCATTTTGTTGCACGTCCTAATGGTGGTTCACCTTCTGCAGTTGGCAAATATTCGTCCACTTCTGGTAAAATTATTGGTAAGGCTTCTGTAGGAATCGTGTAAGGCATTCCGTCTTTGAAATAAACAGGAACTGGTTCTCCCCAATAGCGTTGGCGAGAGAAAACAGCTTCACGTAAACGGAAGTTTGTTTTTCCTTTTCCAAATCCTTTTTTTTCTAAGGCTTCAATTGCTTTTTCAACAGCTTGTTGATAACCTAATCCATTTAAGAAATCAGAATCTTGTAATTCGAATCCACCTTTTTCTGTAAAAGCAGCTTCAGAAATATCTTGTCCTTTGAAAATATTAATAATAGGTAAATTGAAATGATTTGCAAAAGCAAAATCTCGTTCATCACCAGAAGGAACTGCCATTACAGCACCTGTTCCATACGATGCTAATACATAATCACCAATCCAGATAGGAATTTGTTTTCCTGTAAATGGATGTATAGCAAAAGCTCCCGTAAATTCACCTGTAATATTTTTAGCATCAGCTAATCGATCACGCTCCGAACGTTTAGACGTATAATCTACATAAGCGTCAACTTTCGCTTTGTATTCAGCAGTTGTTATCTGAGAAACCAAAGGATGTTCTGGTGCTAATGTAACATAAGAAACCCCAAAAACAGTGTCAGGACGAGTTGTGAAAACTTCAATTTTATCATCATGACCTTCAATTCCGAAGAAAATCGACGCTCCTTTAGATTTACCAATCCAATTGCGTTGAGAATCTTTGATTGGTTCTGGCCAATCAATTTTATCTAAATCCGTTAATAAACGATCTGCATAAGCCGTGATACGCATCATCCATTGTGTCATTTTTTTGCGCACAACAGGAAATCCACCACGTTCTGATAAACCATTTATTACTTCATCGTTCGCTAAAACAGTTCCTAAATCTGGACACCAGTTTACCTCGGCTTCTGCTAAGAATGTTAAACGATATTTTAATAAAATAGCTTGTTGTTCTTTTTCAGAAAATGCATTCCATTGTTCTGCTGTAAAGCGTTCTGTATCTTCATCACTTACAGCATTCACCGTTGTGTTTCCTTTAGTTTTGAATGTTTCAATTAACGATGAAATGGGTTCTGCTTTATTTGTTGAAAGATCATAATATGAATCAAATAATTGATTAAAAATCCATTGTGTCCATTTATAATATTCAGGTTCTGAAGTTCTAATTTCACGATCCCAATCGTATCCTAAACCAATTTTTTTCATTTGGTTTTCGTATCCTGCAATTACATTTCCTTGTTTATCAACACCACCTTCGATATTCATTTTTGTTGTAACAGCTGGATGTTGACCTGTTTGTATCGCATATTGTTCTGCAGGCAAACCGAAAGAATCGTAACCCATAGGGTGTAAAACGTTGAATCCTTTTAATTTTTTGTATCGGGAATAAATATCAGATGCAATGTATCCAAGTGGATGACCAACGTGTAAGCCAGCACCAGACGGATAAGGAAACATGTCTAATACATAAAATTTAGGTTTTTCTGATTGATTATCAGATTTGAACGTCTTGTCTTCAATCCAAAACTTTTGCCATTTTGGTTCGATTTCATTCGGATTATATTGCATTATTGGAAGTTATATTAAAATTAAATTAGTGCAAATTTACATTTTTTATGTATCTTTTGAGATAGAAAGACGATATTTGTAACTTAATAATCAACACCTAAACCAAACCAATGAAAAAAGAATTGATATTTTACTATATCGGTATACTTGTATTTTTTTCTATTCTAATTTTTTCTATTCGACATATTGTAAATACGACACGTGTTTTTGTGGGCTATGAAGATGGTTTTAATCCAATTCATATTAAATGGAACTTAGATCCAAGAGATTCTACTTTGCGTGTAAAAGATCCTATGTATTTGAGAAACGAATATTATTTGGTTAAAAATCAAGATAAATTGTTCTTATCAAAAGATACAATTTTATATGCCGAAATGTTCGATGATTCGTTGGCAACAAAAGGAAATGTGTTGAATATTCATCCTCCTTATTTTTTATGGAAAGAAGCTAAAAATGATACGCTGAAAGTCTTTAAGAATAATGTCACTTTAAAATTTACGAAGAAAAAAGAAACGTATTAAGCTTTTTGCAAATAGAACGAAAATGTAGATCCTTTTCCTGTTTTACTTGTCACATAAATTTTTTGATGATGGGCTTCTAAGATATGTTTTACAATAGCAAGCCCCAATCCAGATCCTCCATTATTACGGTTTCTAGATTTATCAACACGATAAAAACGCTCAAAAATTCGATCAATGTCTTCTTGCTTTATTCCAACACCTTGATCTTTTATTGAAATTTGAATTTTATCATCATATTCCTCAAAATCAATTGAAACTTCTGTATTTGGATTCGAATAATTAATGGCATTTACAATCAAATTAATCAACACTTGTTGTATTTTCTGAATATCACCTACCACTTTTATCGGCTGATGAATAGGGTAATTAAGCGAAATTTTGATGTTATTTTTTTCTGCTTTAATTTCTAATAAATCAATCACATCTTGTACAAGTGCAGTCAAATTAAACACCGAAAACTCGATGTTGATTCGTCCACGTTCCAATTCAGCAATCATATCTAAATCTTTGACCAAATAAATTAATCGATCAACTGATTTATTGATTCGGTTTAAATATTTATCTCGAATCGATTCGTCCTCAACTCCACCTTCAATCAAGGTTAATAAATATCCCTGAACTGAAAAAAGGGGCGTTTTTAATTCATGCGAAATATTTCCAAGAAAATCTCTTCGGTAATTTTCGCGCTCATTCAACACGTCAATTTCTTTCGATTGATCTTCTGTTATTGTTGAAATTTTATGAGAAAGTTCTTCAAAATCAACATGATTAGATTGAAATTGAGGAATGTTTTTAGAGATTTCGGTAAAATCTTTTTTGCGTTGATTTTTTAAAGAAAACCAATAAAATATTGATAATCCAATCAACAAAAGCATCATCAAACTGATGAAAAATAATTTTTCTTGGAGAATAAATTGAATATTTCCAAACCATAAAAATGAGAACAAAACAAATCCTAAAGCCAAAAATAATGTACTGATAAAGGCATATAAAAGGATGTTTTGAACTTTGAAAGTTGAAGCCATTACGAGCTTTTAGTCATTTATTTTGTATCCAATTCCTTTGATTGTAGAGAAGCGATCGTTCCCAAATTTTTCGCGTAATTTTCGCATATGCACGTCAATTGTGCGTCCACCAACCACAACTTCGTTCCCCCAAACTTTTTCTAAAATTTCTTCGCGTTTAAAAACACGTTCGGGGTTTGAGGCTAATAAAGCAATCAATTCGAATTCTTTTCTTGGTAATAAAAAATCTACTCCTTGAAAGTTTACTTTGTAGGTTTCGCGATTAATCTCGAAGTTATTTAATTTGATGTATTCATCTTTAGGGGCTTCATTAGGTTGTTTTAGCTTTAATAAAGCGTTTAATTTACTGACTAAAACTTTTGGTTTGATTGGTTTCAGAATGTAGTCATTTGCACCAGCATCATAACCTGCTAATTGAGAAAAATCTTCGGCGCGAGCAGAAAGAAATACAACTAGAGTATCCTTAAAAGAGTCAAGTTTTCTTAATTCGGCACACATTTCCATTCCATCCATTTGTGGCATCATGACATCAAGTAGAATTAAATCTGGACGAAAAATTTTGGCTTGTTTAAGGCCTTCAATTCCATTTTGAGCAGTTTCTACTTCAAATCCTTCTTTTTTTAAGTTGTAACCAATAAATTCTAAGATATCTGGTTCGTCGTCAACTAATAAAATTTTAATGTTCTTCATAATTGTTTGTAATAACTAAATAAAATTAGTCGATGTAAAATTAAGCTTAAATTTTAGGAGAAATCACTTAAAAATATTTCTTAACATTCATTTAAAATTACAATAATTTGATAACAATTACCTAACAAAAGCTTTACAATTTGTAAAAATGTTTTTCATTGAAAACCAACAACTTTGCAATCAACAAACACGAATTATCAATCGCAATGAAACGCAATTTAACTTTACTTTTATTATTAGGGTCAGCCGCATTATTTGCACAGACCAGTATTAAATTAGAAGGAACTCTATTTGATCAAAGAACCAATCAACCGCTTTCTGGAAAATCATTTACAGTAGAAGGCTTGGATATTCAAGCTAAAACAGATGAAAACGGTCGTTACGAAATTTCTGTTCCAGATGATACGTATCAATTGGAAATGAAAGTCGATGGTTATCAAACGATCACTCAGAATTTAACAGATTCGAATACATTAAATATGTATTTGCAACCAGAAGATTTCAAAGATAGTAAAATTGATTTATCAACGGCTGTTATTACAGGTGTAAGAAGTAAAGCTGCAGAGGCAAATCTTTTGAACTTGCAAAAAAGATCTGTAAATATAGTAACGAATATTGGTTCTGCGGAGCTAGAGCGAAAAGGAGTAAGTGATGCAGCAACAGCTATGACTAAAATAGCTGGAATTTCTAAGCTTGAAGGTACAAATTCTATTTTTGTAAGAGGATTAGGTGATCGTTATATATCTACAACATTAAATAATTTACCATTACCATCTAACGATCCAGAATATAAAAATATTGATTTAAGTCTTTTTAATACTGACATTATAGAATATATCTCAGTTGATAAAGTTTATTCTCCTAAACTGTTGGGGGATTTTTCTGGGGCAGCTGTAGATATAGTATCAAAGGATTTCCAAGATAAAGGACTATTTCAGATTTCTGTAGGAACTTCTGTTAATACAAATGCTATAGGTGAGAGTAACTTTATGTTACAAGATGGACCAAGTAAGACAGGTTTTTCTAAAATAAATGTTCCTAATAACCCTTTGAATTCATACCAATTTAAGACGAAGTTAAATCCAACAACGTCGAGTACAATTGCGCCAAATTTTGGATTGAAAGCTGGTAAAACTTTTAGAATTGGAGATGAAGGAAAACTAGGAGTGTTTGCTAGTGCGAGTTTTAATAGCAACTATGATTATCGTGAAGGTATAAATCAAACAGTTAATGCTTTAGGAGGATTAGGAGGAAGATTAAGATCTTTTGTACCTCATCAAAAATATTCTTATGAAACAAATTCTACAGGAATGTTTAATGCGAATTATAAAATAAATAAAAATCATAGTATCAAATATAATTTCTTATTTATTAATTCTTCTGAGCAATCAAGAGATTTATACTATGGTTTTATTCGTGATATTGCTGAGGATGATAATGGATTAATCCAGCGTAATACTTATATACAAAACCAATTAATGGTAAACCAACTTTTGGGAGATCATAAGTTGACAGATAAATTGGATCTGAATTGGGGATTAGCTTTTAATAAAATAGAAAGTGATGTGCCAGATCGTACACAAAACACATTACGACTTAATAAAACGACAAATGAATACCAGCTTGCTCAAAACTCTACAACCGATAATCATCGTTATTTTCATAATTTAATAGAAAAGAGTTATGCTGCAAATGTAGGATTAAGCTATCGTTTGAATGAATCTGCAAATGGATTAGCTAGAGGTTTTGTAAAAGTGGGATATAACGGTCGTTCTGTGAATCGTGATTTTGAAGCAAGACAATTTAATTTCAGATTAAACAACTCACAAGTCGTAGACCCGAATAATTTGGATGCTTTTTTTAATGAAACGAACTATAATAACGGATATTTTAGTACAACGACATATAGCGGTACTTTAGCTCCTCAGGTTTATAATGGAGATCAAACTATACATGCCGGATATGCAAATTTGGAATATAACTTAACAGATAAATTAAGTGCAGTTCTTGGTTTACGTTACGAAAATATATTGCAAGAAATATCGTGGAGAACACAGTTAAGTTCTGACTTAAATTCTAACATGTTAGACGAAAACTACTTCTTACCGAGTCTTATTGTAAAATATGCTATCAACAATAAACAAAACTTACGTTTCGGAGCATCGAAAACCTATACACTTCCTCAATTTAAAGAAAAAGCATTGTTTTTATATGAAGATGTAAATGAAACAAAATATGGAAATCCTTTTCTTTATGCATCAGATAACTATAATGTAGATTTAAAATGGGAGATTTTTCCATCTCATGGAGAATTAATTTCTATTGCAGGTTTCGGAAAATATATTCAGAATCCAATTAATGAGGTTGTCATTGCTTCATCTACAAATGATATTTCTTGGGTTAATGGAGATTATGGTTATGTCGTTGGAGCAGAGTTAGAAATCAGAAAAAATATATTCAATTTTGGACAAGAAGGCAAAAATACATTGTCAGCAGGTTTAAATGCCAGTTACATGAAAACTGACCAAGAAATAGATGCTGAAAAGGTACGAAAAGAAACAAAAGGGATGTATAATTTAAATTTAACTACACCTAAAGCTGCTTTGACAGGAGCATCTGATTTTTTACTTAATGCGGATGTATCTTATGTAAAATCTTGGAAGAGAGGAGCTGAAGTTATGGCTACACTTTCTTATGCTTATTACTCGGATCGAATTTATGCATTGAACAATGAGAATAGAGGAAACTTAATTGATAAAGGGATAGGATCTTTAGACTTTATATTACGAACTAAGTTAAATAAAAACATAGGAATAAACATTGCTGCAAGAAATATTCTTAATCCAGAATTTAAACGTGTACAAGAAAACGCAACAGGTAACGTAACAGCTGTTTCATATAAAAGAGGGGCAAACTTTGGTCTTTCTGTAAATTATAATTTTTAAAACAAAACAAAACAAAACAAAAACAAATAACATGAAAAAATCTTTTTTTAAACTTTTAACATTAGCATTATTTGTAGGAACAGTTTCAACAACATTTATATCTTGTTCTAGCGATGATGATTCTTCTTCTGAAATAACTGATCCATCTACTTTCGTTGTAGATAGAAATAACTTAAAAGGAGAAATAACAAAAGGAGAGGTCGTATTGGAGTCAGGAACTTACAAATTAACAGGACGTTTAATTGTAAGAGAAGGAGCAATTTTAAGAATCAAACCAGGAGTTGTTATAGAAGCTACAAATCCTAGTTCTGCTACAGCATACGAAGAAGTAAGATTTATTTCTATTGCTCAAGGAGCAAAAATATTTGTAGAAGGAACAGAAAGCAATCCAGTTATTATGACGGCTACAAACAAAGCTCCTGGTAAATGGGGAGGACTAGTATTAGCTGGTAAAGCTCCTATAAACAAAGGAACAACAGCGACAACAGAAGTAGGTGGGGAATTGGCTTATGGAGGAAGTGATGTCAACGATAATTCTGGATCAATTCAATATTTAAGAATAGAGTATTCTGGTTTTGCTTACAATGCAGATAAAGAGTTTAATGGCTTATCTTTATTTGGAGTTGGAAAAGGAACAGTTATAAAAAATGTACAAGCATACGAAAGTTCAGATGATGGATTTGAGTGGTTTGGTGGAACAGTAGACGCGAGTAATTTAGTCGTTGTTAATACCCATAAAGATGTTGGGGATGACATGTTTGATTGGACTGAAGGATGGAATGGAACGGGACAAAATTGGTATGGTAAAAAGACAAATGCAGGAAATAGAGGTATAGAAGCTGATAACAACTCTAATAATCCATTAGCAACTCCAATCTCTAGTCCTACTATAAAAAATATGACATTAATCGGTGCAGGAAAAGAAGGAGCAGAACCTCAAGGGATAAAGCTACGAGTAGGTTCTCAAGGTACATTTGATAACATAGTTTTAAGTAACTGGAATGTAGGTTTTGATATTCAACAAGATGAGTCAATTGCAGCAATTACTACAGGAAAATTAAAAGCTACTAATGTTAAATTTGATAATGTAACTACAAAATCTGTTGGAAAAAATACTAAGAATGAAACAGTAGATGTTTCTGCTGTTTATACAGAAAGTTCTACCGCTAATGGTGCTGGAAATGGAACAGCTACACCAGATTGGGCAAAAGGCTGGACTTTAGGTTTATAATAATCAATCCATATAATGATAAAACTTTTTATCTAAAAAAGTTCTTCGTGTTTGTAAATCGCTTTTTTGGGTTCTCCAAAGAAGCGATTTTCTATCATTATAAAGATTTTATTTTAACTCATTAAAAATAGTTATTTAGAAAAATTCCACGTAACCTAAACTATTCGTACATTTGCAGAACAATAACAATTGATAACAATGGCATTAACAGAACAACAATTAGATTCGATTGGAGAAAAATTGGTTGAAAAATTCAAAACAGTTTTCGATCCAGAGATTCCCGTTGATATATACGAATTGGGATTGGTTTATGATGCACAGGTGAATGCAGATGGTGAAGTAAAAGTTACCATGACCCTTACATCTCCAAACTGTCCAGTAGCTGAAAGTTTGCCTTTAGAGGTAGAGCAGCGCGTAGAAGAAATAGAATACGTATCAAAATGTTACGTAGAAATTACCTTCGAACCACCTTGGGATAGAGATATGATGAGCGAAGAAGCAAAATTCGAATTAGGAATGTTATAAGTTAACATTCCTAATTTTTTTTGGTCTAAAAATCAATTATCAATTCATTCTGAATATTTTCTGAAAATAAATACTTATCTTAATTCCATTATTATTTTTAAGCACTAAAACTATGGGACCTACATTAGGAATTATATTATTTGCAGGTATAATTGTATTCTTTTTATTCTTTTTTACCGTAAAACAGCAAACTGCAGTTATCATAGAACGATTCGGAAAATTTAACAGTATTCGTAACCCTGGATTACAATTCAAAATTCCAGTTGTTGATAAAATCGCAGGAAAAATGTCACTCAAAATTCAACAATTAGATGTTGTCGTTGAAACAAAAACAAAAGATGATGTATTCGTACGATTAAAAGTTTCGGTTCAATATCAAGTCATCAAAACACAAGTTTATGATGCATTTTACAAATTAGATAATCCATATACGCAAATTACATCTTTCGTATTTGACGTTGTTCGTGCTGAAGTTCCTAAACTTCGTTTGGATGATGTTTTCGAGAAGAAAGATGATATAGCAGTTGCTGTAAAGGGAGAGTTACAAGAAGCAATGAACTCGTATGGTTACGAAATTGTCAAAACCTTGGTAACCGATATCGATCCTGATGAACAAGTAAAACATGCGATGAATCGTATCAATGCTGCCGAACGCGAAAAATTGGCTGCGCAATACGAAGGTGATGCGGCACGTATTTTAATTGTTGAAAAAGCAAGAGCCGAAGCCGAGTCAAAACGTTTGCAAGGACAAGGTATAGCCGATCAACGACGCGAAATTGCAAAAGGTTTATTAGAATCTGTAGATGTATTAAATGGGGCAGGAATTACGTCTCAAGAAGCTTCTGCTTTAATTGTAGTTACACAACATTATGATACCTTGCAAGCAATTGGAGAAAAATCTGGAAGCAAGTTAGTGCTATTACCTAATTCGCCAACAGCAGCATCGGAAATGTTGAATACAATGGTGACTTCTTTTACAGCGGCACATCAGTTAAATGAAGATCAAATCATAAAAGACGAGCCATCAACTCACCGAAAAAATAAACCGAATCAAGACGATTCGTTTACTTTACCAGAGCAAGCATAAAATTATTATCAACCAAAAACCACTTCATAAAAAGAAGTGGTTTTTCTATTGAATCAAAAATCATCATCACAACATCTTTATTTATTTTCTAATTTGTCCGTATCTTTGCGCAAACACAACAAAACAATGCAAATTTTAGACGGTATTAAACTGGCAAAAGAGATCAAACAAGAGATCAAGGAGCTGGTACAGAATTACAAGGACCAAGGAGTTCGTGTACCACATTTGGGGGCAATTTTAGTAGGAAGTAATGGCGCTTCGCAAACGTATGTTGACAATAAAATAAAGGATTGTCATTTCGTAGGTTTCGAATCGTCTGAATTACGTTTGCCAGATACAATTTCACAAGAAGATTTAATTACAGAGATTGAAAAATGGAACAATGATGATACATTGGACGGATTTATCGTTCAATTACCATTGCCAAAACATATCGATCAAGAAGCAGTAATTAATGCGATTGATCCAAAGAAAGATGTAGATGGATTTCATCCAATGAATTTCGGAAAAATGGCATTAGAAATGGAAACATTTTTACCAGCAACTCCTTATGGAATTATGGAAATGTTAGAGCGTTATAACATTGATACAACAGGTAAACACACTGTTGTAATCGGACGTTCTCGCATCGTTGGTCGCCCAATGAGTATTTTGATGAGTAAAAATGGGAACCCTGGAAACAGTACGGTAACCTTAACTCACTCCAAAACTCAAAATTTAGAACAATTTACAAAAGAAGCTGATATTGTGATCACTGCTTTGGGTGTTCCTGATTTCTTAAAAGCTGATATGGTAAAAGAGGGAGCGGTCATAGTTGACGTTGGAATTACACGTGTTGACGACGAAACTAATCCTCGAGGATTTAGATTGGCTGGTGATGTAGATTTTGATAATGTAAAAGAAAAAGCATCGTGGATTACACCTGTTCCTGGTGGAGTAGGGCCAATGACACGTGCAATGTTATTAAAAAACACATTGTTGGCTTACAACAACAAAAAATAAAATTATGATACATATTGCATCAACAACTGCAGAAGAACAACTATTGATAGAAGAAGGTAAATTATTGCCTGTTATGGAGCATTTCTACACAATTCAAGGGGAAGGAATGTATACTGGAGTGGCATCCTATTTTATTCGATTAGGAGGTTGTGATGTAGGTTGTCATTGGTGCGATGTTAAAGATAGTTGGGATGCTGAAAAGCATCCCTTAACTAATGTTGATGAATTGGTAGACTTGGCAACTTCACAAGCCAAAACTATCATCATTACAGGAGGAGAACCTTTGATGTGGGATTTGACTTATTTGACAAAAAAACTACATGAAAAAGGTGCCCGTATTCATATCGAAACTTCGGGTGCTTATCCGTTAAGTGGAGAAATTGATTGGATTTGTCTTTCTCCCAAAAAATTAATGCTGCCATTGGATGAGGTTTGCGAAGCTGCAAATGAATTAAAATGTATTGTTTTTAATAATCATGATTTTAAATTTGCGGAAGAACAAGCAGCACGAGTTGGAAAGGATTGTACACTCTTTTTACAAACCGAATGGAGCAAACGCGACAAAAACCTTCCTTTAATTATTGATTATGTAAAAGAGAATCCAAAATGGAGATATTCTTTACAGACACACAAGTATTTAGATATTCCTTAACAAGTCTCTGCTTTAAATCAGATTATTTATTAATCAATAAACTTTTTTAAGTAACTGAATTTCACTATTTTTATATCAAACAAAAATATTGAATCATGAAAAAAATAGTTTTAATGAGTTTCGCAGCAGTCTTTATGATGAGCTGCGGTGGTTCTAAAAATGAAGAATCTGCTCAACCAGAAATAGACTACAGCACTGCTCCGCAAGAGGATTCAGAAACTACAGTAGCTTCAACACCAGCAACAAATAATCATATTGTTTTAAAGGCGAGTGATGACATGCGCTTTGATAAAACAGAGTTTACAGTAAAGGCAGGAGAAGAGGTTACGTTAATTTTGATGAATACAGGTGAAATGTCTAAAGAAGCGATGGGACATAATTTTATTTTATTAAAACCAGGTTCTGATGCTTCTGCATTTGCAAATAAAGCAGCTTCTGCCAAAGCGACAGATTATATTCCAACTGATTTACAATCAGAAATCATTGCACACACAAAATTATTAGGAGGCAGAGAAAATGATCAAATCAAATTTACGGTAGACGAAGGCACGTATGATTTCTTATGTTCTTTCCCTGGACACTTTGCTACAATGAACGGAAAAATTAAAGCCGTTAAATAATAATTGATTATGTCAAATTTACTTTTGGCACAAATATTGAAATAAGCATGGGTGTATAAGATTTAGTAGAGTAAATTTTGTCCTCATGTGTTAATTTTAAGCCTGTTTTTCAACAGGCTTTTTTTATTTAAAATAGCTGAATTTATTTTCTCCAGAATTTGTATGTATTTATCAAACCGTTTGTAGAAGCATCATGTGAAGTTATTTGCTCATCATTTTCTAACTCTGGTAAAATAACATTTGCCAATTGTTTTCCTAATTCAACTCCCCATTGATCGAAAGAGAAAATATTCCAAATTACACCTTGAACAAAAATTTTGTGTTCGTACATCGCAATTAAATTTCCTAAAACTTTTGGTGTTAAAACTTCGTACAAAATAGAATTTGTTGGACGATTTCCTTCAAATATTTTAAATGCTTTTAAGAAATCAATTTCTTCTTTCGATTTACCCGCTTTTTCTAATTCAGCAACAACCGTTTCTTCATCTTTTCCAAAAGCTAAAGCTTCTGTTTGTGCAAAAAAGTTTGATAATAATTTTGCATGATGATCCCCTAAATTATTCAAGGAATTAGCTCCTGCAATAAAATCTGCTGGAATTAATTTTGTTCCTTGATGAATTAGCTGATAAAAAGCATGTTGACCATTTGTTCCTGGTTCACCCCAAATAATAGGTCCTGTTTCGTAATCCACTCTCTTCCCATCTCGACCAACATATTTCCCATTCGATTCCATATCTCCTTGTTGAAAATAAGCTGCGAAACGTGATAAATATTGCTCGTAGGGCAACAAAGCAACAGAATTAGCTCCAAAGAAATTGTTGTACCAAATTCCCAAAAGCGCTAAAACAACGGGAATATTTTGATCTAAAGTTTCTGTTTTGAAATGGATATCCATTTCATGTGCACCCTCTAATAATTCTTCGAAATTGTCAAAACCAACTGCCAAAGCAATGCTCAAACCAATTGCACTCCACAACGAATAACGACCACCAACCCAATCCCAAAACTGGAACATATTTGCTGTGTCGATTCCAAAATTTGCAACACCTTCTGCATTTGTTGATAATGCCACAAAATGTTTCGCAACATCTTCTTCTTGCGCATCCGAATTCAAAAACCATTCTTTCGCCGAAAAAGCATTCGTCATGGTTTCTTGAGTTGTAAATGTTTTTGAAGCAACAATAAATAAAGTCGTTTCTGGATTAATTTTTTTGAATGTTTCAACCAAATGTGTTCCATCAATATTCGAAACAAAATGAAGATTTAAACGAGTTTTATAGTGTTTCAAGGCTTCTGTTGCCATCACAGGACCAAGGTCAGAACCTCCAATTCCAATGTTAACAACATCTGTGATTTCTTTTCCTGAAAATCCTTTCCATTCGCCCGAAATTACTTTTTCCGAAAAAGATTTCATTTGTTCTAACACTTCATTAATTTGAGGCATCACATCTTTTCCATCTACCAAAACTTCTTCGTTAGAGCGATTACGTAAAGCCGTATGCAAAACTGCACGCTTTTCTGTCACATTGATTATGTCACCATCAAACATTTGTTGAATAGCCTGATCAAGATTCATTTCTTTTGCTAAATCTACTAAAAGTTGAATGGTTTCTGCATTAATTCTATTCTTCGAATAATCCACTAATAATGATGGATATTGAATCGAAAATTCTTCGAAACGCTTTGTGTTTTGAGCAAATAATTCCTTAATGGAAGTGTGCTGAATATTTTGAAAATGTTTTTCTAATGCATTCCAAGCATTCGTAGTTGTTGGATTGATTGTATTTAAAGCCATAATATTTTTAGTATTCTTTCCCAAAACAAATTTAATCATTTCAAATTGGTTGCAAAATGAAGTTTTGGATGATATCGTTTTAGCAATTTTATTTAAGACTTTTTTCAACAAAACGAGGAAAATGATTTATTTTTCAATCAACTAATTTTCTCCATATCTTTACCCAACTAAACTAACTCAATGAAATACATTACAGGTTTTTTTGTTCTTATTTGGCGCATTTGGATGATTTTGTTAGCCACAGTTTATATTTTAACAATAGGGGTATTTATCGTTTTACCATTAGCAAGTTTTGACAGAACCTTTCCTTATATTTATCCACTGATTAGGTATTGGGGGAAATTTGTTTTGTATGGAACAGGATTTAGAATCGATTATAAAAAACGTGTTCCACTTGATCCGGACGAAAATTATATTTTTATAGCTAATCATACTTCGGTAATGGATATTATGCTGATGTTAACCATACTAAAACATCATCCAATCGTATTTGTTGGTAAGGCAGAATTACTTAAAATCCCTATCTTTGGGCGAATATTCGAACGAATTTGTATTCCAGTTAATCGAAAAAGTGTGCGAAGTAAAGCAAACGTTTATCCGGAAGCAAAAAAGAAATTAGATAAAAATTTGAGTATTTTTATTTTCCCAGAAGGAGGAGTAACAAACGATAAGGAATTTAAGATTTATTTGGATCCTTTCAAAGATGGTGCATTTAATATTGCCATTGAAACTAAAACTCCGTTGGCTGTTTTTTCTATACATGGATTGAATAAGATGTTTCCATTCAATTGGTTTAGAGGCTATCCAGGAAAAATAAAAGTTCGATTATTGGCTACTTTCGATACCGAAAATTTAGACGTTAAAAATGACAAAGCAGCTTTAAAAGCAGCGGCTTTCAACACAATATTAAAAGATTTAGAAGAATGCAAAAATTAGTTTATATCGCACTTGGTACAACCTTAATTGCGACAGCTTGTAGCAAACAAATTACATCAACAAAAGGCATTGAAGCTAAAGACAATCAGACTTTTGCAGATTTAGATCAAGCGCGAATTAAACATTTGAGTTTAGATATCGAAACTGATTTTAATACCCATCAAATAAAAGGTTCGGCTGCATATACGTTTGTAAATAATAAAGCTAAACAATTGATTTTGGATACTGAAAAGTTGACAATTGATTCTGTTTTATTAGCAAATGGACAAAAAACAACGTATAAATTAGGCGAAAAAGATTCGATCAAAGGTCAAGCATTACTTATTGATGTCTCACCAAATGATACGATTGTACAAGTTTTTTATAAAACATCACCTGATGCAAATGCATTACAATGGTTAAGTCCGCAACAAACACACGATAAAAAACATCCTTTTTTATTGTCGCAAGGTCAAGCCATTTTAACACGTTCTTGGATTCCTATTCAAGATACGCCAAGTGTTCGTCTTACCTATGATGCAAAGGTAAAAACGCCAAAAGATTTATTGCCTTTAATGAGTGCAATTAATCCAAAAGAAAAAAATGCGGAAGGAGTTTATACCTTCAAAATGCCACAGCCAATTGCACCTTATTTGATTGCTTTAGCTGTTGGAGATGTGCAATATCAACCAATTGATAACAGAACAGGTGTTTATGCAGAACCAGGATTATTGAAAGCGGCTGCTTGGGAATTTGCTGAAATGGGAAATATGGTTACGGCTGCCGAAAAATTGTACGGAAAATATCCGTGGGAACAGTTTGACGTATTGGTTTTACCACCATCGTTTCCTTTTGGAGGAATGGAAAATCCACGTTTAACGTTTGCAACGCCAACTGCAATTGTAGGAGATCGCTCGATGACGAATTTAATTGCACACGAATTGGCACATTCTTGGTCAGGAAATTTGGTAACAAATTCTACTTGGGATGATTTCTGGGTAAATGAAGGATTTACGGTTTATTTTGAACGTCGAATTATGGAAGAATTAGAAGGAAAAGATTATGCAGATATGATTTCGGTAATCGGGTTTCAAGATTTAGAAACTTCTATGAAAAATATCCCAGAAAAATATACTTCTTTAAAAGTGAACATGACGGGAGCAAACCCTGATGATGCTTTTTCTGATGTTCCGTACGATAAAGGTTATTTGTTCTTAAAAATGTTAGAAGATAAATATGGACGCGAAAAATTTGATCAATTCTTGAATCAATATTTTTCTTCGCATGCTTTCCAAACCATGACAACAGAAAAATTTGTCGATTATTTGAAAGCTAATTTAACAAATGGCGAAGATTCTTTTGTTCAAGAATGGATTTACAATACAGGTTGGCCGAAAGATTTGAAAAAACCGACTTCAAAACTATTTGATTTAGCTGAAGCACAATTACAACAAGATATCACTAACGGAAGAAATAAAGTAGCACCTAAAAAAGTTGAGATTTCTACAAAATCAACAAACGAATGGGTACATTTTATTCGTCAAATCGATACAGCTAAAAATACAAAAGAAGATTTAGCTTATTTGGATGAGATATATAATTTTACAGCTTCTAAAAATCCTGAAATTCAAACCGCTTGGTATGAAAAAGCGTTTTTGTTGCATTACGATAAAGTGAATGCCAATGCGAAAGATTTCTTGGTAAATGTGGGAAGACGTAAATTCTTAGAACCTTTGTATTTAGCTCTTAAAGAATCTAATCAAACAGATTTTGCGAAAAATATTTACAAAGATGCACGTACTAATTACCATTTCGTTGCGCGTCAAACGATTGATACAATGTTAAACTACAAACCATAAACTATGGCAATTGTAGCATATACAGATGGTTCTTCGTTGGGAAATCCAGGCCCAGGAGGATTTGGTTGTATTTTATTAGAAACTGAGAAAAAAGTTAAAAAAGAAATTTCTCAAGGTTTTCGATTAACGACAAATAATCGAATGGAATTATTAGCTGTGATTACGGCTTTAGAAACTTTAAAATTTACCAATACGGAGATTACGATTATAACCGATTCTAAATATGTCGTTGATGCAGTAGAAAAACGTTGGGTTTTTGGTTGGGTACAAAAGAATTTTAAAGGAAAAAAGAATTCAGATTTGTGGCTACGTTTTTTGGATGTGTACAAAATTCATCGTGTCAAATTTCAATGGATAAAAGGTCATGCTGGACATCATTGGAACGAGGAAGCAGATAAATTGGCTGTTGCTGCGGCAAATGATTCAGCCAATTTTAAGGTAGATTCTTTCTTTGAAATTCATCAAAACGAAGAATAATTTTCTACTTTTGTAAGACAGAGAGAAAGATGAAAATGAAGATGTTGTGGAGATTTTTTCTGCTACTTTTAATAACAGTTTATAGTTGTTCACCTCAAAAAGAAAATGGTGAAATGATCCACTTTAGTGGGCGAATTGCCAATGCACAAACGGATAGTATTTACCTTTTATTGAATAATCGCGAAAAAGCATTTGCATTAGATTATGATGGAAATTTTTCGGATACACTTCAATTGGTAGATGAAGGCTATAAAATACTTTCAATTGATCGAGAAGAGTTTACAATTTACTTAGTTCCGGGAGATAGTCTGATTTTAGATGCAGATTTGAATCAAATTGAGAATCACTTTAAATTCTCAGGAAAAGGAAAAAATCGAAACAATTATTTAATTGAAAAAAGTTTTAAAACGGATAAGTTTTTGACTGATAATATAGAATTGTTTCAATTAACCCCTCCATATTTTAAAAATCAAATCAAAAATTTTCATCAAAAAGTGTTTGAAGATTTAGAAAAATTGAAGGTGAACTCGTCATTTATTAGAACTGAGAAAACAAATCTGAATTACGATTTTATCAATTTATTGTATATGTACAAGGATTCTTATACGTACTACAATCCAGCATCGGAGCAATTACCCGTTAATTTTTTGTCCGAATTAGAGAAGATTGATTTGGATAATGACGAAGATTATAAAACTTATCAGAGTTATCGCAACATTGTTTTGACGAGTTTACAAGAAAAACTGTATCAAGGATTTTCTGCAGATAGTTTGTTAGAAAACATAAAAAGTCCATCCATCAAAAAAGGATTTATTAATTCATTAATCTACGAACTTGACCCAAATGATCCGAATAGCGAAGCAATTTATCAGGCAATAAAAAAACATTGTAACTATCAACCTTGGTTAGATGAAGCTTCAAAACGTATGAAAAAAATTAGTTAAAAAGTTTTAATAATTGCTTTCAAAAAAAAAAATAAACGTATTTTATTGTTTTGATATATAGTGCTTTACAATTGATTTACGGTTTCCCTCATTTTATAAAGCAACCTTTTCTACATATTTTATATAACAAATCTAACAAATAATGTCAAAGCCTAAGAGGATTCATAAGACTTACAAAAAGTCAGTGTTTAGCAAAATGAAAATAAAACCTATTAATTTATTGCTTTTTATAGCAATTGTATGTTTTAGTATTGTTTTAGTATTTTTTAAATAGTTGAAACTTTTTAAAACTCTCAACTTTTTTAACCTATCAATTATTTCTTAACTTCGTCTGAAATAGGCCTAAAAATGACAAAAGCTGAAGCAAGAAAACACTATCGATCGTTGAGAAAATCTTTCTCAAAAGAAGAAGTAAATAAGTTGAGCGAACAAATTTTTGAGTATATCAAAACCTTCGATTTTTCTGGATCTAAGTCGTTTCATCTTTTTTTACCCATCGAAAAAAACAACGAAATCAATACTTATCCAATTATTGATTGGTTATTTCAGCAGGATAAAGATGTAATTTTACCTTTGGTTGTTGGTGATGATATGTTGAATTGTAAGGTTGAAAAAGATGTTGAAACTAAATTAAACTCACTTCAAATTCCAGAACCAGTTCAATATACAGAAGTCGATGCTTTTACGATTGATGTCGTTTTTATTCCAATGTTTGTTGCAGATAAAAATGGGAATCGAGTTGGATATGGAGGAGGATATTACGATAAGTTCTTAGCAAGATGTAGACCTGATTCCAAAAAAATAGGCCTAACTTATTTTAGACCTATTGAAATTATTGAAGACGCTTATTCTGGAGATTTTCCACTTGATTTTTGTATTACTCCCGAAGGAATTGAATCTTTCTGAATCGAGTCTTTTTTATCATTTAAAGTTCTAAAATAGAATTTAAATTCTCGTTTAAATTGGATAGGCTTCTGTTTTATCACAAAAATTCCTGTACGATTATTGGTTTCGATTAATTTTTTGTTCGAGTTAAAATAATTCACAGAATAAGCAATTCTTTTCACAGAATCTGGCGTAACAGAGTCTTGAGGTAGAATTGCAAACTTAGAAACAGAAGTTATCGTTACTTTTTTATCGGCTAAATCTCTTAGTAATGCATAAATTTCTGTTGTATCTTTTTTTGGGAAATAAGACAATAATTGATCTCTTAACAAACTGTCAACAACGGTGTCGCTTGTATTAGATGCTAGTGCCGAAAGTTCGTAAAACTCACGTAATTTCTGTTTTGCAATAAAATTTACAGCTTCAACAGAATCCATTTTACTACTCACAGTAGAAGCTTCGTTTTTGTAACCTTTTATCGCTTCTGGGTTGTAATCACCTTTATATTTATCGTCTTTACACGAAAATATAATCCAAACACTCATTAGCAAAATAATGCTAAAATGAACTACTTTACTTATCGTTCTCATCTTGCTGGATTTTAAATTTTAATTTAACAATTTTACCTTTTTTACTTTCTGATTCGATTAAAGAAAAGTTCTTTAACGAAGTCGTAGGCATTGTAACCAAATTGATATACTGTTGTTTCGAAAGAATTTCTACACCGAAAAAATCATTATCATATACTTGATAAATCAACGCATCATCTGAAATCATCTGGTTTAATTTAGAAATTCGCTGTTTTAAATCTTTTGCTGAATTCGAATAATAATACAGCATAATTTTATAATCATCAGGTTCTAATAATAACTTTTCGGGTTGATTATATTGATGTAAATTAACCTTAAACGTATCTTGTTTATAATAAGGTGAAGTCACAAACATTTTGATTGTATTTTTTTGAGATTCGAATTTAATACAACCTGTTTTTGTTGATAGATACAAGGGCGTAAATCCTTCTCTTATAATTGTCACTTCGACAGAGTTATTAATGGTTGTTTGCCTATCCGAATCAACAAAACAAAATTCATATTCGCGTTGTCCAAAAAATGAATAATAAACAGCCACACCAATACCACATAACAAAAGAATTACAGAAGCTATAATTGAAATCAGTTTTAGTTTTGGTTTCTTCTCAATAGCTTGTATTGGACTTAATTCTTTTTCAGTTTGTTGTTTAACCTGTTGTTGTGTATCTTTTTCTACTTCGTCCGAAGGAATATTTTCTTGGGATAAATTTTCGATTTCTTCTGTATCAATCAGTATTTCCTCTGTTTTATGAGTTCCAAAATGTTCGTTCTTTTGAATTTGAACAAAATGCGCCCAATTCTTGAATCCACAATATTGCGCCAAAAGATTGAGCATATCAATACGTGGAAGCTTCTTGAAATCTGACTTAAAATAAGTATAAAACCACTTTTCACTTACAGTTGATCGGGTTTTATTGAATAAGTCATCTTGGAAAGTCGTAATTTCTTGTCCTTTCCAATCAGAGATATTTTCGGATTGAGCAGAATTATCTTCTAAAAATCGAGTTGCAATCGTTTTTTTTAGAATTTCGAAAATTTCTATATCTGTAAATTTGCTCAAAAATTAAAATTTAAAAGATTGTTTTTTAGCAACTTGTAAAATAAAATATATTTTACAAATCTTGTTTTAATACAAGTACAAATAAAATAATTTTTTTGATATGATTCGTCGAATTTCTTTATTAATGACTTGTTAAATAATTTTTTCTATTGTAAAACATTTGTTGAATTTTCATTTGATCGATTACAATTGTCTTACAAGCATCTTGCATGAAAAAAACGTTGATGTGAGATTAACTTTGGTTCAACAAAATGATACAACATATCATTTCAATCTAAAATCAATTAAAACATTTAAAAAATTAAAGTTATGAAAAAATTAGCATTAAACGTAATTGTATTAGGAGTATTCGGGACTGCGGTGGGTTTATCTTCTTGTCATTTGTTTGGATCGAAAGAAATAAAAACAGAAACTGATGTGAAAAATGATACCATTACAACATTAGAAGATTCAATTAAAGTTGATACAATTGGAAAAGATTCAGTTGTGATTAATGATTCTATAAAAGTTGAAACAACTACAACTACAACAACTGAGAAAAAATAATTTGCAGAATAAATTAAATAAAAATCAAATGAAAAAATTAGCGTTATTTGCGTTTGCAGCATTCACTTTTACTGCAATTTCTTGTAAAAAAGAAGCTTTTCAGCCAGAAGTTACTACACCAGAAAATGTAGATTCATCAATAATCGAAGTTCCGTCTGCCGATTCTGTAGAAGGAGTTACTGTAGATTCTTCAAAAACTGTGAATAAAACAGAAGTTTCTAAAGATTCTGTCTTGAAGTGAAACTCGTAGACTTAATAAAAAAAAATCCGCTACATTGAGCGGATTTTTTTTATAACGTTAGAATTCTAAGAGTTTTTTAATGATTTAATGTCAATCACAAAGCGATATTTGACATCAGACTTCATCATACGTTCGTAAGCGGTATTAATATTTTGAATATCGATCATTTCTACATCCGAAACAATGTTATGTTCACCGCAAAAATCTAACATTTCTTGTGTTTCTTTGATTCCGCCAATTAATGAACCCGTTAAATTACGACGTTTCAAAATCAATAATCCACCATGAATTGCATCCAAAGGTTCTATCGCACCTACCATACACATTGTTTTGTCAAGCTTAAGTAAAGCTAAATATGGATTGACATCATGTTTCACCGGTATTGTATTCAATAAGAAATCAAAGGTATTTCGTTGTGCTTTCATTTGGTCAGCATCTTTTGAAATAAGAACTTCATCTGCGCCTAATTTTTTTGCATCTTCCCCTTTTGATTCAGAAGTGGTAATCATCACTACATGAGCACCCATTGCTTTAGCAAATTTAACCCCCATGTGGCCTAAACCTCCAAGTCCAACTACACCAACTTTATCGCCAGCTTTTACATTCCAATGACGCAAAGGCGACCAAGTTGTAATACCAGCACACAATAATGGTGCAGCAGCTTTTACATCAATATTTTCTGGGACATGAAGAACAAAGTTTTCTTCTACCACAATGTTTTCTGAATAACCTCCGTAGGTAATTCCACCATGTTTAGAATTTTTAGAATTGTATGTACCTGTTGATCCACTTTCACAATATTGTTCTAAACCTTCGTCACAAGGATGACAATGTTGACAAGATTCAACCATACAACCAACTCCAACTAAATCTCCAACTTTGAATTTGGTTACTTCAGAACCGATTTCTTTGACACGACCAATAATTTCGTGACCAGGAACAACGGGATAATTTGGTTTTCCCCAATCCCCTTTTACCGTATGAATATCGCTGTGACAAACACCACAATAATCAATATCTATAAAAACATCTTTTGGAGATAATGTGCGACGTTCTATTGTGTGTGGTCCTAATGCATCTGTTTCGTTAAATGCTGCGTATGCTTTTGTGTTCATTTTGTACTTATTAAAGGTTATTTAATATTTCTCTTTGTTCATCTATAGAATAATGTGATTTACAATCTAAATTAAGCATTGAATTATTATATCGAGTTGAATAATTACTCAAATCAGAACAATTCGATAGTATTTCAAATTCTTTATTTTTAGTATTGAATATAATTCCTTTATAATCGTTAGGATTAAGGGTGATAATTCCTTCCTTTACAAGATTTATATAATTTTCGGAATATTCTTCTTTAGAATCAGTTGTATTAATGATGGTCGAAGCAATTGCTCCTGCCATTCCAAACATCATTAAATAACCATTATTCTGTTGAGATCTTGGTAATTCCATATATAAATGATGATCTGAACCTGCTTTTACTCTTACATAAGCAAAATTAGGAATTTCTTTTGCCAACAAAATCTTTTTCTCCTTAGCTATCTTTTTAATTTCTTTTACGTTAAAATAAATATCCCCATTTTTAACAATTGCGAAATAATCTCGTTGTTGATATTCAGGAAATTTCCCGTTTTTATCATAAAAGTTTACTAAATCTGCTGACTGTTCAAATAAATCAGCATAAAGATTAGGTTTCATCTCAAATAATCTATCTTCTGTCTTTTTCGAAATAAAATCATCCTTTGTTAAATATAAACCATCGGGATAAGAGAATTCTTTTTGGTTAAAAACGCCTTTAATTTGCGGAATATTCTTTGAGTAATCTTCATTATCAAAGATTAATTTAAAATCTTTTAGTCGAACAATTGCGAACGTATTTTTAGATAAATCTGTTTTAAATTGAATTCCTTTTCCATCATTAATATAGCTTACGTCCCTAATTTCAAAAGTATTATTCGTTTGATTTGAAATTATTTTCGCTTTAGAAATATATTGTCCAAAAGAAAAGGTTGAACATAAGATAAGTAGAGTAAATAATTTTTTCATTCGATTATATTTTGGATAAAATTAAAAAATCCACCTGAATAATCAGATGGATTTTTGAGTTATTAAATTGATTTTATTACTTCAATTTTTTGATTCCCATGTTCCACAATGTGAATGCATATTTATCAGCTGTTTCGTTAATTACAACTTCTGTCGAACGACCTGCTCCGTGACCAGCTTTAGTTTCAATTCTGATTAATACAGGATTATCACAAGCTTGTTTCTTTTGTAATTCTGCTGCAAATTTATATGAATGCGCAGGAACTACACGGTCATCGTGATCTCCAGTCGTAACCAGAGTTGCGGGATAACATGTTCCTTCTTTAACATTGTGAACAGGTGAATATGCTTTCAGATAATCAAACATCTCTTTGCTATCATCAGCAGTTCCGTAATCATATCCCCAACCTGCTCCAGCAGTAAATGTGTGGTAACGCAACATGTCTAAAACTCCAACAGCAGGCAAAGCAACTTTAGCAATTTTAGGATTTATGGTTTCTGTAGCTCCAACCAATAAACCTCCGTTAGATCCCCCTGATAATGCAGTGTAATCTGGCGACGTATAATTGTTTGTTTGTAAATATTCGGCAGCAGCGATAAAATCGTTAAAAACATTCAATTTATTGAACTGACGTCCACCATCGTGCCATTTTTTACCATATTCTCCACCTCCGCGTAAATTTGGAACAGCATAAATACCGCCATTTTCAATCCAAGCAGCAGTTGCAGGACTAAAACCAGGTGTTAAACTAATATTGAAGCCACCATATCCATAAACGATTGTTGGGTTTTTACCATTTTTCTTTAATCCTTTCTTGTATGTAATAATCATCGGAACTTTTGTGCCATCTTTTGACGCATAGAATACTTGTTCAGAAATATAATCATCCGAATTAAATTTTACATTTGGTTTGATGTAAACATCAGAAGAACCTGTTTCTACATTAAATTTATAACTTGTTGATGGTGTGATATAATTTGAGAAACCGAAATAAATTTCTTTCTCTGATTTTTTTCCTCCAAATCCTGATGCAGTACCAACTCCAGGTAATGTAATTTGACGAACTTTGGTTCCATCATATTTATATTGTTCAACAACAGAAATAGCATCTTTTAAGTATTTCGCAAATAAATACCCTCCTCCTGTAGAAACGGATAATACATTTTCTGTTTCGGGAATAACCGTTTGCCAAGCAGGCTCACTCAAATCTGAGATTGTAGCTTTTACAACCTTGTTGTTAGGTGCTTTATTATTTGTAAATAAATAGAACGTTTCTCCATCATTGTCGATTACAGAAGTATTTGTCTCAAAATTATTTACAATGTTTACAATTGGAGAATTGGTTGTTGATAAATCTTGATAGTACAACTCATTTCCTGTTGTCGAGTTTGCAGCTGTAATGATTAAGTAGCGTTCATCATCAGTCAAATAAGCACCAACGTAACGACGAGGCATTTCTGCTCCTCCAAAAATTAATTGATCTTTTTTCTGAGCTGTTCCTAATTTGTGGTAATATAATTTATGCTGATCTGTTTTTTCTGATAATTCAGATCCTTTTGGTTTATCATAAGAAGAATAATAGAAACCTTCGTTTCCTTTCCAAGCTGTACCAGAGAATTTAACATCAATCAAAGTTTCTCCAACTTGTGTTTTATCTTTCGCATTTAAAACAATCACTTTTCTCCAATCCGATCCACCTTCTGAAATAGAATAGGCAACTAAGCTTCCGTCTTTCGAAAAACTTACATCTGCTAAAGAAACAGAACCATCTTTTGAGAATTTATTTGGATCTAAGAAAACTTCTTCTGCTCCATTTTCTCCTAATTTACGGTACAAAACAGAATGCTGTTGCAAACCATCATTTTTATAATAGTAGGTATAATCACCTTCTTTGAAAGGCGTAGATATTTTTTCGTAATTCCAGATATCTGTCAACGATTTTTTCAATTGCGTGCGTAACGGAATCTCATTCAAATAAGCATAAGTCGCTTTATTTTGTTCAATCACCCATTTTTTTGTGTCATCAGACAAATCATCTTCTAACCAACGATATGGATCTTGTACTTCTTCTCCAAAATACGTGTCAACATGATTAATTTTTTTCGTGTCTGGGTATTTTTTTTTGTAACTCTGTGCATTCACTCCTACCATAAGGGCAACATTAAATAAAATAAAAGCAGTTTTTTTCATTTCTCTATATAATAGCTGTTTTGGTAAAGATAATAAAACCAAAAAGATAAATTGGTATTGAAAAAAATGATTTAAATTTGTGCAAAATCCTTACCAATTTTAAATTTAAATGGATACTTAACTCTTCGCGGCAACTTTACATTAAATTCATTTTGATTTAATTTTTTATCAATTATTTTTCATTCATAAAACCTAAAAAATGACTTTAGAAAAGTCTTTAACAGCTAAAATTAGGTCCGTTTTCTTGTTGATTAAGCAATCTTTTTCAAGCGAAAATTTAGATTTAACTGCAATTCCAATTCGTAGATCTGTATTCTTATTGGCTATTCCGATGATGTTCGAAATGGTGATGGAATCTGTTTTTGCCTTGGTTGATTTATATTTTGTAGGTCATTTAAAAGAAAGCGCTTTTGCGATACAAACAGTAGGACTAACCGAATCTTTATTAACAATAGTTTATTCGATTTCGATTGGAATAAGCATGGCTGCAACCGCTATTATTGCACGGAGAATTGGCGAGAAAAATCCTACAAAAGCATCTGAAAGTGCTTCGCAAGCAATTTTATTATCCATATTGATTACCATTTTATTAAGTGTTTTCGGATTTATTTATTCTAAAGATTTATTGATTTGGATGGGCTCTTCTGAAGAAGCAGCCGAATATGGTAAAAACTTTACCAAGATTATGATGGTGAGTTGTTTAAGTATTGTCCTTCTATTCTTAATAAATGGAATTTTTCGTGGTGCAGGAAATGCCGCAATTGCCATGAAAAGTTTATGGTTAGCAAACGGGATCAATATTATTTTGTGTCCAATTCTTGTTCGTGGTTGGTTCTTTTTTCCAGAAATGGGATTAGAAGGAGCAGCATTATCAACAGCAATCGGTAGAAGTTGTGGGGTTGTCTATCAACTGTATTATTTAAAGAAAAAAGACTCATTAATTCAAATCAAATGGTCTTATTTTGTGCCAAAATCTAATTTAATTCTCAATATTTTACGAATTGCTATTCCTGCAATTGTTCAATATGTTATAGCAAGTTGTAGTTGGATAATTTTAGCACGGATTGTTGCACAAACAGGAGGAGAAATAGCTTCGTCAGGTTATCAAACTGCATTGCGATTAATGATGTTTTTTATGTTGCCTGCTTGGGGATTAAGTAATGCAGCAGCAACGTTGGTAGGACAAAATTTAGGAAATAGAGACCCCGAAAAAGCAGAAAAATCGGTTTTAATGACTATGAAATTTAATATTATTTATATGCTAATAATAAGCATAGTTTTTTATGGTTTGAGCAATTATTTAGTTTCAATATTTACAACAGAAGAGTCTATTAAACTTGTTGCAAAGGAAGGAATGTATATTTTGGCAAGTGGTTTTCTTTTGTATGGAATTGGAATGGTGATGATGAATGCGTTTAACGGTGCTGGTGATACGATGACGCCAACCATTATTAATTTTGTTGGATTTTGGTTGTTTCAAATTCCATTAGCGTATATATTGTCTTACCATTTCGAATTGAGAGAAGAAGGTGTTTTTATAGCAATTCCTGTTGCTGAAACATTTATTGCAATTTTAGCATTTATACTTTTTAAACGAGGGAAATGGAAATTGAAAATAGTATAAAAAAAAATCGCTCATATGAGCGATTTTTTTATATGTTTTATCCTTTAAAAGTATAATATCTAGCACCTTTCAAATCTGGATTTTCAGTTTCAATGCGATCTAAGGCAAAACCTTTCGAATCATTAATAGATGTTTTCAGATTTTTATTGTGTAAATCTTGGTATTGTTCAAAAGAAATTGCTTCTCTTTGATTCAAATAATTGAACAAATCCATTTTATTCATCACATTCTTCCAACCTTCACCAATTTGTCCTTGAAAAACTTTCGATTTAGATCCAGAACCATACGCAATAAAACCAACTGTTTTTCCATTTAATTCTTCATTGCTATCTGCACTTACTTGTAAAGCCGATAAAAATGCAGTGAAAATTGAAGCAGTATACATATTTCCGATCTCAGAAGAAGCACGTTGAGTTGGTTCTACTTTTTCTTTGATTAACGCTTTATATTCATCCGATTTCGCAACAACTTTCAAGTTATCATTCGAATTATCTTGACCATTTTCTAACGCAAAAACATCCGAAAACATTCTTTTTCCTTGAAATGCATAAGGTAAGTGAAAAGCAATATATCGCCAATTTTCGTACAATTTTCCTTCAACACCTGCTTTTTCTTTAAAATTAAAATAAGCTTCTCTTACTCTATTCTTATAACATTCGTTAGAATATTGCCCTTCGAAAACTGGTTCATCTGAAAAAATTTCGATTTCAGATTTTGTTGTTCCTAAAGCATTCAAAATCGCTTCATCAGAAGTTGATTGATGTGGTTTAAAGAAATCAAAAACAGATTCCATTCCAATTCCCCAATTATTATCAAACGCAATCAAATCTGGTTGATTCGAGATTAACATCGCTACTGCACCAGCTCCTTGCGTATATTCTCCCGTCGATTCTAAACCATATTTTGCATAATCTGCTGCAATTACAATCGCCTTTTTAGCTGGATTTACACGAACATAATCAATAGAATTGTGCATCGCATCTACTCCACCCACACACGCAAACGTCATATCCACAACATCTGTGTGTTTAAAAGGTCGTTCTCCAAATTGATTTGCCAAAACAGATTCCACTAACTGAACCGCGTAAGTTGCCGTTGGTTTTGCGCCATCTAAAGCGCTTTCTGTTCCTAAATAAATTCGTCCGATTTCAGTTGGATTTATATCAAAATCTGTGATTAATTTCAACAAAGCATTCGCAGCGATAGTTGCTGTATCTTCATGAACATCTAAAACAGACATTTTTTTTAATCCTAATCCTATTTCAAGTTTATCAGGATCAATATTGCGTTGAATTGCTAAATCTTTTATTGGTAAATATATATGCGGAACGTAGATAGAAGCCGCCTCTATTCCATACTTCATTTTCGTTGATTTTTAAGCGAACTTCAAAGTTAAGAGTATTTAATTTTTAGTAAGCATGAAATAAATCCTGAATTTTAAGAAATCAATAATCATTATAAAAAAACAAAAAAATAGAGGTTTAATTAGAATATTTCTTAATTTTAAGTCTATAATTTTAAATATTTTTTTTCAAAATGGCTCGTACTTTTTACAAATCAATCAAAAATTCTGTCAAATATTGGTGGATTTTATTAATCATAGGATTATTATTTGTTGGATTAGGAATTTACACTTTTGTCTCTCCTGTAGCTTCTTATGTTGCACTTTCAGTGTTTTTTGCTGTATCATTTTTATTCTCTGGAATTTCTGAAATTGTTTTTTCACTTTCTAATAAGGATGAAATAGATAGTTGGGGTTGGACATTAGCTTTTGGAATTATCACTGCTATTATAGGATTTATGTTAGTGATTAATCCTATTCTAAGTTTAGAAGTTTTTGCATTTTATGTTGGATTCTTAGTGCTATTCCGTTCAATTTCGGGAATTAGTTATGCTTTTGAACTTAAAAACTATGGTGTTAAAGATTGGGGATTCTCTTTATTTTTCGCAATTATTGGATTAATTATTTCGATTATATTAATTTCAAATCCACAATTAGCAGGATTAACAGCTGTTATGTGGCTTGGTTTAGCTATCATTTCATCAGGTATATTTGCAATTTTTATTTCATTTCAATTGAAAAGAGTTAAAAATTTACCAAATACAATTTCAGATGATTTGAGAAGACGATATGAAGATATCAGAAAGGAAATCGAAGATTTCAGAAATCATTAAAATCGAAACTTACGAAAATAAAAAAACTCCACTTTTTTAAGTGGAGTTTTTTTATTTTCCTCTGAATCCTTCTATAAATCCTGTTTTGAACGATTCTATTATCAGATCAGAATGATCAAAAAGATTAATCAAAATAGAGGATAAAATAAATCCTAAAGCAATTTTTCCTATTGATAGCAAAGCATTTTTTTTCTTATTAAAGTAAATATAATAAACGATTACAATATCGGTGCTAATAACCTACAAACCGAAGCAAATGCACGATTATACCATGGTTTGTTTTCCCATTTTTCGATGTTTAATAATTCTGAATTATTTCGATCTATTTCAAAATTCGTATTCATTTCATTCAATAAAATATCGTTCTCAATAACTGAAGTAATTTCAAAGTTGATCATAAAACTTCTAAAATCTAAATTTACAGTTCCAATAAAAGCCAATTTATCATCAACAGTAATCGTTTTTGAGTGAATAAACCCTTTTTCATAAAGATAAACTTTTACACCTCTCTTCATTAGAGGTTTTAGGAACGACAATGAAGCTTGTTGTACGATGATAGAATCGCCTTTTTTAGGAATAATCAATTCGACTTCTACACCAGCAGAAACCGCAATCATCAAGGCTGTTTTAAATTCATCGCTTGGAATAAAATAAGGCGTGCACAATTGTACTTTCTTTTGTGCTAAGGTAATCGCCAAAATCATGGCTTCCATTGCCGAATGTACATCACTACCTGGCGAAGAAAGACCATAACTTACGGTCGCCATATTGTTAAAATTCGTGTTTTTTGAATCGAAAAAATAATTGGGGTCAGAAATATTAAATTTATTTCCTTCTGTCATCATCCAATTTAAGTAAAAATGCAATTGCAAATTATTAATCGCTTCACCTTCTATCATAACGGATGTGTCACGCCAATAAACTTCGTTATTCGGACTTTTTTCTCCATCCTGATTGATGTATTTATCACTAATATTAATGCCTCCAACAAACGCTTTTTGACCATCTACAATCAAAATTTTTCTATGATTACGATAGTTTGAATTGGCTAAAGACGAAAAACGAACAGGAAGAAACGTTTGATATTCAATTCCAGTTCCTTCAAATCTTTTTTGATGTTTATTTAATTTTGGAGAACCAAAATCATCTGTCGTTAGACGTATTTCAACACCTTCTTTTGCTTTTTTTTCTAAAATGGAGATAATTTCATTACCAATTTTATCTTCATCAAAAATATAATATTCGAGATGAATATGATGCTTTGCAGATTTTAGTGCTTCAATAAATAAAGGAAATTTTTCTTCTCCGTTTATCAATAATTTCACTTTATTTTTGGTTGATGGAGGAGCAACTCGCGCATTGTTTAGATAACGATAAACCTGAGAAAGAGAACCTATTTTGTCTTTAACTCGTATCAAATCTTCTTGGATAATTTTATCCATTTCTTGCCATTTTTCCCCAATAATTTTTTGATGACTTTTATCTATACGTTTAAAATATAAATCTTTTTTAAATTTTTGACCAAAGAAAAAGTAAATGATGAATCCAATTACGGGAAGAAAAACAATCACTAATATCCAAGCAATTGTTTTTGTTGGATTTCTGTTTTCAATTAAAATGGTAATAATAACTATGACATATAAAAAAGATAATGGAATCCAATACCAATCTTTGATAAAGCTCCAAACTTGAAAAAGAGTTGTTGACCAATCCATTTTATTAGCAGTTAGAAATTTTTTATAAAAATAACTCAATAAAAATCAATTGTTTTGAATAAATTTAAAAAAATAAATAAATTTATTTTGGAAATAAGAAATAAACCTTCTTATATTTGCATTCCAAAATGAGCGGTGCCTTAGCTCAGTTGGTAGAGCAAAGGACTGAAAATCCTTGTGTCCCTGGTTCGATTCCTGGAGGCACCACATTTTAAAACCTCAAGCGTATGTTTGGGGTTTTTTTTTTGACAAAGGAAACAATTTATTAATGGAATATTTTGAATATGTATATCGAAATATTCAGTAAATTGCATAAAAGATGGAAATAGGAAAAAGACCTTGGGGTACTTACTATGTATTAGAAGATACCGAGATATATAAATTAAAACGCATAGAAGTAAATGTTGGTGGACGTTTGTCTTACCAATACCATAATCATCGTGCCGAAGTTTGGACAATTGTTCAAGGAAAAGCTTTGGTGACACTTGATGATAAAGAATATGAATATAATGCTGGCGAAGTGGTGGTTATTCCATTGAAAGCAAAGCATCGTATTCAAAACATCGGAAATGAGGTCTTGATTTTCATCGAAGTACAACATGGTACATATTTTGGTGAAGAGGACATAATTCGAATTGAAGATGATTATAATCGTTCCAGCGAAGACTAAACAATAACTTAAGAAACTAAACTAAAAACATACTATGAAAATAGGAATTACATTTAGCGCATTTGATTTGCTCCATGCTGGGCATATCAAAATGTTAGAAGATGCAAAACAACATTGTGATTATTTGATTGTAGGTTTACAGACGGATCCGACATTGGATCGTCCTGAAAAAAACAAACCAACACAAACTGTTGTAGAACGCTACATTCAATTAAAAGGATGCAAATTCGTAGATGAAATTGTGCCTTATGCGACAGAACAAGATTTGGAAGATGTTTTACGTTCTTTCAAGATTGATGTTCGTATTTTGGGAGTAGAGTATCAAGATAAAAACTTCACAGGAAGAAAATATTGTGAAGAAAAAGGAATTGAATTGTATTATAACTCAAGAGATCACCGTTTCTCAAGTTCTGGATTAAGAAAAGTAGTGGCGGAAAAAGAGCTTTTAAAAGTTGTAAAGTAAGAAAATTAGTAGGGTTAGAGTTTATCTAACCTTTTTTTTGTACAAAACTTTATCAATCAAAAAATTAATACAAAAAATAAAATGAAAAATTATACCTTTGCAGAATGTCAAATATAGTTGCAATTGTAGGAAGACCAAACGTTGGTAAATCTACATTCTTCAATCGATTGATCCAAAAAAGACAAGCTATCGTGGATGACACTTCTGGTGTTACTCGTGATCGTCATTATGGAAAATCGGATTGGAATGGGAAAGAGTTTACCGTAATCGATACCGGAGGGTATGTCGTTGGTTCGGATGATACCTTTGAAGAAGAGATCCGCAAGCAAGTTGAATTAGCTATTGATGAAGCAAATGTAATTTTGTTCATGGTAGACAATCAAGTTGGATTAACGGATATGGATAAGGAAGTTGGCAACCTTTTAAGACGCACTAAGAAGCCTACATTCTTAGTTGTGAATAAGGTCGATACCAACAAAAATTTAGACGATTCTTATGAGTTTTATAACTTAGGATTCGAAAAAATGTACACAATCGCTGCCATGACTGGTAGTGGAACAGGTGAATTGTTAGATGATGTAGTGGATACTTTTAAAGAAGAAGTACACGTAGATCCATTTGAAGGTTTACCTAAAATTACAATCGTAGGTCGTCCAAATGCTGGGAAATCTACATTAATCAATGCATTATTAGGTGAAGAACGTAATATTGTAACTGATATCGCAGGAACAACACGTGATTCTATCGAAACATTGTACAATAAATTTGGACATGAATTTGTTTTGGTGGATACTGCAGGGATGCGTAAAAAAGGAAAAGTTAGCGAAGATTTAGAATTTTATTCTGTGATGCGTTCGGTTCGTGCAATCGAAGAATGTGATGTTTGTGTATTAGTAATTGATGCAGAACGTGGGATTGAAGCACAAGATTTAAATATTCTTTATTTAGCAGAACGTAATAGAAAAGGTGTCGTTATTTTGATTAACAAATGGGATTTGTTAGAAAAAGAAACCAATACCATGAAAGAATACAAAGAAGCTATTCTAAGACGTATTGCACCATTTACAGATGTTCCTGTATTGTTTATCTCAGCTTTAACAAAGCAACGTGTTTTAAAAGCTGTAGATACATTTGTCGAAGTTTATGAGAACCGTAGTCGCCGTATTAAAACAAGTAAGTTAAACGAAACATTGTTACCGATTATCGAGATTACACCTCCACCTGCAGTAAAAGGAAAATACATCAAAATTAAATATGTAACGCAATTGCCTACAAAAACGCCTCAATTTGCGTTTTTCTGTAACTTGCCACAATATATTAGAGATCCTTACAAACGATTTATCGAAAATCAATTGAGAAGAGAATTTAATTTTGAAGGTGTTCCGATCGAAGTTTACTTCAGAAAGAAATAATAAAAATCCAAAAAGTCCATTTACAATTTGTAAATGGACTTTCTTATTGATAACAATAGAATTTAACATTCATAAAAAAAGCTCAACGTTTGCCGCTGAGCATTTTTGTGACCGAGACAGGATTCAAACCTGTAACCTCTTGAGCCGTAATCAAGTGCGCTATTCAGTTGCGCCACTCGGCCATTTGAAATATTGAAAACTAATTTCCCTTATTTTCGATTGCAAATATACAGCACTTTTATTAGAAAAACCTAAGGTTTTAGACAAAAAATTTTAACTATAATTTAATCTGCAACGAATCAATTGCTTACAAAAATATTTTTTATGATTTTGTCATATTTCTTAACTTGCTCCTTCAATTTTGAAAAGAAATGCTAAAAAAAATAATTCTAAGTTCATTCATACTTCTTGCCATTAGCAGTTGTAAACAACCAAAAGAAGTAGTTCAATCTCATCAAAACCAACAGAAATTTCAGTTTGCAAAAAATATTTCAATAGAAGAAAGTGATGAAACAATCACAATTAAGTCTTCGGGTAATTTCGTCTCCTTTGATAAAAAAGAGTTACCAATCAAATCTGTAATGGTCGAAACATCGGCTGCAGTTACATTTTTAGATGAATTAGGAAGTATTGATATAATAAAAGGTGTTTGCGATGCCGATTTTATCTTTAATCCGAAAATTGGTGAAGGAATATCAAATAAGACGATCTTGAAAGTCGGTAACACCAATGAATTGTTCACAGAAATTATTCTCAAAAATAAACCTCAATTAATTATTGCTAGTTCTAATCCTGTTTTGGCAAAATTTCATCAACAATTGGAACAAAATGGAATAAAAATCTTGTATTTAGATGAATATAAAGAACAAAATCCATTAGGACAGGTTGAATATTTGAAGATTTTCGGAAAGCTTGTAGGAAAAGAAATAGATGCCGAAAAACGTATAGAAACAGTTAAAAATAATTACGATTCGATTAAAAATATCATTCAAACCAAAGCAAATGGAAATATTTCGACAATTGTAAATACGATGTATGGTGATGTTTGGTATTTGCCAACGAGAGATTTGTTGCAAGCAAAATTGATTGATGATGCAAAAGGTAATTATATTTTTGATGATAAAATTGGAGAAAATAGTTTGAGTTTAACCTTTGAAGAAGTCTATACCAAAGGTAAATCGGCAACTTATTGGATTAATGTGACAAATGTTAATTCCTTGGCAGAAATGAAAGCATCTTATCCGAATTATACTTGGTTTGATGCATTTAATAAAGGAAATGTATATGCTTACAATAAACGTATGAACGAAAAAGGTTCAAACGATTATTTTGAACAAGGAATTGTTCGTCCCGATATAATTCTAAATGACTTGGGTAAAATTTTCTATCCAAATTTATTTCCTACCTATGATTTATACTTTTATCAACAATTAAAATAGACGTTATATATTCAATCAAAAAAAGGAAGAAATACTAATTTCTTCCTTTTTTTATGTGTTCTTTGAGCTTAACGTTAACCTAATTCAAGTAGATTAGGCGTTTATTTGTCGAAATGTAAAGTGTATTGTTATAAATTTGATATAGATTGAAATTTTAGAATTTAAATAATGAATTATTAATTAGTTATCTGTTTAATAATTGTATTTAAAATTAGCATTTTGCAATTTGTCCTCAACTTGTCCCCCTTTATTGAGTGTCTTATTGATTTGGGGTTTTATATTTTAACTTATCAATTAAAAAATATAAATAAAGATTGGGTTTTGGATTTTAATACTAAAATTAATTCTACAGATTATGCTTTGGTAATTTTATCGGCATGGTTTGATCAAAATTTATTAGGAAATAATCGAGCACCACCAGTGGCCAGAACGAAAGAAATGGAACTTGGCATTTAGAAGCAGATTATTCTGCAGTGCTTCTGAAAACAACGGTACTTGGCATATAACATGTGTTGTGTATCCTAAAAATTATGCTAAAATATTTCCTTTACAAGATATAAAGATGAACAACAAATCTACCTCTTCTGCAACTGCTGCTGTAATTAATTATTAACCAACCTAAACTTTTCTATGAAATACAATCTATCATTTATACTGTTGTTATTAACAGTTTATAGCACCGTATATGCTCAAATGGGTATTGGTGTTCCTAATCCTGTTCAAATGCTTGAAGTAAATAAAGGTGATGTCTACGTGAAAGAAAAATTTTATATTAATAATCTGCCTGCCTATAATGGGATAGCGCTTGGTCCTGACAAATTTCGAATAGTAGCTATAGATATTCCTAATGATACTAATAGTTCCTTGATAAACGGTAGGTTGATGGAATTTTCAGGAACAGCGACTATTACTTTTTTTATTCCTTGATTAATTAATTTGTCTAAGGCTAAAAACATTAAAGCTCTTGATTTTCCCGAAGCTGGAGGAGCTTTTAATAATAAATATTGTGCAGAACGCGCTTCAAATGCTTTTTCTTGCATTTCACGTATTCCATATTCATTTGTAGATTTACTTTGTCCAGTCTGTTTATAATTTACATTAACCAGATTAATTGGTTGTTTATAGTCGTTTGTTGTATTGGTTTTCATGTTTATTGAATAGAGTTATTATTTTGTTTTACACGCGTACTAATTGCATTAAAGGTTCGAAAGAATAAAGGGCTGCTCTTCTACCAGCTGCTTTTTCTCTTAAAACCAAATATCCATTTTCTTCTAATTTTTTAATAATCAGAACAGCAGTAGCATTTGGGATTTTCGTTGTATTCACAAACTTATTATTTCTAAATACAGGATAAGTAAAAATAAAATCTAAAATTTCCATATTCCATTTGGAAGACAATATATCTGAAAATTCTGTTTTTGTTGTTTCGTATAAGTTTTTGATATTTTCTGCAATTTCTAAATTACGTATTGCTTGACTTTCTACTGCTTTCAAGAAAAATTTTATCCATTGGTTCCAATCATTAGAACGTGAAACCTCTCTCATTTGCTCGATGTATTCGTCTTTATTTTCTTCGAAATATCCACTGATATAAAAATGAGGTTGAGAAAGAATTTTTTCTTGCCATAAATTAAGTGTTATTAACATACGACCAATTCGACCATTTCCATCTTTAAATGGATGTAATGCCTCAAACTCTAAATGCATGATTGCTGTTTTAATTAAAGGCGGTAAATCGCAAGATTTGATATAATCAAAAAGATTTTCTAAACCTTGATCTAAGTTTTCTGGATTAATTGGTATAAACTGAATTTCTTTTTTACGGGTATCAGCTAAATAATTTTGCTCTTTTTTAAATTCACCAGGTGATTTGTTTGCTCCTCTTCCTAAGTACAGAAGTTGTTGATGCATTTGTTTAATAAAACTTATTGAAAAGCCATAACCGCTTTCTAAAGCATTTTGCGCATTCTTTAAAGCACGTTGATATAAAATAGTCTCTATAACATCAGCTTTAGCATTAGGATTATCTTGACCTTCATTATCAGCTTCATATAACATAATCTCGTCCATTGTACTAATAGTTCCCTCTATACGAGATGAAATTACGGCTTCTTGATTTCTTAATGGAGCTAAAAGAATTTCTGTGTTATGTAAATTTTTTAGCATTTGATCAAATCGTGCAAGAGCGTCCGTTGCTTTCACAAGTTCCTGAATAAAATCTGCGTAGTTAATATTTTGAGGAGGAAAATTATTGTAGTGATATTTTACAGCATTATCTATATTAAAATCCATTTCACATTATATTGTATCCAAATATAAATAAAATTATGTAAACAAGTGTGTTTGATTACAAAAAACAGCAAAAAACAACAATCAAATAGATTTGATTACAAAAGTTGTAAACAAAAAAGTTTGCTTACAACTTTTGCTTAGAAAATGTAAACAACAAATTTAGCTTACAATTTCTGTTATCAAAATATTTTATTTACAAAAATGCGACTCATTTTGTAAATAAAATAAATTATTTCTTCTTCCCTTTTTTCTCTTTCGCAAACAACGTTTCTTTTGTTGTCATTTCGTCATAGAGTTTGAACAGATATTCTAATCGCTCTTCGTCTGAATGGAAAGGTGCTAAACGATAAAGCTGATATATGAGGGGATGAAATCGGGGATGATTCTTTCAAATCTAATCTCTAATTCTACTCGTATATTTTCTCTAAATCAAAGAATTCCTTCGTCTGCAAAACTAAGGTAAGAATTTTTAGCCATAATAATATGGTCTAATAATCTAACATCAAATAACTCGCAACATTCTTTTATTTTAGAGGTTATGCGTTTGTCACTTTCGCTTGCTTTTAGATTACCACTTGGATGGTTGTGGGATATAATAAGTCCAGAAGCATTCGTTTTAAGCACCAAACTCATAATTAATATAACATCAACACTACAATTAATTACCCCTCCTTTGAATAGGCTTTTTATACCCAATACTTGATTTGCTTGATTTAAAAGCAACAACTTGAATTCTTCTTGTAGCTCTATTGTATCCATATCCCAATTCGATTTTAAGACTTGGTAAACTTCACTACTTCCCAATACTTTGATTACCTCATCAACTTCATTAGTATATGAGATTTTAATTTCTGATACCTTCATTTTTGGCTATATTATTTTAGTGTAGAGATAAAATTGTGTACTGATTTCGTGCTCAAAACAAGCTTTTTCGTTTACCTCTACGTTGTTAAACATTAATTTAGAATCACAGGAGGATGAATAATTCCACCAGAAAAAACCGTATTTCAATAAAGAGGTACGGGGGATTCTAAATTCTCCAAAAATAGACGGGGGTTATTTGAAGGTAGTTTACGTATTCGAAAATTTTATAAATTTTTTTTTGTAAGAATTGTAAGGTTTGTAATAATTGAGGGAATACTATTTACATTTTTTTCCTTTGAAGTTTTCAACTTTCAGAAAGATACAAAAGAGATATTTTATACCATGTTTTACAAATATTTATAATGATGTAAACATTCATGTCGAAATTGCTATATTGCGTATTTAAATTAACTAATTCAATATGAAATATAAAAATATATTTTTTATTTTAATGTATAGGTGTAGTATACTTTACAAAAGTAACTTCTAAAGTTGACAACGAAAAAGAACTAGGTGTTACTATTAATGGAGTAACATGGGCTATTTCCAATGTGGGTTATAATGGTACATTTACTAAGAGTCCAGAAGATATTGGTATGTTATACCAGTGGAATAGTATAGAGGGGTTTGAAGTTTTGAATTTAAATAATAACGATTCAATAAAAGATTGGGATTCAATAAAGAATGGTAAGTGGATAGGCTCATCACCTTTTATTTCTTTGAATTTTTGGAGTAATAACGTATGTCCTGTTGGATGGCATGTTCCAAGTACTGATGAATTTGAATCATTAATATCTTCTAAAAGCACATACGGTAAATTGAATGGTAAATCAGGTTATTATTTTGGAAAAAAAGGTAACCAAATATTTTTGCCTACTACAGGTATGATTTCATCTAATGGAGTTTATTATTTTAAAGATAAAATTGGTGCTTATTGGAGCAGTGAATCGCATTTTCAAGATTTAAAAGACGCTCGCTATATGATTGTTGAAGAAAGAGGTGTTATACGTTTAAGTGGTTTACGTTCTTTTGGTCATTGTATAAGATGCGTAAAAGATAAAAATTAATAGTAATTTTGTATTTAAATTCAGATTAGTATAATTATTAAATAAAACAAAAATATATTTAATATAATTTGGTTATAGTGGGCTTGTCCGCGATAGCCCGTAGGCGACTATAATGCCACGTTATGTAACTTAGCTAGGCTTCGAGTTGTGGGTTTTGAGTGATGAGTTTTGAGTGATTTTGCTTTTGTTGGCGATTGGAATAAGCGAAATGTGCCCCTGAAATGAATTCAGGGTGACTGGAGCGGTGAATATATTGACTTTTCGTTAATAGTTTTTATAAATAGGATATAACAAATATGCGAGAATCTGGTGGAATCTCGCATTTATTATTTTTATCTATTTAAATAACTACATTATTAAATTATTTAGGAATATTTAGTTGTAAGAATCTATTAAACAATGTATCGCTTTCTGTCATAACCTCTACATCCTCTACCCAAAAATCTTTATCATCTGTAACTAATATATAATTATTTGCTTTACAGATCTGGTAATAGTAATGATCATTAAAATCTAAATGAATCGGTAAATCTTTAAGAATATGTTTTAATTTAAATTTTTCTCCTAATTCATCTGATACTAAGTGTAAAGTATCATGCATGTCTCTGATTTCATCGCATAGTAATGTATATGCAATTTTAAAATCATTTGATTTTCTAAAAACAGCTTTATAAAAATCTTTAGGAGGTGTGTAATTAGGATCTTGTTTTTGCATTTTTAATAAAAACTTTTCCATGTGTACATCTCTAAGAATACGATTAATTACTTCTGATAAAACTAATGCAGTAACAACAATTTTACATTTACTATTATCTTGAATTTTCTCTACAAATGTGATGTAATTTTTGTCCTTGAAAGAAGGTTTAGATTTAGGAGCTAGAATTTTAATCCAAATGTTAGCATCTAAAAAATAAAATGCACCATCTTTTGGACGTGCATTTTGCGTTTTTGAATATTTATAAGGCATAATTAACCTTTTCTTTTTTTATAAAGAAACAATCATATTATCTACTAATTCATCGTATTGGTCTCCTAAAAGAGCGTTTTCAATGATGTCTTCAACTTTGAATTTAAACATTGGTTTATCTTCTGGAAATACAAAGTTATTAGTATTCACATTGTTATAAATTAAAGCATATTGCCCTATTGATTCATTTAAAAAAGCTGTAGAAATACGCTTAATCCCTTCAAATGAAAGAATTAAAGAATCAGGATTAATCTCTTTAATTGCATTAAAAACATTAATACCATCTTCAATATTTGTAGCTAAATTAGAATTTATAATATCTAAAATATTGATTTTCATAATTTTGCTTTTAAACGGTTTGTGTTTGCAAAGGTACAACACTAAATTTCAAATACCAAATTTACTATTGTACCTATGAATGGTTTATTAAAAATCTGTTTTTTCAAAGGAGAATTTTCAAGATTTTTACTCCAAAATGTATCACCTGTTATAATTTGAAAATCTCCATTACTTGAACTAAAATAATTATTTAAATCATATAAACCAAGCCCACCTGGTGTATTTTTTTTAGTTGTATTTCTTTTTTCTAATGCCCACTTGATTGCTTGATAGTTTGACTGTACTTCATTCTTTGTTTTTTCAGCGATTGCAGGAAGAAAACCTATCCCTAAATCTACCATCGTAAAAATAAGTTTAGATTGTCTAGGGTAATATTGACCACATACAAAGAAATCGTTTTCGGTTTGAGCATGAAGTTGGATATTACAAAAAATTTCATTTAATGCATCTAGTATACAATCACTCTGTTCATCAGATAAATTCGGCATACCTCTATGTTGCATCAAATTATTTTCTATATAATGATTGAAACCCTCTTTATCTTTCTGATCAAAATTTTGGAAAGCGATTGTAGAATTTCTTTCGTCCGATTTATAATTCTCTGAATTTAAAAATCCATTACGAAAGAGTACATCAAATCTATTTTCTAAAAATGCTAAATCTGTAGTAAACTTTAGATTATTATTATCTATTAATAATTGAATCATCGCTCCAAATATGGCGCTTAAATTCGCATCAAACCATCTTAGATGATAGAAATCGATAGATATTATACAATCAAAATAATCTTTCGCTTCATTATAAAATTTAAATAATTCATTGATACCTACAAAATTTGTAGTTAGATCACCTCCAATTTTAACAACTATCGTATTCTCCATATTTTGCAAATCTATGTTTTCCCCTATTTCTGCTATAATTTTGTTTGGTAATTTATAAAAAGGTTATTAACAGGTTGTTAATTAACACAAATTAAATATGTTATCTCTGCCTATTTATGAAAATAATTCCCAACTAAATAGAGGGGATAATAGTATATTAAAGTAAATTATAAGAATATTTAAGATAAGATCCAATTAATACAGTTTTGAATTTCTTCATAATCATCAGGCAATAAAGTTTCTAAATCACTGCTATCTAAACTAGCACAAAATGATGCCCATATTTGGTTACTCTTCCCATTTAAATGCAAATGATCTTCAATAGTCCCTTTTTTCCATACCCAAATATTATGTTCTTTCATTTTCTCACATATATTTACAATATTATCTTTAACAGATTCATATTTTGCAAGTATAGCGAATCCTTCTGCTGCTGTTTTAGAATTTCCCTTTTGTGGCCAACCATCTGGAGCTAATGATATATTTTCAGTATCAGCAATATTTGTTAAACAATTTAAACAAGCCTGAATATCTAAATCACCTTCAACTAGATAGCCATTCTTTATACCATATTTTAAAGCATAATCTAAGTCTACAATAGCTTTAGTAGGTAAATCCATAACATCTAATACTTGCATTGCTTTTTTTGTACTCCCAGAACCATCTAATTTTACTAAAGCAGCTTTATGATGTAATATAGCTTTATTGGTAATGTTTTCAATAAGAAATGGAATTAAAACATTTTCTGTTTTACCTTCAGTTAGTATTACTCTTTCCGAAAATAAAATATTACTTGAATTACTTAAAGAATATAATATAGTAAGTTGAGATTCTGCTTCTGTTTCAATTGTAGGTACGGCACTTCTTAAAGTTACTCTTTTAAAAGTTCCTTGTATATTATTTTTTCTAACAAGTACTGCATTACCTACATCTTTATGAGTTATCATAAATGGTGAATGAGTAGTGAAAATAACTTGATAACCTTGTTCAGCAAGAATATTTAATGACTTTCTTAATATTTCTATTGCTTGAGGATGTAAATACAATTCTGGTTCATCAATTAATAACAATGTTGTAGTAGCATTTTCTTGTTGATTTAGTTTTAAATCAGCTAAATGACGAATTAATGTCATTTGGATAGATCTTTGAGCTCCGTGACCTAGTGAACTTACATCCTTGGCATTGTAAATCGTCAGCAAAAAGTGGACATCTAAGACCTAAAATTTAAGGTAGTGTTTTAAAAATCATTAACTTTAA